>NZ_JBXATB010000001.1:65345-363225 GCF_058809925.1 Rhodoglobus sp. GW821-FHT12B09 | reverse complement strand
GTGCCCGAAACCTCCGCATGGGCCGAGGAAGGGCGTGGCGCCCCCGGGCCTACCAGCGCAGCGCGAACCCTTCGACCGACCGCGTCTGCGCCCCCGACTCCACGTCCACGAGCACCGTCGTCACCGACGTCGACCGGGCGTTGTAGTAGTACCCGTCGGAGACGCTGGCCGAGGCATCCGGAACCGTCTCAATTGCCACGTACTGCCCGTTGGGCGACACGGTGAAGTCGCTGATGCTACCGCCGTCGTCGGGCGTCTGGTACAGCACGCGGGAGGTGGCGCCGTCGTCGTAGACGAGGAGGCTGCTGAACCGCCGGCCGGTGGGGTCGGGCACGACGACCTTCTGGATGCGGCCGCCGTCGGGCAGCGTCGCGGTCGCGCCCTGGAAGGCCTTCTTGCCGTCGACGGGCGAGGGCTGGAGCCGAGTCACCTCCCCTGTCGCGAGCTCGAGGGACACCTCGCCGAACGAGTCGGTCATGGTGACGCTGCGCCCATCGACGGCGACCTTGTCGAAGCTCAGGAACTGCCCCAGCGGGGTGATGGCGCCCGTGGCGGGGTCGATCAGCAGGAGGCTGCGCTGGAAGGTGAGGGCGAGCAGAGTTCCGGTGCCGGGGAGGAACTGCCAGCCGAGCACGTCGATCGGCTTCCCGTCGAGTCCGAGGACCGGGTTGGCGGCGCGCCCCGCGGTGAGGTCGATCGTGTAGAGGGTCGAGTTGTTCTTCTGACCGAGGCCGGCCTGGGCGCTCGTGAGGGTGAAGCCGAGAGTGTTGCCCGCGGCCGAGGCATCCAGGGCGGAGATCGACCCGGTGTCGGGCAGCCGCACTTTCTCGACGACCGAGGTGTCGGTGTTGACGAACGTGAGCGAGCTGGTGCGGTCGTCCCCCAGGGTGACGACGGCGAGGAACTGGTCGAGCACCGCGAAGTCCTGGATGTGCGGCGTCGAGTAGATGATCTGGCGGTCTGAGCCGCGCAGGCCGGTGGTGACGATGTCGTCCGTGGTCTCGCCCCGGTCCAGGTAGTGGAGCTTGGGCGAGTCCGTCGTGAACTGGTAGCTGATCGTGGCGGGCTGTGCGAGGTACACGCTCGTGACCCCGTCGACGGTCACCCGGTAGTCGGTGGCGTACTTGAGTCGCGAGTCGAACTGCACGGCGATGATGTCGCCCTGGGTGGCGACGGTGAATCCGGTGGCCGGCTCCACCGATACCTGCGAGTGCTTCACCTGCGCGACCGCCTGGTTGGCGAACAGCCGTACCTGCTGCCCGCTCTGCTCCACGACGCCCTTGGTGTCGACCTGGGCGCTGGAGAGCTTCGGCCCCTGCAGGTAGCCGAGCACGAGGAACAGCCCGCAGAGCAGCACGAGGGCGCCGACCGTGAGCGCGAGGGCTCGGCGGAAGGCCGCGCCCTCAGTAGAGGTAGGGCTCACTCGGCTGGTCCACTTTCGTGACGGCGTCGGGGTGCAGCGCGATCGACTGCTTGCTCGACGTGCTGGGGTTGGTGCCGAACTGGCCGGTCGCCTCGATCCAGTCGTCGACGGCGTAGGTGTCCTGCCAGTTGGCGAGGAAGACCGGGATGCCCGTGGGCTGCGCATCGACGGCGCAGCAGGTGACCACGAACCGGGAGACGTAGAACATGTTGGCCGGGTCGTCCGGATCCGGCGTGATGAAGCCCACCACGTCGACCGGCTTGCCCTGGTAGAACGTCAGGTCGCTCGTCTGGCGCAGCAGGGACGCCCAGTCGACCACGGTGAAGGTCGTGAACGTAGAAGTGGATGCCGCGTCCGCAGCACTCAGCGACTGCGTCTCCGTGCCGAGCGTGGTGCTGTTGATGTCGCGCTGGCTCGCGGTCGCGCTCGTGAGGGTCGCCGGCGGGACGACCACCATGGCCACCGCGATCAGGGCCGCCACGCCCAGCCCGATGCTCGAGAGCGCCTTCCCTCGCCGGCCGGGCTCCTCCTCGTCCTCCGGGTGGGTGCGCACGACGAGGCTCGCGACCACCAGGCCGAGCGCGAGGACGCCCATGATCAGCGTGAACACGATGTAGCGGGGGTGGATGTAGAGCACGAGCTGGTTGTCGAAGGAGAGCCAGATCGTCGCCACCACGGCGATCGCGATGAGGACCACTCCGCGCCAGCGCTGAACCCTAGGCCACATAGTTCACCACCACCCCGACGAGCGCGCTCAGCAGCCCCACCACCACGGTCAGCTGCACGAGCACCCTCGTCGTGAACGTCGTGCGCAGGATCGCGAGCATCTTGATGTCGATGATCGGCCCGAACACGAGGAAGGTCGCGATCGACCCCGGCATGAAGGTGTTCGCGAACGGGAGGATGAAGAACGCGTCGACGTTGGAGCACACCGCGATCACGAACGCGAGCACCATCATCGCGAGGATCGACCACAGCGGGTTGCTGCCGAGCGCCACGAGCACGTCGCGCGGCACCGCCACTTGGATGGCACCCGCGACGAGGGCGCCGATGAAGAGCGCCGGCATGATGACGCTGGCCTCGCGGATGAAGATGTCCACGCTCTTGCTCGCCCGTGAGTGGCCGTGCTCGGCGGCGGGGCGCCGGCACTCGGCCGCGAAGCCGGACGTGAGCAGGTCATCCTGCCGCGGGTGGAGGCTGAACAGCCAGCCGATGATGTTCGCGACGGCGAGACCGCCGAGCAGGCGGGCCACGAGGATGCCGTCGTCGAAGCCGAAGGCCTGGTGGGTGGTGATGATCGTGATCGGGTTGACGATCGGGGCGGCGAGCAGGAAGGTCATCGACTCGGGCACCGTGAAGCCGCCGACGATCAGACCGCGGGCGAGTGGCACGTTGCCGCACTCGCACACCGGCAGGAAGATCCCGAACATCGAGATGCAGAGCCGCCGCAGCACCGGGTTGCGCGGCAGGTACTTCATCAGGATGCCGTCGGGCAGCCAGACCTGCACCACGATCGACAGGAGGATACCGAGGATGACGAACGGCAGCGACTCGATGACCACGCTGATGCTCAGGGTGAGCAGGTCCTGCGCCTCGTTCGGCAGCGAGAAACCGCTGCCTTCGAGGATCGCCCGGATGCCCAGGAGCCCCGCTATCCCGACGACGCCGATGCCCAGCCAGACGAACCGGCGGGGGCTGCGCGCGGGGGCGTGGACATGCTCGTGCTCGAGTACGCCGGATTCCACGGGGGAAGCCTAAACGGTGGAACTGGGTGAGGTGAGTAGGCCCGCCAGGGTCGTATCGAAACCGGGATTCAATACGGCCGCGGGCGGCCTACTCAACCTGCCCCTACTGGTTGTCCGTGGTGATGATCGGCGACGAGACCCGGCGCGACCCGCGCGAGCGGCCCTGGCCGGGCTGCTTCGGCTCGGGCAGCGCGTCGAGCACGGAGTCGAGGATCTGCTCGGCGTCGTGCGTCGAGATCTTCCGGGGCTGGCGCGGTGCCTTCGTCACGGGGATGTCGAGGATCGCGACAGCGGCCTCGGCGGCGGCGACAGTCGCCTCCTCCGCCTGGCTCGGCGCGGCCTCCTGGACCGGGATCTCGGTGGTGTGAACGGTGCTCGCGGCGACCCGGGCGAGTGCGTTGCGCACGTCCTCGGTGATCGCGTGCGTGCCCGTGGAACCGACGCCGTTCTTGACGTTGTTTGACGGGGCCTGCGCTCCCCCGCCGCCGTTGCCGCCGCGGTTGCGGCCACGACGGCCGCCGCCGCTCGTCTCGGGCTGCGCGGTCTGCTGCTGCTGGCGGTGCTTGGTCACGGGGTCGTGGTGCACGATGATGCCGCGGCCCGAGCACACCTCGCAGGGCTCGCTGAACGTCTCGAGCAGGCCGAGGCCGAGCTTCTTGCGCGTCATCTGCACGAGGCCGAGCGAGGTGACCTCAGCGACCTGGTGCTTCGTCCGGTCGCGGCTCAGGCACTCCACCAGGCGGCGGAGCACGAGGTCGCGGTTCGACTCGAGCACCATGTCGATGAAGTCGACGACGATGATGCCGCCGATGTCGCGCAGGCGCAGCTGGCGGACGATCTCCTCGGCGGCCTCGAGGTTGTTCTTGGTCACCGTCTCCTCGAGGTTGCCGCCCGAGCCGACGAACTTGCCGGTGTTGACGTCGACGACGGTCATGGCCTCGGTGCGGTCGATCACGAGGGAGCCGCCGGAGGGCAGCCACACCTTGCGGTCGAGGGCCTTCTCGATCTGCTCGCTGACGCGGAACTCGTCGAACGAGTCGTTGTTGCCCTCGTAGCTCGCGAGCCGGTCAAGCAGGTCGGGCGCGACACCGCGCAGGTAGCTCTCGATGGTCTGGCGCGCGTCGTCACCCTCGATGACGAGCTTCTGGAAGTCCTCGTTGAAGACGTCGCGCACGATCTTGATGAGCAGGTCCGGCTCCGAGTGCAGGAGCGCGGGCGCCTGCTGCGACTCGACCAGGCGGCTGATCTCGGCCCACTGGTTGGTGAGGCGCTGGACGTCGAGTGTCAGCTGCTCCTCGGTGGCACCCTCGGCGGCGGTGCGCACGATCACGCCCACGTTCTCGGGCAGCACCTCCTTGAGGATCTTCTTGAGGCGGGCGCGCTCGGTGTCCGGCAGCTTGCGGCTGATCCCGGACATGGAGCCGTTCGGCACGTACACGAGGTAGCGGCCGGGCAGGGAGACCTGCGAGGTGAGGCGGGCGCCCTTGTGGCCGACCGGGTCCTTGGTGACCTGGACGAGCACGCGGTCGCCGGGCTTGAGCGCGAGCTCGATGCGACGGGCCTGGTTCTTGCCGTCGCTGTCGAGCGCCGCGGCATCCCAGTCGACCTCGCCGGAGTACAGCACGGCGTTGCGGCCGCGGCCGATGTCGACGAAGGCCGCCTCCATGGAGGGCAGCACGTTCTGCACGCGACCGAGGTAGACGTTGCCGATGAGGCTCGCGTCCTGCGACTTGGCGACGTAGTGCTCGACGAGCACGCCGTCCTCGAGAACGGCGATCTGGATGCGGTCGAACTTCGAGCGCACGACCATGACGCGGTCGACGCTCTCGCGGCGGGCGAGGAACTCGCTCTCGGTCACGACCGGACGACGGCGACCGGCATCGCGGCCGTCACGGCGGCGCTGCTTCTTGGCCTCGAGGCGCGTGGAGCCCTTGACGCGAGTCGGCTCGTTGCTGAGCACAGGCTCGGGGCGCGGCTGGCGCACCCGCACGACGGTGTTGGGCGCCTCGTCGCCGGGGCGCGACTCCTCGCCGGGCCGGCGGCGCGAGCGGCGGCGCACGGTGCCGGCCTCGTCGGGCAGGTCGAGCGCGGGGCCGTTGCCGCCGCCGCGCGGTGCGCGGACGGGGGGCAGCGGGGGAAGGTCGGGAGCCTGGAACAGCAGAGAGGTGGTCGGGCGCACGGGCGCCTTCGTCTCCACGACGGGCAGCGAGGACTCGGTGGCGGATGCCTCGGCGGCGGGCTTCTTCGGAGCACTGCGCCGCTTCGGGGCCTGGGCGGCCTCCGGGGCAACAGCTGCCTCCGCGGACTCGGCGGCCTCGGGCAGCGCGGCTCCGCCGGCGTTCACGTGGTCGGCCGCGCTCTTCGCGGGAGCTGCGGCCTTCGGGGCCCGGGTGCGCGTGGCCTTCGGCGGCTCGACCACCTCGGCGGGGGCCTCTACCGGCTCCGCTACGGGTGCCGGGGCATCCGGGGCAGCTGCCTTGCGTCCGCCGAACAGACGGCTTCTCTTCTTCGGATTCTCGTCGTTATTCACCATTGCTGGTGTACTCCTAGCCCGGATGGGCAACCGCGCCACCCACCGGGTACTCTCTCGTGCGCTATCCCGCCTTGTCGGCGGCACCGCTACTAATCCTTCAGGTCTGCACACGGGCTCTGCGCCCCTCATGGGCGTTGGCTCACGCGTGCCTGCTCTGTCACAGCAATATTCCGGAACTGGCTATCCGGCTTCGGTCCGGTTCAGCCCTGCGTGTTCGTTGCAGGTCCAGCCCGGAAAGCACTGTTTGGTGTCGTGTCGAGCGCGGCTCGACTGACTGCTTGTCATTATCGCACGCATTCCCTGTGAGGCTCGTTTTCGGCGCGTGCAATAATCCGACCATGACTGACGCGGTCGCCTCGAAACGCCCTCTCTCCCTCGCCCTCGTACTCATCGTCACGGGGGTCATCGGCTGGTACGCGTCGTTCGCGCTCACCCTCGACAAGATCGCCGTGCTCGAGAACCCGCAGGCCGATCTCGACTGCAACTTCAGCGTGCTCGTGCAGTGCGGGGTCAACCTCGGCTCGTGGCAGGGCGCCGTTCTGGGGTTCCCCAACCCGCTCCTCGGCCTCGGCGGGTTCGTCGCCCCGATCGCCGTCGGCGTGGCACTGCTGGCCGGGGCATCCTTCGCCCGCTGGTTCTGGATAGCCTTCAACGCGGGCGTGCTCGGAGCGTTCGCGTTCTGCCTGTGGCTCGCCTACCAGAGCATCTTCAACCTCGGCACCCTGTGCCCCTGGTGCATGCTCGTCTGGTCCGTGACGATTCCGCTGTTCTGGACGCTCACGCTCGCCAACGCCCGCGCCGGCCGCCTCGGCCAGGGGCTGCAGCCGCTGGGCGCGCGCCTGTACTCGTGGGTGCCGGTCATCACGATCGTCGGGTACCTGATCATCGCGGTCGTCGCGCAGGTGCGCCTCGACGTGCTCGCGACGCTGGTCGTCTAGCGCTGGTTGAGTAGGCCGCCCGCGACCGTATCGAAACCTGACGTGAGGTTTCGATACAGGCGCCAGAGCGCCTTACTCAACCCGCGGCCGTATCGAAACCGGACGTGAGGTTTCGATACAGGCGCCAGAGCGCCTTACTCAACCCGCGACCGAATCGAAACCGGACCTGAGGTTTCGATACAGGCGCCAGAGCGCCTTACTCAACCCGCTGGTGCGCCCTAGAACCAGAGAGCGAGCTCACGGGCCGCTGACTCGGGCGAGTCGCTGCCGTGCACCAGGTTCTGCTGCACCTTGAGGCCCCAGTCGCGGCCGAGGTCGCCGCGGATCGTGCCGGGCGCCGCCGTCGTGGGGTCGGTCGTGCCGGCGAGCGCGCGGAAGCCCTCGATCACGCGGTTGCCCGCGATGCGCAGCGCGACAACCGGCCCCGACTGCATGAACTCGACGAGCGGCTCGTAGAACGGCTTGCCCTGGTGCTCCTCGTAGTGCGCGGCGAGCAGCTCGAGGTCGGCCTGCACGAGCTTCACGTCGACGAGCTGGTAGCCCTTGGCCTCGATGCGGCGCAGGATCTCGCCGGTCAGGTTGCGGGCGACACCGTCGGGCTTGACGAGGACGAGGGTTTCTTCGACGGACATGTCAGTTCTCCTGTAGTTGTGCGCGGGCACGGTCGATCTGCCGGCCCTTGATGAAGCAGTACACCCAGATCGCGGCGAAGCCCGCCCCGACCACGTACATGACCGGCAGCAGGATGCCCGTGGCAACCAGAACCGCCTGGAGCACCCAGCCCAGCCAGACGCCCCAGCGGAACCGCAGGAGACCGGCGACGACGACGAGCAGGACGATCAGCGCTCCCCCGCCGACGAACGCGGTCACGGGCGGCACGGCCTTGAGGCCGAACGCGGTGAGCGTCACGAAGAACATGAGGACCGCCTCGAGCCCGAGCACGATGCTCAGGAGCGACTCGGAGGTGCTGCGGACGCGGCGGCTCACGGCTTCCACTTCTCGCTGAGCGCGAGCTCGATCGCCTCACCCACGAGGGTGATAGAGCCGGTCACGACCACCGCGCGGCGGGGTGCCTGTGAGGCCCAGACCCGGGCATCCTGCACCGCGTGCTCGAAGCTCGCGAACTGGTAGGTCGCGTCCTCGTGGGCGACCTCGAGCACGAGCTCGGCGAGCTGCTCGTACGGCACGGCACGCTCGGACTGCGACTGCGTGACGTGGAAGCGCTCCGCCACGGGAGCGAGCGCCTCGACGATGCCGCGCGCGTCCTTGTCCTGCAGCACGCCCAGCACGATCGTGATCTCGTCGAAGGTGAAGTACTCCTTGAGGGCGGTCGCGAGGGCGGCGGCGCCGTGCGGGTTGTGCGCGGCATCCACGAGCACGGTCGGTTCGGTGCCGATGATCTGCAGGCGGCCCGGGGATGTCGCGGTCGCGAGCCCCTCGGCGAGCACGTCGCCCACGAGCGGCTGGGTGCCCCCGCCGAGGAACGACTCAACGGCCGCGATCGCGAGCGCGGCGTTGTGGCCCTGGTGGTCGCCGAACAGCGGCAGGAAGAGGTCGTTGTACGTGCCGGCGAGGCCGCGGACGGAGATGACCTGTCCGCCGACCGCGACGGTGGAGCTCTCCAGCGCGAACGCCGAGCCCTCCACCGCGAGGGTCGACTCCGTGAGCCCCGCGGCGCGCTCCAGCTCTGCCAGGGCATCCGGAGCCTGGGCTGCCGAGACGACCGAGGCGGAGGGCTTGATGATCCCGGCCTTGGTGCGGGCGATCTCGGCGACCGCGGAGCCGAGGCGCTGGGTGTGGTCGAGGGCGATGGGCGCGAAGACGGCGACCTGCCCGTCGCCGACGTTGGTGGAGTCCCACTCGCCGCCCATGCCGACCTCGATCACCGCGACATCGACGGGCGCGTCGGCGAAGCTCGCGTAGGCGAGCACCGTGAGCGCCTCGAAGAAGGTGAGCGGCTCCTCGCCCTCGGCCTCGAGCTGGGAGTCGACGAGCTCGATGAACGGGCGGACGTCGTCCCAGTTGGCGGCGAGCGCGCGGTTCGAGATGGGCTGGCCGTCCACGACGATGCGCTCGTTGACGCGCACGAGGTGCGGGCTGGTCATGAGGCCGGTGCGGAGGCCGTAGGCGCGCAGGATGCTCTCCGTCATGCGGCTCGTCGAGGTCTTGCCGTTCGTGCCGGTGACATGGACGATCGGGTACGACCGCTGCGGATCTCCGAGCAGCTCGAGCGCACGGCGGGTGGCGTCGAGGCGCGGCTGCGGCGCGGCTTCGCCGATGCGCGCGAGCAGCTCGGCGTAGACGCGGTCGGCGTCCTCCTGGTACTCGGCGTCCTCGAGCTCGAAGTCCGAGTCCTCGTCGAGGTTGGTGCCCTCGTTGCCGTCGGCGAACGGGCTCAGGTCGGCCAGCGGGTTCTCCGAGGGATCGCCCTCGCCAGATCCGTCAACGTCAGCCTCGTCGAACTCTTCGCGATCAGACATCTACTGCTCCCGCCTTCGTCACGTCGATGACAAGTACACCAGCATTCGAGTACTGCCCGACAGGCAGCACCGTGCGCTGCGTCCCTGTCGGCGCCGAAAGCGCGGCGACTTCGGGGTCCGCGGCCTCGGTGAACGTCGCCTCGACCGCGAGCGTCTCGGCCGCGATGGTCTCGACGAAGACGCCGAGCGCGCCGATGTCGGCCTTGTGGCCGCCCGTGATGGTGAGGACGATGCGGTCGCTCACCTCGAGGCCGGCGGCCTTGCGGGTGTCCTGGATGGAGCGGATGACATCGCGCGCGAAGCCCTCCGCGAGGAGCGCCGGCGTGAGCTCGGTGTCGAGGAGCACGAAGCCCCCGTCGCCGAGGAAGGCGATCGCGCTGGACGCGTCGGAGGCCTCAAGCTCGAGATCGTACTCGCCCTCGAACAGGTCGATGCCGTCGACGGCCACGGTGCTCGCGCCGGACTGCACCCAGTTGCCCGCCTTGGCCGCCTGGATCACCTGCTGAACCTGCTTGCCCAGGCGCGGTCCCAGAGCGCGCGCGTTCACCGTGAGCTTCTGAGTGATGCCGAAGTCGCCCGGGTCCGCCGCGCCGAGGAAGGTGACGCCCTTCACGTTGAGCTCGTCCCGCAGGATGCCCTCGACGCCGTCGAACCAGTCGGCGCGGGCGGTCACCACCGTGAGCTTCGCCAGCGGCAGCCGCACGCGCAGGTTGCGCGACTTGCGCAGGGCCAGGCCGGCGGACGCGATCTCGCGCACGTAGTCCATCTCGGCCACGAGCTCGGGGTCGTACGGGTACTGCTTCGCGTCCGGCCAGTCCTCGAGGTGCACGCTGCGGCCGCCCGTGAGGCCGCGCCACATCTCGTCGGCGACGAGCGGGATGAGCGGTGCGGCGACCCGCGTGACTGTCTCGAGCACGGTGAAGAGGGTGTCGAAGGCATCCTTGTCGCCCTGCCAGAAGCGGTCGCGGCTGCGGCGCACGTACCAGTTGGTCAGGACGTCGGCGAAGTCGCGGAGCTTGGTGGCGGCGACCGGGCTGTCGAGGTTCTCGAGGTCGATGGTGATCGCGTCGACGAGCTCGCCGGTCTTGGCGAGGATGTAGCGGTCGAGGACGTTGTCGGGCGTGCCCGTGACCCGTGCCGCCTCGTAGCCGTCGGCGTTCGCGTACAGGGTGAAGAAGTAGTACGTGCTCCACAGCGGGAGCAGCAGCTGCCGGACTCCCTCCCGGATGCCCTCCTCCGTCACGACGAGGTTGCCGCCGCGGATCACCGACGACGACATGAGGAACCAGCGCATCGCGTCCGCGCCGTCCCGGTCGAAGACCTCGTTGACATCCGGGTAGTTGCGCAGGCTCTTCGACATCTTCTGGCCGTCGGAGCCGAGAACGATGCCGTGGCTGATGACGTTCGTGAACGCCGGCCGGTCGAAGAGGGCGGTGGAGAGCACGTGCAGCAGGTAGAACCAGCCGCGGGTCTGGCCGATGTACTCGACGATGAAGTCCGCGGGGTTGTGCGCCTCGAAGAACTCCTGGTTCTCGAACGGGTAGTGCACCTGCGCGAACGGCATCGAGCCGGAGTCGAACCACACGTCGAGCACATCCTCGATGCGCCGCATCGTCGAGCGGCCGGTGGGGTCGTCGGGGTTCGGGCGCGTCAGGTCGTCGATGAAGGGGCGGTGCAGGTCGGGCTCCCCCTTCTCATTCAGCGGGAGAGTTCCGAAGTCGGCCTCGAGCTCCGCGAGCGAGCCGTACACGTCGACGCGGGGGTAGGCGGGGTCGTCGCTCTTCCACACCGGGATGGGGCTGCCCCAGTACCGGTTGCGGCTGATCGACCAGTCGCGGGCATTGCCGATCCACTTGCCGAACTGGCCGTCCTTGACGTTGTCCGGAACCCAGTTGATCTCCTGGTTGAGCTCGCCCATGCGGTCGCGGAACTCCGGGACCTTCACGAACCAGCTCGACACGGCCTTGTAGATGAGCGGGTTGCGGCAGCGCCAGCAGTGGGGGTAGCTGTGCTCGTAGCTCGCGACCCGGAAGAGGCGCCCGTCGGCGCGGAGCTTCTGGGTGAGCGGCTTGTTGGCGTCGAATACCTGCAGGCCCGCGACATCCTCGATATTCGGCAGGAACCTGCCGCCGTCGTCGACAGACAGGATGACCGGGATGCCCGCCGCAGCGCACACGAGCTGGTCGTCCTCGCCGTACGCGGGTGCCTGGTGCACGATCCCGGTTCCCTCGCCCGTGGCGACGTAGTCCGCGACGAGGATCTGCCACGCGTTCTGCGTGCCCCACTCCTCGGTGTCGGCGTAGTAGTCCCACAGCCGCGCATAGCGGACGCCCTCGAGCTGGGAACCGAGGACGGTGCGGCTCACGACGACCTCGGCGGCCGAGGCGTATCCGAGCTCCTTGGCGTACGCGCCGACCGTGTCGGCGGCGAGCAGGAACTCCGCCACGCCCGCGGCCGAGCCGTCGGCCGCGCCGAGCGGGCCGGACGGCACCACCGCGTACTCGATGCCGGGGCCGACGGCGAGCGCGAGGTTCGTCGGGAGGGTCCACGGGGTCGTCGTCCACGCGAGGGCCTTGACCGCGGTGAGGCCCAGGCTCTCCGCCTTGGCTCCGTCGAGCGGGAAGGTGACCGTGACCGACTGGTCCTGGCGCATCTTGTAGACGTCGTCGTCCATGCGCAGCTCGTGGTTGGAGAGCGGCGTCTCGTCGTGCCAGCAGTACGGCAGCACCCGGTAGCCCTCGTAGGCGAGGCCCTTCGTGTAGAGCTGCTTGAACGCCCAGATGACGGATTCCATGTAGCTCACGTCGAGCGTCTTGTAGTCGTTCTCGAAGTCGACCCAGCGGGCCTGGCGGGTGACGTAGTCCTCCCACTCCTTCGTGTACTCGAGCACGGACTCGCGGGCCTTCGCGTTGAAGGTCGCGATGCCCATCTCCTCGATCTGGCTCTTCTCGGTGATGCCGAGCTGGCGCATCGCCTCGAGCTCCGCGGGCAGTCCGTGGGTGTCCCAGCCGAATCGGCGGTGCACCTGCTTGCCGCGCATGGTCTGGAAGCGCGGGAAGAGGTCCTTCGCGTAGCCGGTCAGGAGGTGGCCGTAGTGCGGGAGGCCGTTGGCGAACGGCGGGCCGTCGTAGAACACCCACTCGGGCGCGCCCTCGCGCTGGTCGATGGAGGCCTGGAAGGTGCCGTCCTGCTTCCAGTAGTCGAGCACGCGCTTCTCGATCGCGGGAAAGCTCGGCGACGGCTGGACGGGCTCATCCGGTGTGTGCTGCGGGTACGGCATGTGGTCTCCTGATGCTGTTGCACGAGGACGACTTCCGCCGCGGTACCACCCCGCTTGCCCGGACCTCCGGACCACTCAACCTGCTGTTCCGGTTCTACCCCGCTGTCGCGGCTCTTCCGGAGGCTCCCCGTCGATAGCGGATCACTGCCTGTGAACCCATTCTATGCGCGACGGGCCAGGGAGTTCAGCAGCGCGGCGCCGGTTGCCGCCTGCGACACGGTGACCGTGACGGAGCTGCCGTTCGCGCGCGTCACCTCGAGGGCCTCGCCCGAGCGCGTGATGACGCCCCAGCGCCCCTTTCCCGCCCAGCGGACGCCGTACCCGCCGAACTCGCGGAGGGCGCTGGCGGAGACGCTGCGCGCCGAGCCGACCTCGGCGAGCGGCACGGTGAAGCGCGGGTAGCCGAGCACGGAGCGGGCCGCGAAGCCGCGCTCGTCGACGGTGACCCGCCAGGACAGCGTGCCGATGACGCCGAGGATGACCACGGCGTAGAGCACGACCCACAGCACGAACGCCCACAGGGGCGCCGCGAGCCACATGACGATCCCGCCGCCGACGAGGGCGATCACGAGCACGCCCACGAGGATCACGGAGACCACCCGCGAGACCTGCAGGTGGCGGGTCCAGACCGCGCGCTCGCCCGGGGCGAGCTCGAGCGCCTCCGGCGCGGTGGCGGTGGGCTCGGCCGGAGCCGCGTGCTTCGGCAGCGCGAACCACGCGGCAGCGCCGAGCACGAGGCCCGCCACGGCGGCGGTGATCAGGGTGGGCGTGAGGGACGGGCCGGTGCGGGCATCCGGAACACCGCGCTGGATGAGGAAGGAGCCCGCCATCAGCACGCCGATGAGGGTGATGAGGAAGGGGCCGATCGCCAGCACGAGGCGCTGGTTGAAGGTCGGATAGCCCTGCCCCGCGAGCGGGCGGGCGATCACAAAGGCGAAGGCGCTCCACGCGAGGGCGAAGACCGTGAGGATGACGAAGCCGCTGACCGGGCTGTCGAACCGGTCGGGCGCGCCGCTCGGGCCCCAGTGGACGGCCATGGGCACGGGGAGCTGGGGCAGCGACGCGACCATCGCGATCAGGGCGGCGAGCGCGATGAGCAGCGGGGTGATGACGCCGATGATGACGGATCGGGCGTGAGCGGTCATTCGAAGGCCTTCCTGATGAGAGCGGTGAGTGCGCTGGGGGTGAGGTCGAGCTTCTTGGCCTCGGCGACGACCCGCTCGATGTCGCGGCCGAGCTGGTCGTAGTCGCGGGCGCGGGATGCCACGACCGCTCCCCTGCCGCGACGCAGGTCGAGGAACCCCTCGTCCCGCAGCACCTGGTACGCCCGGAGCACGGTGTGGACGTTGACCTCGAGGGACTCCGCGAGCTCGCGCGCCGCCGGCAGCCGCTCGCCCTGGCTGAGCGAGCCGTCGATGACCTGCTCCCGGATGCCCGCCACGAGCTGCTCGAAGAGCGGGGTCGCGGAGCCGGTGTCAACGGAGAGGTACATGTAATTACTATAGCTGAACTAGAACAATGAGTGGGAATGGATCGTCGTTTCTGCTGATTGACTGTGAGCGTGACTATCACCAGTGGCAAAGCGCCAACCACTAAAGAAGCAGTACCCGCCCCGCAGTACGAGCCCGCCAAGGCCCGTAAGGCAGTCTGGGCCGCACTCGTCGGCTCCTCCCTCGAATCGTTCGACTTCTACGTCTTCGCCTACTTCAGCGCGATCTTCGCCCCGGCCCTGTTCTTCCCGGAGCTCGACCCGGCCGCGGGGCTGCTCGCGTCGTTCGCGTCCATCGCCGTCGCGTTCGTGGTCCGCCCGATCGGTGCCGCCCTCTTCGGCAACATCGGCGACCGGATTGGCCGCAAGCGCACCCTGATCATCACGATCACCGTGATGGGGCTCGCCACCGGCGCCATCGGCCTCCTGCCTGACTTCGCGACGATCGGCCTGGCGGCGCCCCTGCTGCTCCTGCTGCTGCGGGTGGTGCAGGGGCTCTCCCTCGGTGGCGAGTGGAGCGGCGGCATCCTGATCGCCGTCGAGCAGGTCGAGCCGAAGCGCCGCGGGTTCTACGCCGCGCTGCCGCAGCTGGGCTCCCCTGTCGGCACCACGATCACAGCGGCCCTGCTGATCATCCTTCCGCTCGTCATCTCCGGGCCGGACATGCTCGCGTGGGGCTGGCGGATCCCGTTCCTCGTGGCATTCCCGCTTCTGCTCGTCTCCCTCTGGCTGCGGATCTCGATCGATGAGACCCCGGTGTTCAAGACGATCCTCGCCGCGGACAAGCGCGAGCGCATCCCGGTGCTGGCGGCCTTCCGCAAGTACCCGGTCGCGATCGTGGTCGCCATCGGGGCGGCGCTACTCGGCATCGGCTCGTACGCGCTCATGAACACGTACACGATCGGCTACGGCATAAGCGTGCTCGGGTTCTCCTACCCGGATCTCGCGCTCGCCACCCTGATCGGCAGCCTCCTGCAGTTCGTGACCATCCCGCTCTTCGGGCTGCTCGCCAACCGCATCGGCCCGGCGCGCGTCGTCCTGATCGGCGCGATCGGCACGCTCGTCATCGCGTTCCCGATGTACTACCTGCTGCAGTTCGCGACCTTCGAGATCCTCGTCGGCACCATGATCATCGGCGGCATCCTCCCCACGCTCGCGTGGGCGGGGCTCGGCGGCCTCATGGCGAACATCTTCGGCGGCCCGGTGCGCTACAGCGCCATGGCCATCGCGTACGCCTTCGCGGCGACGATCTCCGGGTTCATCCCGCTCGTCACCCAGGGCCTGTCGAACGCGACGGATGCCGCGTGGTGGCACCCGGGCGTGGTGCTCGGGGCGATCTCGCTCATCACCCTGGTCTCCGCCCTCGTCGCCGCGCGCTGGAAGCGCCCCGTCGACGAGATCGCGGAGTAGCGACAACCGCTCACTACCCGTTGTCGCCGGGCGAGGGATGGTCATAGGCTGTCCCTCGCTCGGGGACTCCACCCCGATGGACGCAGCCTTCAGAGGGGCCTGAATGAGCGACGACACTCCCACCCAGCGTTTCGATGCCGCGGGCGATGCCCCGACTGAGAAGTTCGAGGCTCCGGCGGCCACGGTTCCGCTAGAGGTCGCCGAAGAGCGCAAGTCGCGCCGGCTGATCATCATCCTCGCCTCGATCGGCGGTGCGCTGCTGCTCGCGGTCCTCATCGTGCTGATCGTGCTCCTCACCAGGGGCAGCGGGACGCCCGGCGCCCTGCCGACGCCCACGCCGAGCGCGTCGGCATCCACCACCCCCACGCCGACGCCGACGCCGACGACCCCGACGCCCACACCGACTCCGACCCAGACGGAAGCGCCGCCGCCCCCGCCGCCCAGCGCCGAGGTCACTGTCGAGAGCTTCACGATCAACCCCACGTCCGCGGACTGCTCGGGCGGCGACCCGGTGATCACCATCCAGTGGTCGACATCGAATGCGAACTACGTCTACTTCGGCGTCGACACGGGCGGCAACGACGCCCAGCAGTCGCCGTTCTTCGGCGACTCACTGCCGGCGAGCGGCAACTCGACGAACGACTTCCCGGACGGCTACCGCCCCTTCACCTACACCTGCGGCAACGGCAGCCACACCTACGTGATCACGGCGGTCGGGTCGGACGGCAGCAAGCACAGCAAGATCATCAAGGTGACGGGCTGAGCCCCGGCGCACCGCGCCGGAGTGCAAAAAGTGCTCTAGATCAGAGGATCTGCAGCACTTTTTGACGACTCGGCGCGATCAACCCGCGCTGAACCTGCCGCGGAGGAAGGGCAGCCACGGTGCGCGGTAGCGCAGCGCCGGGGCATCCGTCGGTCTGAGTGTGACGGATGCGCGGCCCGAGGTGACTCCGAACCGGTAGAGGAACACCCGCACCTCGGTGTCGCGGTCGGCCGGCAGCTGCCAGGTGCCGACGCCCCACTGGGTCGGCTGGGCGCGGCCCTCGATGACGATCGTGGGGCGGATGCCGACGAGCCCCAGTGCACCGCCGCGGAGGTCGATCGCGACGCGGCGGGTGGGGGCTGGCACGGTACCATCGAACCACAACCCACACTCAGGCACCTCTATCTACTGACTCGGTGCCGCACATATCGAACCGGAGCACAACTGTGTCGACTCAGCCCGCCGCCATCCCCGACAAGCCCGCCCTCGAAGGCCTCGAAGGCAAGTGGTCGCCAGCGTGGGAGGCCAACGGCACCTACCGGTTCGATCGGGATTCGGCGACTCGCGGCAACGTCTTCTCCGTGGACACACCGCCGCCCACGGCCTCCGGCAGCCTGCACATCGGCCACGTGTTCAGCTACACCCACATGGACCTCGTCACGCGCTTCCAGCGGATGCGCGGCCGCGACATCTTCTACCCGATGGGCTGGGACGACAACGGCCTGCCCACCGAGCGCCGCGTGCAGAACTACTACGGCGTGCGCTGCGACCCGACGCTGCCCTACGACCCCTCCTTCACCCCTCCACTGGAGGGCGGCGACAATGCCTCCTCGAAGGCGGCCGACCAGGTGCCGATCTCGCGCCGCAACTTCATCGAGCTGTGCGAGACCCTCACCGCCGAGGACGAGAAGCAGTTCGAGGACCTCTGGCGCCAGCTCGGCCTGAGCGTCGACTGGAACCTCACCTACCGCACCATCGGCCGTGAGGCGCAGCTCGCCGCCCAGCGCGCCTTCGTGCGCAACCTCGCGCGCGGCGAGGCCTACCAGGCGGACGCGCCGACGCTGTGGGACATCACGTTCCGCACCGCGGTCGCCCAGGCCGAGCTGGAGGACAAGGAGCAGCCGGCGGCCTACCACCGCGTCTCGTTCCACAAGCCCGACGGGTCGACTGTGGAGATCGAGACCACCCGCCCCGAGCTGCTGCCCGCGTGCGTGGCCCTGGTCGCGCATCCCGACGACGAGCGCTACCAGCACCTGTTCGGCACCACCCTGACGACCCCGCTGTTCGGGGTCGAGGTGCCCGTGCTCGCGCACCACCTCGCCCAGAAGGACAAGGGCTCGGGCATCGCCATGATCTGCACCTTCGGCGACGTCACCGACGTGGTGTGGTGGCGCGAGCTCGACCTGCCGAACCGCACGATCATCGGCGCCGACGGGCGCATCGTGCCCGACGCGCCCGAGGCGCTCTCCCCCGCCGCCGTCGAGGTCTACCAGGAGCTCGTGGGCAAGACCGTGTTCAGCGCGAAGGCCCGCGTGGTCGAGCTGCTGAAGGAGTCCGGCGAGATGATCGGCGACCCCAAGCCGATCACGCACGCCGTGAAGTTCTTCGAGAAGGGCGACAAGCCGCTCGAGATCATCTCCACGCGCCAGTGGTACATCAAGAACGGCGCTCGGGATGCCGCGCTCCGCGACCGCCTTCTCGCGGCGGGCCAGCAGATCGGGTTCACCCCCGAGCACATGCGCATCCGCTACGAGAACTGGGTGGGGGGCCTCACGGGCGACTGGCTCATCTCGCGGCAGCGGTTCTTCGGCGTGCCGATCCCGGTCTGGTACGAGCTCGACGCGAACGGCGAGAAGGGTGCGCCGATCGTCCCGGCCGAGGACGCCCTTCCGGTGGACCCGTCGTCCGACGTTCCCCCCGGCTACACCGAGGCCGACCGCGGCACCACCTTCGTGGGCGAGCTCGACATCATGGACACGTGGGCGACCTCGTCGCTCACCCCGCAGATCGCGGGCGGCTGGGTGACCGACCCCGAGCTCTTCAGCCTGGTCTTCCCCTACTCCCTGCGCAGCCAGGGCCAGGACATCATCCGCACCTGGCTGTTCTCCACGGTGCTGCGCGCCGAGCTGGAGGAGGGCCAGATCCCGTGGAAGAACGCCGGGATCTCGGGCTTCATCGTCGACCCGGACCGCAAGAAGATGTCCAAGTCCAAGGGCAACGTGGTCACCCCGAAGGGCATGCTCGACGAGCACGGCTCCGACGCGGTGCGGTACTGGGCTGCCTC
This sequence comes from Rhodoglobus sp. GW821-FHT12B09, assembly GCF_058809925.1. Taxonomy (NCBI): domain Bacteria; kingdom Bacillati; phylum Actinomycetota; class Actinomycetes; order Micrococcales; family Microbacteriaceae; genus Rhodoglobus; species Rhodoglobus sp. GW821-FHT12B09. The sequence goes on along the minus strand of NZ_JBXATB010000001.1, from coordinate 344,880 downwards.
GTCGCGCCTGGGCACGGACGCGGCGTTCGACCCGCAGAACCCGAAGCAGATCAAGATCGGGCGCCGCCTGGCGATCAAGGTGCTGAACGCGGCGAAGTTCGTGTACTCGTTCCCGGAGGCGGCGGTGTCGACGGGCGCAACCAGCTCGGTCACCGAGCCGCTCGACATCGACATGCTCGCCGAGCTCGGCCGCGTCATCAGCATCGCGACGGCCGCCCTCGAGGAGTTCGACCACGCTAAGGCGCTCGAGACAGCTGAGCAGTTCTTCTGGACTTTCTGCGACGACTACCTGGAGCTCGTGAAGGAGCGCGCGTACGGAGCGGGCTCCGCCGAGGCGCAGGCGAGCGCGGCGACGGCACTGCGCACCGCGATCGACGTGCTGCTGCGCCTGTTCGCGCCGTACCTCCCGTTCGCGACCGAGGAGGTGTGGAGCTGGACCCACGAGGACAGCATCCACACCGCGAGCTGGCCGACTGTCGCCGACCTCGGAGTCGAGGCCGAGCCATCCGGCCTGCTGGGCGCGGTGAGCGAGGCCCTCATCTCGATACGTCGCGCCAAGACCGACGCGAAGGCGTCGCAGAAGACCGACGTCGTCTCCGCGGTTATCGCCGGCCCCGCGATCCTGGAGCTCGGCCTCGGCGACCTCCGGGCCGTCGGCCGCATCGCGAGCGTAGAGTTCGTGGTGTCAGAGTCGATCGAGGTGCGGGACATCGTGCTCGCGGAAACGGCGGAACAGTGACCGAAGTGCGTGACATCCACGAGGGCGATCGGGACGCGTGGCGCCGCCTCTTCCGGGAGTACGGCGTCTTCTACAAGACCGAGTTCAGCGACGCCGTCCTCGACGGCGTGTGGCACTGGCTCATGAACGCCGAGTCGCCCCTGGAGGCCGTGGTGGCCGTCGATGACGGCCGGGCGTACGGCTTCGCGCACTACCGCGCCCTGCCCGACACGTTCACCGCGGCCAACGAGTGGTACCTCGACGACCTCTACGTGGAGCCCGGGCACCGCGGCTCCGGTGCCGGATCGGCGCTGATCGACGCTGTGGCCGAGCGCGCGGCATCCGACGGCGGCGGCAAGCTCCGCTGGATCACGGCCGCGGACAACACGACCGCCCAGAGCGTCTACGACAAGCTCGCGACCCGCACCACCTGGGTCACCTACGAGAAGCAGACCTGATGCAGCTCGGCACGCGCTGGAACGTGGGCGACGAGCCCCCGTCGCGGCTGCCGGTCGAGGTCGTCGAGGCGATCGCGAGCGTCGAGGGCGAGCTCGCCGGGGTGTCGACCGACGGCTGGCGCTGGACGCTCACCTGGCTCGAGGGCCGGCCGGTGGTCGAGCTCGATGACGGCACCGTGATCCGGATCGACCACGAGGGCGCCGTCATCGTCGAGGACCCGGCCTAGTCGTTCGCCTTGCTGCAGGTCGGCTGGTCTGCGGTCTGGCCGTTGATGCTCGAGGGCAGGGCCACGGGGGCGGCCGCGGGCGCGGGGGTGGCGGCGGGTCCGTGACCCCGGACCTCACCGCCCGCCGACGGCGTTGACGACGGCTGCGGGGCTGGCGGCACAGCGGCTGTGCCGGCGGTGGCTCCCACGCCCAGGGTTCCGGTCAGTTGCAGCGGATCATCGCTCGCGAGGGCGGCGATGAGGGCGCTGGCCGCGTCGTCGTCGGGGACCACCCGGTTGACGTCATCGGGGTCGGTCACCGCCGGGTACTGCAGGAAGACGATGTTCGAGAGGCTCATATCCTTCAGCGCGAGGGCCATCGACACCATCGTCGCGGGGCTCGCCAGTGATGCCGAGGCCTGGATGCTCGTCGCCGCGGTGCTGGCAAGGCGGTACAGCAGGATCGGGTTCGTGAGCACGCCCTCACTCATCACCTTGCGCACGAGGGCGGAGAGGAAGACCTGCTGGTTGCTGATCCTGCCGAGGTCGCTGCCGTCGCCGATTCCGTAGCGAGTTCGAACGAAGCCGAGCGCGGTCGCCCCGCCCAGCGTCTGCTCCCCCGCGGGCAGGTCGAGCCCGGCGGAAGGATCGAGCACCGGCGCATCCAGGCACACCGTGACACCTCCCACGGCGTCCGCCATCGCGATGACGCCGTCGAAGTCGATGGTCGCCGCGTACTGGATGGTCAGCCCCGTCAACTGCTCGGCCGTGAGCACGACACAGGAGAGCCCGCCCTCGGCGAGCGTGGTGTTGAACATCGCGCGGTCCTGCGCGTCGATGGTTCCGCCGGAGCCGTCAGGGCACTCGGGGACCGGCACCTCGAGATCGCGGGGGATGCTGATGACGGCGGCGCTGCTGTGATCCGCGGAGATGTGCAGCACCATGGTCACGTCATTGCTGCCCGCACCGGAGCTGCCGTCGAGCTGGTCATCGGTGCTGAACTCTCCGCCCTGGCCGGTTCGGGTATCGGTGCCCGCCAGAAGGATGTTCGCGCCGCCGTCCAGGGGCCCCACCTGCGGCACGGGGGCGGCCTGGCCGTCGGCCTGCAGCAGCGTTACCCCGGGTCTGACGTTGCTAGCGGTAGCCCCGACAACCACCGCGGTGACGGTGAGGACGCTGGCCAGCACCACGGCCAGGGAGGCGAGCACGAAACGGATGATTCCGCCCCAGGGGCCTTGGCGCCTGCCGCGCTGGTGCGACACCGCCCGACCGTTGAGGCGCCGGCGGCTCAACCGGGCAGGTTCGAGGGCGGGAGACACCCCGAGAGGCTAGCCCCATCGCGCGGGCCTGAACTCGCCTGCCACGCTCTTGCCAGTGAGCACACAGGTCACCTACAGGCTGCGTGGACAAAACCAGCCCCGGCCTTCGCGAGAAACTTCTGCACAGGAGGAAAGCGCTAGGACGCCGGTGTGCTCAGTCTTGGGTCGCGGAGACCGGGGCTGGGGGTTTGTGGATTCAGTGCACGCTGTCAGTACACGCGCGCGATGAGCGTCGCAGCAGCGTGCTCGCGGCGCTGCGCGGCCACGCTCTCGTTGTGCAAGCGGGTGTGCTCCTCGTAGCCGATGACGGCCCGCTCGGCGTGCCTGCGCGCGGCGAGCAGTATCATCAGGCTCACCCGCATGACGGCCCGGTCAAGCCCGTGTGCGCGGACGCGGCGAGCGTTCACGTTGTACGTTGCAGTCATCGTTCTCACCTCTCTCGTAGGTTCAAAAGTACGGTCGACCACCGACATTTCCGGTGCCCTTTCGAGCAGTTCGATCATGGGTTCAGGCCTCCTTCTCGGGGCTGTGAGGAGTCACTTCGCCGTCGACGACGGGGAAGGCGTTGAAGTGGATCTGGACAGGCCGCGAGCCCGGCGGGTTCTTGCCGCGGTGCCGGAGGATGAACGGCTCGATGAACTCCGTCCAGCCCTCCGAGATCTCCCTGAGGTCGTCGAGCGTGAGCTTCAGATTCACCGTCGAGACATCGCTCGCGCGCAGCCACTCGGTGGGGAGGACGTCGAACCCGCGCTCCTGGAAGTCGTTGAGCAGGTCGTTGCGAGTGCGGGCCCACTGGCGCACGATGGTCTTCGACGCGGCGAGGCTCGCCGGCGTCTGGTCGAGCTGAGTGGCGTCGAGGTTGATCGCCCCGGGCGTCCGCTCCCACCAGCGCTCACGACCGGTGCCCTTGCCTGCGACCTCGCGCACGAAGCCGTGCTTCTCGAGCTGGCGCAGGTGGTAGCTCGTCGCTCCGCTCGACTCCCCCAGGCGCTCCGCGAGCCCGCTCGCGGTGAACTGCCCGTAGGTGCTGAGCGTGTCCAAGATCTGCACCCGCAGTGGATGCGCAAGGGCCTTGAGGCTCTCCATGTCCAACTGCCGATCGGGGATCGACCCCTCAGGACGCTCGTTCTCGCTCATAGTGCAAAGATAACATTGCAAAGGTTTCTTTGCAACAGCATCTTTGCAATGACATCTTTGCATGTGCCGGTTATGGTGGAGGAATGACGAACCCCTTCCTCGAACCGAGCACCCTCCCCTTCGGCATGCCGCCCTTCGTCGAGATCACGGACGAGCACTACAAGCCCGCCTTCGAGATCGGCATGGAGGAGCACCTGAGGGAGATCCGCTCGATCACGATGAAGCGCGACATGCCCACCTTCGAGAACACGATGATCCCGCTCGAGAAGGCCGGGCAGGTGCTCGAGCGCGTCGCCACCGTGTTCTTCAACAAGGTCTCCGCCGACGGCAATGACGCTACCGCGGAGCTCGAGGAGGAGATCGCTCCCCTGCTCGCGGCGCACTCCGACGCCATCCGCCTCGACTCGCAGCTGTACTGGCGCATCAAGACGCTGCACGACCAGCTCGACTCGCTGGAACTCGACGCCGAGAGCCGCTACCTGGTGGAGCGCTACTACATGGAGTTCACGATCGCGGGCGCGGGTCTCGACGATGCGGAGAAGGAGACTCTGCGCGACCTCAACCAGCAGCTCTCCACCCTCACCACCCGTTTTGAGAAGAACCTGCTCGCCGACACCAACGACCTCGCTGTCGTCATCGAGGATGCGGCCGAGCTCGCCGGCCTCGAACCGGGCGAGATCTCCGCCGCGGCCGAGGCGGCAAAGGAGCGCGGTCTCGACGGCAAGTACCTCGTGACGCTCGTCCTGCCCACCGGACACCCGTGGCTGTCCTCCCTCACGAACCGGAACGTGCGGGCCCGGATCATGGCGGCATCGCGGGCCCGCGGCATCCGGGGCAATGACTGGGACAACCAGCAGCTCGTGCTCGACATCGCCCGGGTGCGCGCCGAGCGGGCGAAGCTGCTGGGCTTCGCGAGCCACGCCGAGTGGGTCATCGCCGACGAGACCGCCAAGACCCCGGCGAACGTGGCCGCGATGCTCGACAAGCTCGCGGTGCCGGCGGCGCGCAACGCCAAGGAGGAGCAGGCCGACCTCGAGGCGCAGGCCGGGCACCCCGTGGAGGCGCACGACTGGGCGTTCTACAGCGAGAAGGTGCGCCAGGCCAAGTACGACGTGGACGAGGTCGCCATGCGGCCGTACTTCGAGTCGGAGCGCGTGCTCAAGGACGGCGTGTTCTTCGCCGCCACGAAGCTCTACGGCGTCACGTTCACGGAGCGCCACGACATCCCGGCCTACCACCCCGACGTGCGGGTGTTCGAGGTCTCCAACGAGGACGGCTCGCCCGTCGGGCTGTACACGCTCGACCTGTACACGCGCGACTCGAAGCGGGGCGGCGCGTGGATGAACTCGCTCATCTCGCAGTCGGAGCTGCTCGGGCATCCCGTCGTCGTCACCAACAACCTCAACGTGCCGAAGCCCGCCGCAGGCGAGCCGACGCTGCTCACCTACGACGAGGTGAACACGTTCTTCCACGAGTTCGGGCACGCGCTGCACGGGCTGTTCGCGCGCGTGAAGTACCCGAAGTTCGCGGGCACGAACACCTACCGCGACTTCGTGGAGTTCCCCAGCCAGGTCAACGAGATGTGGATGCTCTGGCCCGAGGTCCTCGCGAACTACGCGGTGCACCACATCACCGGCGAGCCGATGCCGCAGGAGTTCGTGGACAAGATCCAGGCGTCCTCGGCCTTCAACGAGGGCTTTGCCACGAGCGAGTACCTCGCGGCGGCGCTGCTCGACCAGGCGTGGCACACCATCGGGCCGGATGCCGCGATCGACGACGTCCCCGCCTTCGAGGCCGCCGCGCTGGCCAAGGTCGGGCTCGACAACCCCGCCGTGCCGACCCGCTACTCGAGCACGTACTTCCAGCACGTGTTCGCCAACTCGGCCTACGACGCGGGGTACTACTCGTACATCTGGAGCGAGGTGCTCGACGCCGACACTGTCGAGTGGTTCAAGTCGAACGGCGGGCTCACCCGCGAGAACGGCGACCTGTTCCGCTCACGGCTGCTGGGCGTGGGCGGCTCGAAGGACCCGCTCGAGGCGTTCCGCGACTTCCGCGGCCGTGACGCCGACATCCAGCCGCTGCTCGACCGGCGCGGCCTGAACTAGCCGGGTTGAGTAGGCCCCCCGCGGCCATATCGAAACCTCGCCCTCGATCAACGTCGGTGGGGTTTCGATACGGCGCGGGAGCGCCTACTCAGCCCACTCGGCTTCCGGACGTAGCATGGCGCATGGCCCCCAGCCGCGCTGAGCTCATTGCCCGCCTTCAGGCGGACGTCGCCGAGACGGTCTCCGACGGCGTCGCCCTGCAGGAGGCCCTGGCCGACCGCCTCGGCCTCACGATAAGCGACCTGCGCGCCATCACCCTGCTCATGCGCAAGGGCACGGTCTCAACGAGCGAGCTCGCCGACGCCGCCGGCCTCACGAGCGGCGCCGCAACGCGCATGGTCGACCGGCTGGAGAAGGCGAACTGGGTCGAGCGGTTCATGGATGCCCGTGACCGCAGGCGGGTCCTCGTCGTGATGAAGAAGACCCGCCGCGGCGAGATCGGCGAGCTGTACGCCGAGATGTCCCACTCCTGGATGAGCGCGCTCGCGGACAAGTCGGAGGCCGAGCTCGAGACCGTGCTCGAGATCTTCGACCGGATGCGCGGCGTCGCCCGCGAGCAGGCGCAGGCCCTCCGAGACGCTCCCTAAGGGATTAGGGCAGGATGTGCCCGGCCGTCGTGAACAGCCGGTACCACTCCTCGCGGCTGAGCGGCACGTCCGCCCCCGCGGCCGACTCGACCACGCGCTCGGGCTTCGTCGTACCGAGCACGACCTGCATGTTCGCCGGGTGCCGGGTGATCCACGCCACGGCGATCCCGGTGGGAGTCACGCCGTGCGCGGCCGCGATCTCGTCGAGCGCGTCGTTGAGGTCGGGGAAGTTCTCGCGGTCGCCGAGGAATACGCCGTCGAAGAACCCCTTCTGGAAGGGCGACCACGCCTGCAGGGTGATGTCGTTGAGCCGCGCGTAGTCGAGCATGCCGTTGTCCCGGTCGATGGACTGGTCGAGGCCCACCATGTTCGCCGCAACGCCGGAGGCGATGATCGGGGCGTGCGTGATGCTCAGCTGCACCTGGTTGAAGGCCAGCGGCTGCGTCACGTAGCGCTTGAGCAGCTCGACCTGGCCGGGCGTGTGGTTGGAGACGCCGAAGGTGCGCACCTTGCCGGAGGCCTGCAGCTCGTCGAACGCCGCTGCGACCTCCTCCGGCTCGACCAGCGTGTCCGGGCGGTGCAGCAGCAGCGTGTCCAGGTAGTCCGTGTTGAGCGCCTTCAGCGAGCCGTCGACCGTCTCGAGGATGTGCTCCTTGGAGAAGTCGAAGCGGCCGGGGCGGATGCCCACCTTGGACTGGATGATGACGGTCTCGCGATCGGCCGCCGAGAACGTCACGGCATCCCCGAACAGCTGCTCGCACACGTGCGGAGCGCCGCCGTAGATATCGGCGTGGTCGAAGACGTTGATGCCGGCGTCGCGGGCGGTGCCCACCAGGGTGCGGATCTGCTCGGCGTCGAGGTCGGTGATGCGCATGAGCCCGAGGATGACCTTGGAGGCCTCGAGCGTGGTGTGGGGCGGGGTGAAGGTGCTCATCCTCCGATCCTTGCACCTGCGAGCTCGCGCAGCGTCCGGAGCTTCGTCTCCAGGTCGGGCCCCTGGGGCACGACGATGACCTCGTCGGCACGCGTGACGGCCACGAGGTCGTCAAGCCGCTGCCTCACGTGGCCGAGATCGCCGATGGCCTGCTGGCTGTTGCGCTCGGCGGCCCACTCGAGCTCGGCGGCCGACCACTCGTGCGCCTCGGCCTCCGCGAGGGTCGGGATGCGCGACGGACGGGCGCCCTGGCGCATGCGCACGAAGCCGAGGTTGCCGGGCAGCATGAGGCGCTCGGCCTGGGCCGCGTCATCCGCGACCAAAGCCGCCACGGCGACCATCGAGTGCGGCTCGGTCAGGACGACAGAGGGCGTGAAGCTCGCGCGGTAGGTCTCGAACGCGACGCGCGTGTTCGGTCCGCCCGCGAAGTGGTGCGCGAAGGCGAACGGGAGCCCCATGAGCCCCGCGAGGCGCGCGCTGAAGTCGCTCGAGCCGAGCAGCCAGAGCTCCGGCGAGTCGCCGAGCCCGGGTACGGCGATCACGCGCGACCCGATCCCGTTCTCGAGGGGCGGGATCGTGCCGAACCACGCGAGCAGCTCGATCACCTGGTTCGGGAAGTCGTCGACGGTCTCGTTGACGGCACCGCGACGCAGCACCGAGGTCGTGAGCGGGTCGGTGCCCGGCGCGCGGCCGAGCCCCAGGTCGATGCGGTCGCCGTGGAGCGCCGCGAGCGTGCCGAACTGCTCGGCGACGACGAGCGACGAGTGGTTGGGCAGCATCACCCCGCCCGACCCGACGCGGATCGTGCTGGTCGCCGCCGCGATGGCCCCGATCAGCACCGGCGGAGAAGAGCTCGCGATGGCGGGCATCCCGTGGTGCTCGGCCACCCAGAACCGGTGGTAGCCGAGCTTCTCGGCCTCCTGCGCCGTGACGATGGTCTGGCGGAGGGCCTCGCCGTGGGTCATCCCCTCGTAGACAGAGGCAAGGTCGAGAACGGAGAGCTTCACCTAAGGGGCAACGCGGGCCTTCCGCCTGCCATTCCAGCTGAGCCACGCCATGACCGCGCCGCCGATGAGCAGCCCCCAGAACGCGGAGCCGATGTTGAGGATCACGATTCCCGAGGCCACCACGAGGAACGTCACGATGGCCGCGACCCGGTGACGGGCATCCTCGACCGCGTTGACGACGCTCGTGATCAGCGCGCCCAGCACGGCGAGGCCCGCGACGGCGGTGATCAGGATGCTCGGCGCAGCGCTCACGAGGGCGACGGCCACACCGGACGCGAGCCCGAGGGGCACGTACAGCAGCCCGTTGGTGAGGGTCGCGACCCACCGCTTCTTCGGGTCGGGATGCGACTCCTCCCCCGCCATGATCGCCGCCGTGATGGCACCGAGGTTGATGGAGTGCCCGCCGAAGAGCGCAGCGCCCGCGGAGCCCAGTCCCGTGCTGACGAGGGCGTACCGCGGGAGAGGCGGGTAGCCGTTCGTCGAGAGCACGGTGAAGCCGGGCACGTTCTGGCCCGCCATGGTCACGATGAAGAGCGGCAGGCCGAGGCTCAGGATCGTGAGGGGGTCGAACGTCGGCGCGACGAAGGCGAACTGGGGGGCGATGTCGGCGGCGGTGATCCAGCCCGTGCCGGCGTAGACGACGATCGCGACCACGGCGACCACCATCGCGGCGGGCACCGCCCAGCGCGGCGCGAGCCGGTAGAGCACGAGCCACACGATGAAGATGGGCAGCGCGTAGAACACGATCGCGGGGTCGGCGATGGCCTTGAACGGCGCGAGGCAGATCGGGAACAGCACCCCCGCGAGCATGGCGCTCGCCAGCGGCTTCGGGATGCTCGTGATGGCGCGCCCGAGCGCCGGCCACAGGCCGCACAGCACGATGAGCACGCCGCTCACGACGAACGCGCCCACCGCGTCGGAGAACCGGATGCCGTTGCCCGCCGCCGCGAGGAGCACCGCCGCTCCCGGGGTCGACCAGGCGATCGACAGCGGGATCCGCAGCCAGAGCGCGGAGACCGTGCTGACCACGGCGACCGCGAGGCAGAGCGCGAGGAGGCCGGACTCGGCCTGGGCGTCCGTGGCGCCGACAGCCACGAGTCCCGCGATCACGAGGGCGAACGACGACGCGAAACCGGAGATCGCCGCGACGAACCCGGCGAGGATGGGCTGGAGCATCACGCCAGCCTAGGGCGCGCGGCGGGTTGAGTAGGCCGCCCACGGCCGTATCGAAACCGGACAGATCCACAGACCGGTTTCGATACGGGCGCTAGAGCGCCCTACTCAACCCTCCGTCGGCTCGAACACCTCGCGCAGCCGCTCCCACGCCTCGGCGCGCACGTAGACCGGCAGCTCGTCGATCGGCGTCCGCCGCGACACCGGCCCGGCACCGTGGCGCGACCCCGTGAACGCGTCGACCCAGTCGCCCTCGGGCAGGTACACCTGCCACTCCGTGGCCCCCGCCGCGAGCACGGGCGCGACGAGGAGGTCGCGGCCGAGCATCCACTGCAGCGGGTGCTCCCACACGAGCGGGTCGCCGGGGTGGTCGAAGTACAGCGGGCGCATGAGGGGCGAGCTCGTGGCGATCGAGTCCCTGGCCGACGAGACGAGGTACGGCACGAGCCGCTCGCGCAGGTCCGTGAACTTCTTGAATACCGGGATGACCCGGTCGTCGCCGGTGCGCTCCGCGATGTTCCACGGGGTCCGGTCGCGAGAGGGGGTGCGGTGGTGGTTGAACTCCGAGTGGTACTGCATGATCGGCACGAAGGCGGCGGTCGCTGCCGAGCGCAGATACAGCTCCGCGCTGGGGATCTCGCCCGAGAAGCCCGCGAAGTCCCAGCCCCAGTAGAGGATGCCGGATGACGCGGCGGAGAGCCCCGCGAACATCGACCAGCGGAACGCCTCCCAGGTGGAGTTCTCGTCCCCCGCCCAGAACGCGCCGTGCGCCTGGCTGCCGGTGAACCCGGCGCGGCTGAAGGTCACAGGAGCCTTGCCCGCCGAGCGCAGCAGGTCGCCGTACGCCTTCGCGTACGACACCGGGAACGTGCTGTTCGCCTCGTCGCCGTGGCGGCCGTCGAGGTAGCGCAGGTCGCGGCCCCACGCGTGCTCGCCGCCGTCGGTCTTGAAGCCGTCGATGCCGAGCTCCTCGACGAGGTAGCGACGGCGCTCGGTCCACCAGGCCGCGGCGCGCGCATCCGTCAGATCGGGCATCAGGCCGAGCGGGAACCACCAGCCGCGGTTGCGGTAGGGCCGCAGGCGCCCGTCGGGCGCGACCTCCTTGATGAGGACGTCTTCGCGGACCGCCTCGGCGGCGTCGATCGCCACCTGGTCGCGCGGGTGCGGCCGCATCTTGATCAGCGGGATCTGCCACAGGTGCAGCCGGACGCCACGTCGGTGAAGCTCGTCGACCATGCCCTTCGGGTCGGGCCACGGTCCGTCGGACGGGAAGGTGAAGTCGGCGAGCCGGCGCGGCCCCTCGGCGGGAGTGAACTGCGCTCCGCGCCAGGCCGTGAACGTGCTCTCGTCGCTCCACGCCTCGATCACGACCGATCCCACCGGGATGTCGTGCTCGCGGTGCGCGTCGACCTGCCTCATGACCTCGGCCTGCGTGTTCCACTCGTTGCCGCTGGCCCACAGCCGGAACACCCAGTCGGGCAGCTCTTCGGGCCTGCCGACCTCGGCGAGGAACTGGTCGAGCACCTCCGTGGGCGTGCCGCGGTAGACGGCGACGTCGAGGGAGCCGTCCGGCCCGGTCTCCGCCTCGATCTCCAGCTGGTCGCGAAGATCGAACCACACGCGCCGCGACGTGCGGACGTGGAATCCCCACCCCTCCCCGCCCACGACGTGCGCGAACGGCATGGGCAGGTACGTCTTCCGCTCGGCGCCCTGGTTCTTGTACTGCTCGAAGACTATCGAGTCGAGGGATGCCCCGCGGTGGTCGAGCGCGTCGTACCGCTCGCCGAACCCCGTGACGTGCTCGCCGGGAGCGAGGGGCAGGGAGAGCCGCACGCGCGCGACAGTGGTGCCGTCCGTCAGCACCGAGCGGTCGCCGCGGGACTCCCACGCGAAGACGGTGAACTCGAACCACCGGGTCTTCTCGGTGCTGGCTCCAGAGGCGGTGCGGGCGACGAAGCGGTACCGGTACCGCTGCCCCTGCGCGAGCGAGTCGAGAGACACCGACCACCCGCTCGACGCCCGCGCGAGCCGCGCCTGCGCGGACGCGAGGTGACCGCCGTCGACAGTCTGCCCGCGCGACTTCCGCTGAGCCGGGGCGAGTGCCGCTGTGCGCACCTCGCCGCCGTCGACTGAGTACTCGAGCGTGACGCCGTCGAACTCACCCGACGTGCGCACCCCGAGCGTGACCGGCTCCCCCGCGACCGGGTCTACGGGATGCCGCTGCTCGGTGTCCACGGAGTAGGGGTGGCCCGATCCGAACGGGCGGTGGCGGATCACGCGCGCGCCTTGAGCTCGAGGTCCGCGGCCAGCCGCAGGAACATCCCGTGCGACCACAGCAGCGGCGTGGCGACGGTGCCCCAGCGGTCTATCCACTCCTGCTGCATGTGCGGGGCGAGGAGGTGGAGCTCGACCTGCTCGGGCAGGTGCTGGTCGACGGCCGTTGCCGCTGCCCACCGCAGCTGGTCGAGGGCGCGGTCGCGGTCGCCGGCGGCGAGGAGGCACAGGCCGAGGAAGCAGCTGAGGAGCGGCCACTGGCCTCCGCCGAAGAAGGTGTCGGCGGTGAAGCGGTGCACGCCCCCGTCGACGTTGAGCTGGTGGTCGACCGCGGCGATCGTCGCCGCGCCGATCGAGCTGTCGGCGGGGAACACGCCGAGCGGCTGGATGACGGCCAGCAGGCTCGCGTCGACGTCCGCCGACCCGATCCACTTGGTGAGGTGCCCGTCGGCAAGCCCCTCCTGGCGGATCAGCGCGCGGATCTCCGTCACCGCCGCCTTGGCCGCCAGGGCCCGGTCGCCCTGAAGCACGTCGCCCACGGCGGTGAGTCCCGCGGCGATGCAGCCCAGCGTGGAGCCGTGCACGTGCTCGGAGTGCTCCTCCCACCAGTCGAAGCAGGGGCGCCGCCAGGAGCTGACGAGGTAGTCCACGGCGAGTTCGATGGCGGGCACCCAGGTCGAGAGGCCGAGGGAGTGGCGGTTCGCGTGCTCGACCACGGCCCACAGCCAGGTGCCGTAGCCGTCGAGCTGGAAGTCCCACCACTCGTCGGCGCCCTCCTCGCCCGCGAAGGTGAAGCGGGTGGGGAGCATCTCCGCATCGGGGACGGGGCTGCCCGCAGCGGCGGCCGCGACGATCCCCTCGATCCGGCCCCGGCGCGAGACCAGGATGCGGGAGCACCAGTCGTGGAACCGGCTCGCGGACTCGACGCCGCCCCAGGCGGAGACGCCGTCGGCGATGAAGGCCCCGTCGCGGAACCACGAGTAGCCCTGGTACGCGGAGAAGGTCGGGCTCGCGGGGTAGGCGCCCGAGGGGTCCTGCAACGACACGATGGTGTCGAGGCTGCTGTCGGCCAGCGCGGCGAGTTCGGGCAGAGTCCAGCTTCTGCTCTCGACGGCGGTCATGTCTGTGGTGCTCCCTGAAGTCGTGGGCGGGTGGCCCCGGGGCTGTGCCCCGGGGCCACGTGGCGTGCTGGTGTCAGCCGCCGATTACTGCGTTGATGCGCTCTTCTGCCGAGTCGAGTGCCTGCTGGACGGTCTTGCGGCCGGCCTGGGCCTCCACGAGCTCCTCGCCCATGATGTCCTGCATCTCGGTCTGGCCCTCGGCCACGACGGGCGGCAGTGCGATGCCGTCCAGCGAGTCGAAGACGGCCTGGCGGTTGGCGGGCTTGCCCTTGTCCAGGTAGGTGGCGAGCTGCTTCTCGTCGGAGATGGGCGGGAGCTCCCATCCGGCGTCGAGGCGCGTCTGCACCATCGTGTCGGAGGAGGTCAGGTACTCGGCCCACTTCGTTGCCGCGGCGATGTGCTCGGACGTTGCCGAGACACCGACCGCGTTCGAGAACACGGCGCTCGCCTGCTCGGTGTTGCCCGGCTCGACCGCGATGTCCCAGTTGAAGGGGACGTCGGCGACGGCGCCGAACACCCAGATGCCCGTGTGGAGCATGCCGAGCTTGCCGTCCTTGAACAGGTTGGTGTCGAAGTCGGCGGTGCCCTGGCCCTGCTCGATCGTCGGCATGACCGTCCCGCTCTTGTTCACGAGCCACTCGGCGGCCTCGAGGCCCTCGGGGGTGTTGAACGCGACGGCGGTCTTGTCGTCGTTGAGGAACGTGCCGCCGTTCTGGGCGAGCACCTTGTAGTACTCGTAGAAGCTGATCGGCTGGTGGTCGCCCCACTGGCCGGCGGCCTGGTCGGTGAGCTTCTCGGCCGCGGCCTTCTCGTCAGCCCAGGTCCAGTCGTTGGTCGGGTAGTCGAGGCCCGCCGCGTCGAACAGGTCCTTGTTGTAGTACAGGACCACGTCCGAGAACGAGCTCGGCAGCGCGTAGGAGGTGCCGTCGGTCGAGTACGCCTCGAGCAGCGACTGGCGGTAGGCGTCGGGGTTCTCCACGGTCAGCGGAGCGAGGACGCCGTTGGCCTGGTAGGCCGCGTAGTTCGCGTACTCGATGTCGAACACGTCCGACTGCGTACCGGCCGCGAGGTCGGTCTGCAGCGCGGTGCCGTAGTCGCCGTACGGGAGGGTGGTGACGTCGACGGTGATGTCGGGGTTCTCCTTCTCGAAGGCGTCGACGATCTTCTGGAGGTTGTCCTCGTTGCCGTCGTTCGAGATGAAGTTCGTGTACGTGATGGTGACCGGGCCTTCCTCGGCCGCGGGGGTCGAGCATCCGGACAGTGCGAGGGCAGCAATGCCCAGCATGCCCGCTGCCGCGATGAGTGTGCGCTTCATGGTGCTGTTATCTCCTTTGATTCACTCGGGTGGTGCGCGAGGATCACTTGATCCCCGAGCTGGCGACGCCCTGGATGACGTACTTCTGGGCGAAGATGTAGAGCGCGAGCATCGGGAGGATGCTCACGACGGAGCCGGCCATGATGATGTCCCACTCCGTGGTGTACTGCCCCTGCAGGCCCGCGAGGGCGATGGGCAGCGTCTGCAGCTCCGGCTTGCGGAGCACGACGAGCGGCCACAGGAAGCTGTTCCAGCTGCCCATGAACGCGAAGATCGTGAGCGTGGCGAGCGCCGGCCGGATGTTCGGGATGATGATCGAGAAGAAGATCCGGAAGTGCCCGGCGCCGTCGAGCGTCGCCGCCTCGTCCAGCTCGCGCGGCACCTGGTTGACCGCCTGTCGGAGCAGGAAGATGCCGAACGCGCTCGCGAACGTCGGCAGCAGCGCGCCGATGTAGGTGTTGAGCAGGTTGAAGTTCTTGAGCTCGACGAACAGCGGCACGATGAGCACCTGCAGCGGGATCATCATCGTCGCGAGGTACACCGCGAACACGGCCCCCCGCCCCTTGAACGGCAGCCTGCTGAACGCGTAGGCGGCCGTCGAGCTCGTCACGAGCTGTGCCACGGTCGTGACCGCGGCAAGCCCGAAGCTGTTGAGGATGACGCGGCCGAACGGGCGCTCCGAGAAGAGCCGCGCGTACGCCTCGAGGCTCGGGTTCTCGGGGATGAGCCGGGGAACCACCGTGAGGCCGACACCCGGGCTGATCGACGTGATGATCGTCCAGAGGAAGGGGAAGAACATCACCATCGCACCCACGATGATCACCACGTGCAGGGCGATCCAGCCGGCTTTCGCGCGCGGGGGCATCCGGCGCTGCAGGACTGCCGCGTCAGCCATAGGTCACCCACCGGCGCTGGCCGCGGACCTGGATGAGGGTGATCGCGAGGATGACGATGAACAGGATCCACGAGAGGGCGGAGGCCTCGCCCGCGGCGCCGTAGCGGAAGGTCAGGTCGTAGATCTGCTGCACCACGACCTCGCTCGCGCCGTTCGGGCCGCCTCCCGTCATCGCGTACACCTGGTCGAAGACCTGGAACCCGTTGATCAGCGAGATCACGAGGACGAAGAAGGTGCTCGGCGACAGCATCGGGAGGACGACGCTGAACAGGCGCCGCCACCATCCGGCGCCGTCGATCTTCGCCGCCTCGATGAGGTCGGGGTTGATCGCCTGGAGCCCCGCGAGCAGGATGACCATGACGAACCCGAGGTCCTTCCACGCGGACGCGAGGATGATCGAGGGCATGGCCCAGACGGGGTCGGTCCACCACCCGGGGCCGGCGATGCCGAAGAAGCCGAGCACCGCGTTGACGATGCCGTTGCTCGGGTTGAGCAGCCAGCGCCAGACCAGCGCCACGACGATCCAGCTCGTCACGACCGGCAGGAAGTACACCCCGCGCAGGAACGAGCGGCCCTTGAGCGCCGTGTTGAGCGCGAGGGCGAGGGCGAGCCCCCCGATGTAGACGAGCGGGAGGTATCCCACGATGTAGTACACCGTGTGCAGGAACACTTCGCCGGTGTGCGGGTCGCTGAGCAGCTTCGTGTAGTTGTCGAGGCCGATGAACTTCATCGGGGCGAGGAGGTTCCACTTCTGCAGGCTGATCCACGCGGCGGCGACCATGGGACCGAGCACGAACAGCACGAGCGGGATGGCGCTGGGCAGCAGGAAGGCGAGGACGGTCAGGGCATAGCGGCCCTTGGCCTTGCGCACGGGCCGGGTCAGCTTCGGCGGGCCGGAGCGGTCGAGGATGCTCGTCTGAGCGGTCGAGACACTCATGCCGTCTCCTGCGGAGAGGACTGCTCGACGAGCCGCTCGCGCACGAGCCGGCCCTGGTCGCCGGCGAGCCCGTCGGAGTCGAACGGGGTCGCGAGCACGATCGCCGCGGCGCCCTGCGCCCAGCTCTCGTCCTGCCAGGTCTCGACCGCGACGCCGACACCGCGGCGGGACGGGATGAGCGCGCTGCGCAGAGCGGGCTCGAAGCCGTAGGACCAGTGGCGCCAGGCGGCCGTGCCCTCGCCGAGCACGATGACGATCTCGGGGTCGAGCGTGTGGATGATGCCGGCGAGCGCGCGGCCGAGCAGGTGCCCGGCCTCGCTGAACACCGCGGTCGCTGCGGGGTTGTCGGCGTCTGCCTCCGCGCGGAGGGCCGACATGCCGCTGCGCTCCCCGATGATGCCGCGCTCCTGGGCCAGCCGGATGAGCGCGGCCTCGCCGATGAACGACTCGAGGCACCCGTGGTTGCCGCACGAGCAGAGCGGGCCGTTCTCGTCGACGGGGATGTGGCCGATCTCGCCCGCTCCCCCGGCATTGCCGCGGAGGACGACGCCGTCCAGAACGATCCCTGCTCCGACACCGGTGCCGATGGTCACGACCAGGAAGTTCTCGTGCTGGCGGCCCACGCCGTACAGGCGCTCCGCAACGGCGAGCGCGTTGACGTTGTTCTCGACCAGTACCGGGAGGGAGAACTCGCGGCGCAGGGTCGAGCCGATCGGCACCTGCGACCAGCCCAGCTGGGAGGAGTCGACAAGGCCGTTGCCCTGTCGGTCGACGCTGCCGGGAACGCCCACGCCGATGCCGAGCAGAGGCTCGTGGGAGCCGCCCGCGATGAAGCGCCGCAGCAGCGCGGTGAGGTCGGCGAGGAAGGTGTTCGCGGAGGCGTCGAACGGCTCGCTGGCGGAGCGGCGGACTGCGCCGTCGATCCCCACCTCGACGAATGCGACGTGGTCGGCCACCACCTTGACGCCGATGGCACGGCCCGCGGAGGACACGAGCCCGAGCATCCGTGCCGGCCTGCCGCCCTGCGAGGGCGAGTGCTCGAGCTCGACGAGAAGGCCGTCGGCGATGAGGTCTTTGGTGAGGGCGGTCATGAGGGCCGGCGACACGTTGAGGGCACGGGCGAGGTCTGCGCGGGAGGCGGGGCCGTGCGCGCCGAGGTGCGCCAGGATCGCCGACCGGTTCACATCGGTGCGGGCCGCGGGACGAGACGCCATTGACTGTGCCTAACTGATCGGCTTTGTTCAGAACTAAATAAACCATAGAATGAAGTCGCCGATGACGTCAAGCCCGGGAGGAAAACCGTGGATCGCTTTACCGCCTATCTGCAGGAACTCGTCGAGAGCTGCACTCAGAGCCCCGTGATCACGGGCCTCGTGCTCATGGGGTCGACGGCCGACCGGTCGCGCGTCGACGAGTGGTCGGACCACGACTTCGCTGTCATCGCGCCACCCGAGCGGGTCGAGGCACTGCGAGGCGACCTCTCCTGGCTCCCGCGGCACGACCGGCTGGTCGCCTCGGTGCGCGAGCACCACGACGGCTTCAAGGCCGTCTACGACGACGGCTCCGTCATCGAGTTCGCGGTGACCGACCTCGCCGGCCTCGCCACGTTCTACGCGAACGACTGGGAGGTGGCCTACGGCGGCCCGACGGTTCTCGGCGTGATGGAGTCCGTCGCGGCCAAGCCCGTGCCCGACTCGGGATCCGCCGAGGTGTTCCTCACCGCCCTGCTCGTCGGGGTGGGTCGCGCCCGGCGCGGCGAGGTGCTCTCGGGCGGGGCATCCGTGCGGGGGCTCGCCCTCGAGCACCTGCTGGTCCTCCTGCGCTCGTCGGTGCCCGACAACCTCGACCCGCGCCGCCGCTTCGAGTTCGCGCATCCGAGGCTCGGCGCGGAGCTCATCGCGGCACAGGAGCTCCCGGTGGAGGCGTGCGCGCGGGCGATGCTCGAGATCGCCGAGCGGGAGCTCCCGCTGCCGGCAGCCGCGGTGGCCGCCCTGCGCTCCCGGCTGGAGTGGGCGGCCTGACCGGCGGCGCGACCGGATAGTCTCGAACGATCCGATCGCCGAGGAACCGGAGGGCGTGCGTGCTCCTGCTGAAGAGGATGCGCCAGCGCGCGGTCGTCTTCGCGGCGCTCCTCGTGGTGGTTGCGCTGGTGAGCGGCGCCTCGATCGGGATCCTCGGCTACCTGCGCGCAGCGGAGATCGACGGCGTGCGCTCCCAGCTCGCCCAGCGCTCCGGCGCCGATGTCGCGCTCGAGCTCTCCCTGACCACCGAGGACGATATCGCGGCGCAGGACTCCCGCGTCCGCGCCCTCCTCGGGCAGGTGCTCAGCAACGGCGACCGGATGATCCCGCTCGACGTCACGCGCAGCACCGTGTCCACGAATCCGGTGCAGCTCTCGACCGGGGTCAAGGCGTTCGCGGCCGCGATACCCGACCTCGAGGCGAACGCGGAGCTGGTCGCGGGCGCCTGGCCGCACTCCCCCGGTGAGGCGTCGGTACAGGCTGACGCCGCCGAGGCACTCGGCCTCGAGCCGGGCACGACCCTCCAGGTGGGCGACGCGACGGTTACAGTCACCGGCACCTGGCGCGTCTCCGACCCGCTGGACCCGCGCTGGGTCAGCGAGACACTCATGCTCAACGGCGTCAACGGCGTCATCTACGGCCCGATCACGCTGAGCGAGGACGAGCTGCCCACCGTGGGTGCCGAGACCCGGACGCGCTGGGCGATCGCCCCGGTGATCGCGGGCCTCGAGGCGGGCGACCTCGACATCGTCATCGCCCGCTGGCGGACCATCGTCGACTCGATGCGCGCCGACGGCGGTTTCGACGTGAACGGGGCCCAGCTCAACGGGCGCTTCGCCAGCTCGGCTACGACCACTCAGACCACCGTCGACGCGCTGAGCGCCGTGGCACCCGTGACCCTCCTGGTCATCGCCGCGATCGCCGCGCTCACCCTGGTCGAGCTCGGCCGCCTCCTCGCCGCCCTCCGCGCAAGCGAGACGCTGCTCCTGTGGTCCCGGGGCGATACGGTGCGCGCACTGACCGGCGCCGCGGCCGCCGAGTCGGCGGCGGTGGCAGTCGTGGGCGCGGCCGCCGGCACCGGCGTGGGGCTGGCAGTACTGGGCGAGGATCCGGCCCTCCTCGGCAGCGCGGTGTGGGCGGTTCCCGCCGCCGCAGCCGCTGCCGCCGTGATCGCCTTCGCCGCGACGACGCTCCTCGCGGCTCGCTCGGTGGCGCGGCGCGAGGTCTCGGAGGACGCCGGCCGGGCATCCCGGGTCACCGGCGCAGCCGCCCCCGTGCTCCTCACCCTCGCCGCCGCCGTCTCGACGTGGCAGCTCCTGCTCTACGGCTCGCCGCTCACCCCCACGCGCGAGGGCGGGACGCAGGTCGACCCGATAGCCGTGCTGGCCCCGGCGCTCTCTCTGCTCGCCCTCGTGACCCTCGCGCTCGCCGCGCTCCCTCTCGTGGCGCGCCCGCTCGACGCGAGGGCGCGCAGGTCCACCGGCCTCGGGCTGGTGCCCCGAGCTCTTGCCCGGCGCACGGCGCTCCTCGCGGCGCCGTTCGTGCTCTGCGCACTGGCCGTCGGGCAGCTCACGGTCGCCGCGGGCTACGCGCAGACCTGGGACTCGGCGTACACGACCACGAGCGCGCTGCGCGCCGGCTCGGAGGTCACCGCGACCGGCACCCGCACGCCGATCGACGAGCCCGTGGTGTCGGCGATCGCCGGGGCGGAGGCGGTCACCGAGGTGGCGCCCGTCTACTCGGAGCAGGTGACCGTCGGCGAGAGCCCCGCGAGCATGGTCGCGGCCACGACGGCCGCCCTCCTCGAGCTCGCCAGCTCCGCGGGCGGGGTGTTCGACGCGCCGACGGCGGCCGCGCTCGTCTCTACCCCGCTCTCACTTCCGGTGCTGCCTGCCGGGTCGCGCGAGGTGGAGGCGCAGCTCGAGGCGAACTCCGCAGCACCCGTCGACCTCACGATCGTGATCGCGGACGAGCTAGGGGTGCAGCACGAGCTCCCGCTGACGGACGGCTACCGCGCGGACCTGCCGGCCGGGCGCGGCGGGTGGAAGGTCCTCGCGTTCGTGGTCGGGCTCAGCGACGGCGGCGCCACCTCGGTGAGCGTGACCGGGCTGGCGGCGGACGGCGCCGACGTGCCGCTCGGCGACAGCTGGTCGGCCTCCGGCTTCTCGCCCCTGCCCACGCAGGTCGCCCCGGCCCCCACCGGGGCCGGCTTCCGGTCGGTCGACGGTCTCACGTCGGTGCGGCTCGGCCCGTCGCTCGAGGGCCTGCGCCCGCCGGTGGTCATCTCGAGCGCGCTCGCCGACCTCGCCCGCATCCGCGTGGGCGACGTCGTGCCGATCGCCCTGGACGCGCGGCTGCCGCCGTTCCCCTGCCTCGTGACCGGCATCATCCCCGCGGTTCCAGGAGCGCCGTCGGAGTCCGCCGTGCTCGTGGACGGCGCCGTCGTCGCCGCGGCGCGGGCCAGCCTGTACACCGTGACCCCGACCGCCCAGGCCGCGTGGATCGGGAGCAGCGACCCGGCGGCGAGCTTCGAGTCGGTCCGCGCGGCCGTCCCGGCGGGCGTGGTCGTCCGGTCGCTCGCGGCGGACGAGGACCGCGCGATCCTGGCCTCGGCGGCGAGCGCACTGTGGATCGGGGCCGGGGGCGCGGGCATCCTCGCCGTCGTCGCCCTGGTCGCCGTCGCCGGCGCCCAACTGCGGTCCCGCCGCTCGGAGACGGCGGTGCTGCGCGCCCTCGGGGTCGCCGATCGGACTGTCGCACGGGCCCGCCGTCTGGAGTTCGGGATCGTCCTCGCGCTCGGCGCCCTCGTGGGGCTGGTGTCCGGCGGCGTCGTGACGGCCCTGACGATCCCCGCCCTCGCCCGCGCCGCCGTTCCCGGGTCGTACACGTCCCTCGCCACGGCGGTCGGCCTCCAGCCGGCGGGACTGGTCATAGGGCTGGCCGCGCTGCTCGCCGCGTTCGCCGTGATCCTGGCCGTCTACGGGCGGAGGGCGGTCCGGTGAGCACCCCGTTCCTGCTCCTCCGGCACCTCCGCTCCCGCGCGTCGACGTCGGTCGCGCTCGCGGTGCTCGTGGGCGTCGCCGTCGCCGTGGCCGCACTGCTCCCCCGGGGCCTCGTCGTGCTGTCGGACGCCGAGCTGCAGCACGAGCTCGCCTCGCTCGCACCGGGCGTGACCGACCTGTACGGCACGGGCGAGTTCGGCGCACTCAACACGGCGGGCACGCCGACGTCGGCGGAGCAGGTGTTCGGCAGTACGGACAGCGTGCTCGCCGGGGTGCCGGGCAGCCTGCCGTCACCCCTGCGGGACTCCCTCGGCTCCGTCTCGTGGATGGCTCTCCTTCCACCCGACCAGGTCAACATCCCCCAGCCGCGCGTGCGGGTGCAGCCCGTGATCGGCCTCGCCGTCGATCTCCGCTGGCAGGACCGCGTCACCATCACCGCCGGCGCCGTGCCCGGCCCCTGGAACGGCGACCAGAGCCAGCCCCTCGAGATCGCCATCTCCCAGGACTACGCCGAGCAGGCCGGCTTCGAGATCGGCGATGTCCTGAACTACAGCGAGGCGCCGCTCATCGTGACCGGCATCTACACGGTGGACGACCCGGACGACCCGTACTGGGTGCACGCGCACGAACTGCTGAGCGCGACAGTCACGCGTGCGCCGAGTTCGCCGACGACGGTCCGCGCCGCAGCCTACGTCGACCCGCTCTCCACCGCCTTCCTGCCCACGCCCCTGCAGCGCTCGGAGCTGCGCGCGTGGTACCCGCTGATCGCCGACACCATGACCTACTCGGAGGTGCCCGAGCTCACCGACCAGCTCCGCCGCATGGGCACGCTCGGGCTGTACCTGCCGACCGGCGAGGCCCTGATCTTCGAGACGGGGCTGCCTGCCGCGCTCGACCGGGTCACCGCCACGGTCGCGACGGTCACGGCCGTCTCCGCCCTCGTGGGCTCTGCTCCACTCGGCGCCCTCATCGCCGTGTTGGCCCTCGGCACCCGCGCCGTCCTGGACCGGCGCCGCCCGACTCTGGTGCTCGCCGCATCGCGGGGCGCGAGTCCGGTGCAGCTGCGCATGACGATGCTCGTCGAGGGGGCCCTTGTGGGGCTCCCGGTGACCGCCATCGCCCTGGCGGCGGTTGCACTCGTCGTGCCCGTCCCGGTCGGCCCGGAGACCTGGGTCCTGCCGTTGCTGATCGGACTCTCCGTGCCCGTCCTCTTCGCGGCGAGCAGCCCGCGGGCGACCACGCGGCGCTCCGATCTCGGCGGGCGCGGAAGCCGCGCCCGCTGGCTCGTCGAGCTCGGGGCCACCGGCATCGCGGCCCTGGCGCTGTTCCTGCTGCTGCGCCGCGGCCTCGTCGTCACGGGCGGCGGAACTGTCGACCCGCTGCTCGCGGCGACGCCCCTGCTGCTCGCGGTCGTCGTGTGCATCGTCGTACTGCGCCTCTACCCGCTCCCCCTGCTGGCGCTCCAGCGCGGCGCTCGGTCCCGGCGGGGCGCGGTGGGCCTCGTCGGGGCGGCGGGCGCTGTCCGCGCGGGGAGCACTGCCTTCGGCTCCGTACTGGCCATGGTCGTGGGAGTCTTCGCCGCGGTGTTCTCCCTCGTGCTGGTGTCCTCCATCACCGCCGGGCTCGGGACTGCCGCGAGGAGCGAGACCGGTGCCGACATCAGAGTGGATGCGGCCTCGCTGAACGACCTCGACGACATCGCAGCGGTCGACGGAGTGCGCGCGGTGGCGGGCCTCGACACCGTCCCCGGCGTCGAGATCCTGTTCGGGCGCGACACACCCCACGTCACCGTGGTCTTCGCGGACCTCGAGGCGCTGCACGCCGTCCGCCCCGACATCCCCGTGGCGCCGGCGGGGAGCATCCTCGTCTCGGCGGACATCGCCGAGCGCACGCAGGACGAGACGGAGCTCAACGGGCATCCCGTCACAACGGCGGGAGTGCTGCCGGCGCTCGCACTGCCCCAGGTGTCGCGGGACTGGGTGCTCGTCGACATCGCCGACGAGGCGGCGATCCTCGGCGAGGAGCCGAGCTACGAGATCGCCCTGGTGTCGACGGCCCCGGGTGCGGACATCGCGGCCACCGCTTCCCGCCTGCGTGAGCTCGTGACCGAGGACCAGCGCCCGGCCGATCGCGACCGGGTGCGGGTGACCGATACGACGACACTGGTCGCGGATGCCGCGGCCCGCCCGAGCATCGCGGGCCTCACGGTCGCGCTGCTCGCCGCCGCCGTGCTCTCGCTGCTCCTCTGCGTGCTCGCGGTCGCGCTCGGAGCCCTGGGCGCCGCGACCGCTCGCGCCCGGGACCTCGGTGTGCTGCGCCTGCTCGGCATGGCGCCCTCGCAGCTGCGGGGCGTGCTCGCCTGGGAGCTCGCGCCCATGACGATCACGGCGATCGTGGCGGGGACCGGGCTCGGGATCGGGCTCGCCGCCGCAGTGGGCGCCCTCGTCGACCTGCGCGCCGTCGTCGGCGGCACCGCGGTCGTCGGGGCGAGCATCCCGTGGCTTGTTGTTCTGGCGGTTGTGGCGGGATTCGCCGCCGTCGTGACCGCGACGGGCGCCGTCACCTCGGCGGCGGCACGTCGACTGGACGCCTCGGCGGCCGTCAAGATGGGAGCGGAATGAACACGATCACGGATGCCCCGCACATCGAGTGCGTAGACCTCGTGCGCATCTTCTCAGCGGAGGGCGTGGAGGTGCAGGCATTGCAGGGCCTCACGCTGCGCGTCGAGCGCGGCGAGCTCACCGCCATCGTCGGCGCGTCCGGTTCGGGCAAGTCGACGCTCCTGTCGATCCTCTCGGGCCTCGACATCCCGACCGCGGGCAGGGCGCGCGTGGCCGGGCACGACCTGCTCACCATGCGGTCGGCGGAGCGCACGGCCTACCGCCGCCGGACGGTGGGCTTCGTGTGGCAGCAGACCTCCCGCAACCTCGTGCCCTACTTCACCGTCGCCGAGAACGTCTCGATGGCCCTGACCGTCGCGCGGTATCCGGCGAAGGAGAGGCGGGCGCGCGTCGAGGCGGTTCTCGAGCCACTCGGCATCGCGGAGCTCGCACACCGCCTGCCGGGCGAGCTCTCGGGCGGGCAGCAGCAGCGTGCCGCGATCGCCGTCGCCCTCGCCAACGAGCCCGAGGTGCTGTTCGCCGACGAGCCGACCGGCGAGCTCGACGCGCTCAACTCCGAGCTCGTGCTCGAGGCGATGCGCGACGTGAACGAGCGGCTGGGCGTGACGGTTCTCATCGTCACGCACGACGCCGGAGTCTCGTCGCACGTTCGGCGCACGGTGCAGATCCGAGACGGGCGCACCTCCACCGAGGTGCACCGCTCCACGCGCACGAACGAGTTCGGCCGCAGCATCCAGCACGCCGAGGAGTTCGCCGTGCTCGACCGGGTCGGCCGGCTGCAGCTCCCGCAGGAGTACCTCTCCGCGCTGGGGCTGAAAGACCGCGTGCGGCTCGACCTCGAATCCGACCGCGTCGAAGTTCGCCCGTCGCGCGCCGAGGGCGAGGAAGACCGGTGAGCGGCGCTGTTGTCACCGCCGAGGGGCTCGACCGCGTCTACGGCGCGGGCGACACGGCCACCCACGCCCTCCGCGGCGCGAGCCTCGAACTGCACCCCGGGGAGCTCGTCGTGCTGCGCGGCCCCTCCGGCTCGGGCAAGACGACGCTGCTCAACCTCCTCGGCGGACTCGACAGGCCCGACGGCGGCCGCCTGAGCATCGAGGGCACGGATGTCACGAACGCCAGCCCCGCGGACTGGGTGCAACTGCGCCGCTCCACGATCGGCTACGTGTTCCAGGCGTTCGCGCTCATCCCCCACCTCTCGGCGGCGGAGAACGTCGAGCTCCCGCTGCGCATTCTCGACACCCCGGTGAAGGAGCGGGATGCCCGCGTCGCCGAGCTGCTCGATCTGGTCGAGCTCGGCCCGCACGCGAACCAGCGGCCGTCAGAACTCTCGGGCGGCCAGCAGCAGCGCGTCGGCATCGCCCGGGCCCTCGCGAACAGCCCGCGACTGCTCATCGCCGACGAGCCGACCGGCCAGCTCGACAGCATCACGGCGGCGACCATGATGGGGCTGATCTCCGACCTCGTGCACCGCCAGGGCGTCGCCGCGATCGTCTCGACGCACGATCCGAAGATGGCGGCCGCCGCCGACCGCGTGATCGACATCCACGACGGCGTCATCGGCGAGCGCCCGCACGGGCGGCACTCGGCCTAGGAGGCTCGGGCTAGGCCGACTTCTCGTGGCGCACGGCCTTGCGCGGCACGATCGTGGGCGCGGCGTTCTCGAGCACGGCGGCCTTGGTGACGATGACCCGGCCGACCTCGCTGTCCGAGGGGACGTCGAACATGATCGGGCCGAGCACCTCCTCCATGATCGCGCGGAGGCCGCGGGCGCCGGTCTGTCGGAGGACCGCCAGGTCCGCGATCGCCTCGAGCGCGTCCGCGTCGAAGTCGAGCTCGACGCCGTCGATCTCGAACATGCGCTGGTACTGGCGCACGAGGGCGTTCTTCGGGCGGGTCAGGATGTCCATGAGGGCGACCTGGTCGAGCTGCGTGACCGTCGTAACGACGGGCAGGCGGCCGATGAACTCCGGGATGAGCCCGAACTTGTGGAGGTCTTCCGGCAGGACCTCGCCGAACAGGTTCACGTCGTCGCCCTTGCTGTGCAGGGGGGCGCCGAAGCCGATGCCCTTCTTGCCCGCGCGCTGGGAGATGATCTCCTCGAGCCCCGCGAACGCGCCGGCGACGATGAAGAGCACGTTGGTCGTGTCGACCTGGATGAACTCCTGGTGCGGGTGCTTGCGGCCGCCCTGCGGCGGGACGGAGGCGACGGTGCCCTCGAGGATCTTCAGCAGCGCCTGCTGCACGCCCTCGCCCGAGACGTCGCGCGTGATGGACGGGTTCTCCGCCTTGCGCGCGATCTTGTCGATCTCGTCGATGTAGATGATGCCGGTCTCGGCGCGCTTGACGTCGTAGTCCGCGGCCTGGATGAGCTTGAGGAGGATGTTCTCCACGTCCTCACCGACGTACCCGGCCTCGGTGAGGGCCGTGGCATCCGCGACCGCGAAGGGGACGTTGAGGCGCTTGGCGAGAGTTTGCGCGAGGTACGTCTTGCCGCAGCCCGTGGGGCCGATGAGCAGGATGTTCGACTTGGCGATCTCGACGTCATCGATGACGGCGTCTGCCGAGGTGATCGTGTTGCGGGCGCGGATGCGCTTGTAGTGGTTGTAGACGGCGACGGAGAGCGCGCGCTTGGCCGCCTCCTGGCCGATGACGTACTCCTCGAGGAAGGCGTAGATCTCTTTCGGCTTCGGCAGGTCGAACTCGCTCGAGGTCTCCTCGCCGGCCTCGGCCAGGCGCTCCTCGATGATCTCGTTGCACAGCTCGACGCACTCGTCGCAGATGTAGACGCCGGGGCCGGCGATGAGCTGCTGCACCTGCTTCTGGCTCTTGCCGCAGAACGAGCATTTGAGAAGGTCGGCGCTCTCCCCGATCCTGGCCATCTCGACGTTCCTCTCCCCAGCTGAAGCCCCGAAAAGACGGGCTTGGTCGAGCCTAACCCGATACGGGGACAGTCTTTGGCACCAAGTCACCCCATGTCGCGGCGTGCCGCACGACAGGTTCGCTGCCCGTAGAATTTCGACAAGCAGTAGAAAGGCAGCCATGGACTCGAGGTGGGTACGCGTCGCGCGCGGCGTCAGCGCTGCCGCCGTGGCCACCTTCGTCGCCGCCTTCTCCCACTGGCTCTCCGGCGGGGCGGCGCCGTCCTGGTTCGGAGTGGGCGCCTCGTTCGTCATCTCGGTGATGGTCTGCACAGTCCTCACCGGCCGCGCCCCCTCCGTGTGGCGCCTCGCAGTATCCATCGGGCTGAGCCAGTTCCTGTTCCACGCGCTCTTCTCCGGGCTCGGCGCGCCCGTCGCCGTCCAGCACGACATGGGCGCCATGGATGCCGCGCCCGTGCACCTCCACGCCGGCCCGACCATGTGGCTGGCCCACGCCGTCGCCGCCCTCGTCACCGTCATCGCCTTCCGCTTCGGCGAGCAGGCGTTCTGGGGCGTCGCCGGGACCGCGCGGCTCATCCTTGCCCGGCTCCTGCTCGTCGTCATCCCCGTCCTCGACGTCCCGCGGCCCGCGGTCGTCGTCGAGCGCCGCTACCTCCCGAGGGATCTCGCCCTCCTCCTGTCGTCGATGAGGCACCGTGGACCGCCCGTGGAGCTGTCGGCCTAGAGCCGCAGCACCCTCCACTCGCAGTACCACTCAACTCATCAACGAAGGACTTCTTTCATGAACCGTTTTGCCAAGACCGCCGTCGCGCTCGCCGCCGGCACCACACTCGCCCTCGCGGCACCGCTCGCCGCGAGCGCGCACGTCACCATCTCCTCGAACCAGGCCGCGGCCGGGTCGTACCCGCTGATCGACTTCAAGGTGCCCACTGAGTCGGCGACCGCGACCACCACCAAGATCGAGGTGACTCTGCCGGAGGACACCCCGTTCGGCTCGGTGAGCTACGTGCCGGTCTCCGGATGGACTACCGAGCTGATCACGTCGACGCTGTCGACCCCGATCACGACCGACGACGGCACTGTCACCGAGGCGGTGACCAAGGTGGTCTGGACGGCGCAGCCCGGGTCGGAGCTCACTTCGGCGCAGTTCGGTGTTTTCCCGCTCTCGGTCGGCCCCGTGCCCGACACCGGCAGCATCGTGCTGGCCGTCGACCAGACCTACTCCGACGGCAGCGTCGTGAGCTGGAGCGACACCGGTGAGGACGCGGAGCACCCCGCCCCCGTGCTGTACGTCAACGACGCTCCCCCGGCCGACCACCACGGCGGTGCCGCTGAGGACGACGACCACGCCAGTGCCGAGGTCGTCTCCGCCGCATCCGACGACGTGCTCGCCCGCGTGCTCGGCATCGGCGGGCTCGTCCTCGGTGTCATCGCCCTCGTGATCGTCATCGCGGGACGCCGCACGAAGGTGGGCGAGTAGCTCCCGTGCGACGATTCGCCGCACTAGTGGTCGGCGCGGCAGTGGTTGCTGTGCCTGTGCTGGGGTTCGCCGCCCCAGCGCAGGCGCACAACTACGTCGTCTCGTCCACGCCCGCCCAAGGCGAGACCCTCACCGAATTGCCCGCGCAGTTCGAGGTGACCACCAACAGCCCGCTCCTCACGCTCGGGGGCTCGGTGGCGGGCTTCGCCATGGAGGTCAAGGATGCGGCCGGGCTCTACTACGGCGACGGCTGCGTCGCCGTAGCGGGCGCGACTCTCTCCGAGACCGCGGCCCTCGGCGCGGCCGGGGACTACACCCTGCTCTGGCAGCTCGTCTCCGAGGACGGTCACACCGTCTCCGGTGAGATCGGCTTCACGTGGGCTCCGCCCGCGGACTTCGTGCCCTCGGAGGGCACGGCGACCGCGGCGACCTGTGGGAACGAGGCGGCAGCGCCCGTGGCATCCGCACCCCCGGAGAAGCGGGCCAACGCGGATCTGACCGACGTCCTGTGGATCGGCGGGGCCATCGGTGCCCTGCTCGTCGCGGGGCTCGTCACGTTCCTCGTGGTGACGCGCCGCAAGAGGGCATAAGAAAAGGCGGGTTGAGTAGCGCGCTCTGGCGCGCGTATCGAAACCTGGTTTCGATACGGCCGCGGACGGCCTGCTCAACCCGCCTTTCTCGTTGCTACTTCGCGGTCAGCGCCGGCAGGTTCTTGCGGCTGGTGAGCACCTGGTCGATGAGGCCGTACTCCACGGCCTCCTCCGCGCTCAGGATCTTGTCGCGGTCGATGTCCTTGTGCACCTCTTCCGCTGTGCGGTTGGAGTGCTCGGCCAGCGTCTGCTCGAGCCACTCGCGCATGCGGTTGATCTCGCGCGCCTGGATCTCGATGTCGGACGCCTGGCTCGACCCCTCGGAGCCGCCGGACGGCTGGTGGATGAGGATGCGCGCGTTCGGCAGCGCGAGGCGCTTGCCCTTCGTGCCGCCGGCGGTGATGACGGCGGCGGCCGAGGCGGCCTGGCCGAGCACGACCGTCTGGATGTGCGGGCGGATGTACTGCATCGTGTCGTAGATCGCCGTCATCGCGGTGAACGAGCCACCGGGCGAGTTGATGTACATGACAATGTCGCGATCCGGGTCCTGGCTCTCGAGAACGAGGAGCTGGGCCATCACGTCGTCCGCCGAGGCGTCGTCGATCTGCACGCCGAGGAAGATGATGCGGTCCTCGAAGAGCTTCGCGTACGGGTCCTGGCGCTTGTAGCCGTAGGCCGTGCGCTCCTCGAACGTCGGGAGGATGTAGCGGGCGTCAGCCGTCTTTGCGGTGCCGCCGAACTGGAAGTCGTTCATGGTCAGTCCTTCTTCCCGGTCGCGTCGGCGTTCGAGATCTCGTCGTTGGTGCCGCCGCCGCCGACCACGTCGGAGGCGAACTCGCGGAGGTGGTCCACGAACCCGTACTCGAGCGCCTGCTGTGCCGTGAACCAGTTGTCGCGGTCGTTGTCGATGAGGATCTGCTCGACCGACTTGCCGGTCTGCTCGGCCGTGAGCTCGGCCATGCGCTTCTTCATGTCGAGGATGACGCCGGCCTGGGTCTGGATGTCGGCCGAGGTCCCGCCGAAGCCGCCGGACGGCTGGTGGAGGAGCACGCGGGCGTTGGGCGTGATGTAGCGCTTGCCCTTGGTGCCCGAGGAGAGCAGGAACTGGCCCATGGATGCGGCGAGGCCGATGCCCACGGTCACGATGTCGTTCGGAACGAACTTCATGGTGTCGTAGATGGCCATGCCCGCGGTGATCGAGCCACCGGGAGAGTTGATGTAGAGGAAGATGTCGCGCTTCGGGTCCTCCGCTGCGAGCAGCAGGATCTTCGCGCAGATCTCGTTGGCGTTCTCGTCACGCACCTCTGACCCAAGCCAGATGATGCGGTCCTTGAGGAGTTGGTCGAAGATGCTCGAGACCAATGCCGGTTGGGCCATTGTTATGCGCTCCATGTCTGTTGATGCACTGCAGTTGTTACCTGCTGACGAATCTATCGGAGCGCACTGATCCGAACGGGCTTGTTCGCCGTGGGCAGAGTGGGCGCGTTGCGGGCCGTCTGCGGGAAAGGCTGGTGGACGGATCGAACATGAGGGTATCCTCTTGACCATACCTGTATGGTTCAGAAAGCAGCGAGGAGCATCCCATGAGAAAGCTACTAGGCGGAGTGGCGATAGTCGCGGCGATTCTGCTGTCGGCATCGATCGCGCCCGCGGCTTCAGCAGCCCCTGGGCCCCCCATCAAGCTGGGTGAGAACACGTTTGGGGAAGTCGAGTACGACGTGCAGTGTGTGGCCCGGGTCAAGGGTCAAGTTGACAAGATCTATTGTGCGTCCCAGTCGTTCTCAACATCCGTCGAACAAGTCGTGGCCCTCGGCGAGATCCCGGTGGAGGACCTCTCGCTTCGATCGCCGGAAGGCGTCTCGCTCGGGTCTGTCGTGGCGGCGGGAACGGTGACGCGTAAGCAATGGGAGCAGGGCAAACAGTCTGCGATTGGTGCTTGGCGAACCTCCCAAACCGGCACGACCTACTACAACGGCTCCTATGTCTGGACCAAAGGCACCTACGGCGGGCTTACCGGAACCCACGTGTGCAATGTCGGAGGCTGGGGCGTCGGCTACTCGATCACGACAACATCATGCACCGAAAGCAACACCTGGACCTCAAGTCCGATTACCCATCGCTACTACTTCCGAGTCTCGGCTGTCGTCAGCGGCTTCCCCGTGTACGTTGACGACTTCGTGATCAGGACAATCAGCAGAACGGGCGCTGAATCCTAACCATGCACCGCAGGATGTTTCAGATCGCTTGGTGGTTCGGGCTCGTTACAGCCAGCGTCCTGCTGCCATTCGTCGGAGGCCTGGCGGTCGTCGCGGTCACACGCTTGCGAGTCCTACGAGAAAACAGCCCTAGCACTCGCGCGATGCTGATCCTCTGGGCGGTGATCTCGGTCCTGCAAGTCGCCGCACTCTTCCTCACGCAAGGCCTGTCGCACTCGACTGACGTTGTAGTCGGGTAGCGTTGGCGCGTCTATCGTGGCTGGCATGACCGGTGATTGGTACGAGCGCGTGTCGGCGGTGTGGGCCTCGGCCGGCGAGATGGCCGAGAACGACGTGCTGGCGGCGATCGACGACCTGGTGGCCGAGCGCGATCCGGATGACCCGGCCGCCGTGTTCGAGGCCGCCTCCGCCCGCGACTACGCCGGCCTCGAGTCGGAGGCCGAGCCGCTCTACCGCCGCGCGATCGAGCTCGGCCTCGACGGCGCCGTGCTCCCTCGCGCCGTGATCCAGCTCGCGAGCACCCTGCGCAATCTGGGCCGGCCGAACGAATCGGTGCGGCTGCTCGAGGACCTGCTGCACGGGCATCCCGCCGACGAGTGGACGGGGCCCGCGGCCGCATTCCTGGCGCTCGCGCTGGCCAGCCGCGGGGACGAGCGGGATGCGGCATCCGTCGCCCTGGCGGCCCTGGCCGACTACCTGCCGGTGTACTCGGCCTCCGTGCGCGGCTACGCGATCGAGCTGGCCGCGCGCGACTAGGGCGGTCGCCGCGCGCCTGAGACGAGATGTCAGTGGCCGGGGTGACCATGGAGGCATGGCAGACATCGACATCCGCGAGCTCCGCGCGTACGAGCCCTACTGCGTCGAGTGCGGCGAGACCGGGCCCATCGAGACGAGCTCGTTCATGGCGTTCGCCTGGCAGCAGGCGCACGACTGCGCCACCGCCGCCCGCGACGCCGAGGTCGCTCGAGCAAGCTAGCGCGGGCCGGCTAGCGGACCACGAATCCGTGGTCCTCCGTCGCAGTAGACCCGGCTTGTGCCGACTCCGCCACCAACCGCAGTCATAGACTCGAATGGTGAACTTGTCCCGCTCTGCCCTGTTCGCGGCCCTGGGCGACAGCGACCTCGAGAAGCGGTACTCCACCGCCAGCCAGCTCCTCGATGCGGGAGCCGATGTGCAGGCGACCACGACCGAGGGCCAGAACGTATTCCACGTCCTGTTCTCCCAGACGAAGCACGACCTTCCGCAGCTTGTTGCACTCACCGGGCGTCTCATCGAACTGGGCGCTGACATCAACACGGCTGACGACCGCCGCATCACTCCCACGCACGAACTGGTGAACCTCAAGTTCACCGACGACGACCTCGCCGAGCTGTCCACCCTGTGGTTCTCGCAGCCGGGCCTCGATCTGTCTGTGCAGAACGTGGCGGGGCTCACTGCCCTCGAGCTCGCGCGCAAACTGCCGTACCGGGCCGACATGGTCAGAAGGATGGAACGCGGTCCCGACTGGCAGCTGCTAGGTCAGGGGTGACCAGGAACGAGTGAAGGGCTGCTCCCGAGGGAACAGCCCTTCACTAGTTGAGAGCTACTTGTGGTCGTGGCCGTAGTGCTCGTGGCCCGGCTTGCGGCCGTGGCCGTCCTTCGCGGCGCCGTGGTCGTGGCCGTCGTTGGTGCCCTGGATGCTGGCGGCGGTGATCTCCTCGGAGTCGTCGTTCTCGCCGCCGAGCGCCGTCGCGGTGAACGCCGACACGTCGACGTCCTTGCCCTTCGAGTCGACGACCTTCGCCTTGTCGAGCACGACAGCGAGCGCCTTGACGCGGGCGACCTCGGCGATCATCCCGGGGATCTGGCCGTTCTTGTCGAGCACCTGGATGAACTCGCCCGGCTCCATGCCGTACTGGGCAGCGCCCTGCACGAGGTAGGTGGTGAGCTCGTTCTGGGTGACCTTGACCTCTTCCTGCTCGACGATCGAGTCGAGGAGGATCTGGGTGCGGAACGTCTTCTCGCTCGACTCGGTGACCTCGGCGCGGTGCACGTCGTCCTCGAGGCGGTTCTCGTTCTCGAGGTGGCGGTGCACCTCGTCCTCCACCAGCTTCGGCGGGACGGGGATGTCGACGGACTTCAGCAGCTCGTCCACGATCTGGTCGCGGGCCTGAGCGCCCTGGCCGAAGGTCTTGGAGCGCTCCACCTGCTCCTTGATGTCGGCCTTGAGCTCCTTGATGGTGTCGAACTGGCTCGCGATCTGCGCGAAATCGTCGTCGGCCTCGGGCAGCTCGCGCTCCTTGACGGCCAGCAGGGTGACGCTGATGAGGGCGGTCTCACCCTCGTGGTCGCCACCGAGCAGCACGGACTCGAAGGTGGTGCTCTCGCCGGCGCTCAGGGAGTCGAGGGCCTCGTCGATGCCCTCGATGAGCTCGCCGGAGCCGACCTCGTAGGAGATGCTCGTGGCCGAGTCGACCTCGGTGTCACCGATCTTGGCGACGAGGTCGAGCTGGGCGAAGTCGCCCTTCTTGGCGGGGCGCTCGACGGTCACGAGGGTTCCGAAGCGGCTGCGCAGGGCATCCAGCTCGTCCTTCACGTCGTCGGCGGAGACCTCGACGGCGTCGACGGTCAGCTTGAGGCCGTCGAGCTTCGGGAGGGTGAACTCGGGGCGCACATCGACCTCGACGGTCAGTTCGAGGTCGCCGGAGAAGTCCTTGACCTCGGGCCAGGTCTTGATGTCGGCCTCGGGGCGGCCGAGAACGCGGATGCCCTCCTCGGTGACCGCCTGGCGGTAGAACTTGTCCAGGCCGTCGCTGACGGCGTGGTTGAGCACCTCTTCGCGGCCGACGCGCTGGTCGATGAGCTGCGGCGGAACCTTGCCCTTGCGGAAGCCCGGGATGTTCACCTGCGAGCCGATGTGCTCGTAGGCGTGGGTGATGCTCGGCTTGAGCTCCTCGGGGGTGACTGAGATGTTGAGCTTGACGCGCGTGGGGGTCAGCTTCTCAACGGTGGTCTTCACGTTGTGGTTCTCCTGTTGTCGGTGGTCTAAAAACTTCTGATCGTCGGGGCGACAGGATTCGAACCTGCGGCCTCTCGGTCCCAAACCGAGCGCTCTACCAAGCTGAGCTACGCCCCGCGCACGGATAGTACGGCCGAAAAAAGGCCTTGGTCAGTCTACCTACCCGTGGCGGGTGTTCTTATGACAGATAAATCAGCCCTCAGCGAGCACGATCACCTTGTCGCCTGTGGAGAAGGAGACCTTCTCGCCCTTCTGCGGGTTCACGTGCACGCCGTACGCCTTCGCGGAGTCGCGGGCATCCGCTGCGACGCGGTAGCCGATCGCGGTCTCGCCGCGGCGGCGGGCAGCCTCGAGCACGGTGTAGAAGTCGACGCTCGCGCCGTCGGCCACGTACAGGGCGGCGTCGTTCAGGTAGACCTCGGGGCCGTCGGCGGAGAAGAGGGTGTTGAAGACCTCGGTCAGCTTCTTGTTCTCCGAGACCTGCGAGAGCACGAGGCTGATCAGCTTGTCGCTGACGATGAAGTCGTCGGCGTTGGTGACCTCGGCCAGCTCGCGGTTCCTGTCGTCGAGCATCTCGCTGACGATGTTCAGGTCGACGCCCGCGCGGTCCTCGATGTCGCGGAGCTGGAGCAGCGTGATGAGCGTCTTGCTGTCCGCCCGCTGGGCGTCGAGCGTCTCGCGGTAGGCGAGCACGATGATGTGGTCGAAGGTCTCGACCTTGAGCCCGTCGAGGAGCGCACGGCTCGTGGCATCCCCCCGCTTGAATTCGATCTTCAGGTTCGCGAACGTCGGGAAGTCCGGCTTCTCGACATCGGCGAGCACCGTCACGCCCGACCCGGCGGGCACGTACTCATTGAGCTCGCGCAGCATGCCCTGCAGGCCGGCGTTGTAGCCCAGCACGAGGGTGCGCTCCGGCTTGGCCTTCGGGTCCTTCTTCGAGCTGACGGATGCCGCGTCCGGCGTGCCCGGAGTCGCAATCCTGATCGTGCTGTCGTCCTCGGCGATGACGATGAGCTGGTCGCCGGACTCGTAGACCGCGTCGTCGGAGCTGTTGAGCTGCACGACGCCGCCCTTGACCATTCCGATGACCGACGAGTCGGCGAAGGCGAGCTGCGCGTCGAAGTAGGTCTTGCCGTAGAGCGACGGCTGCTCGGTGAAGTAGATCTCGTCACCGTCGAAGTCGAGCAGCTCGGAGTACACGACGCTCAGGCCGCTCTGACGGCAGCTCTGCACGGTGATGCGCCCGATGAGGTCGGTGCCGAGCACCCAGTGCGCCTCGTCGCGGCCCACCAGGTTGGCGGCCTCGAGGTTGCCCTCGTGCTCGATCTCGCCGACGATGTGGTACGGCTCCGGGTTGCGCTTGGGGTTGTTGGTGAGCGCCAGCGCGGTCTTGATGATGTCGGAGTCCGGGTCCGGGCTTCCCTCGGGGGCGAGCAGGATGATGCTGCGCGCGCCGTACGGGTTCACCACGTCGAGGTCCGTGAGGTCCATGGGGTCGCCGGTGCGGCAGATGATTCGCGTCTTGCCGGTCTTGCCGACCTTCGCGAGGATCTCGTCCTCCATCTCGACCTTGTCCTTGTCGGCGAGGACGACGATGTACGACTTTCCGCGGGACTCGTTGGCGATCACGATCTCGCTGATGATCGGGAAGACCTTCGGGCTCCAGCCCAGGATGAGCGTGTGGTCGTTCTCGAGCACCTTCGAGCGGCCCTTGCGGAGGTCTTCGACCTTGCTGTCGAACGCTCCGGAGATGATGCCGATGAGGCTCGCCACGATGATGAGGCCGCCGATGGTGATGATCAGCATGAACAGGCGGAAGAGCCATCCCGTGTCACCGCCCATGGTTCCCGGGTCGAGCGTGCGCATGAGGTTGCCCCAGAGCGTGTCGAGCGGGTCGGTCTTGTCGTCATTGTTCGGGTAGAAGCCGAACAGCGTGAACAGCTGGACCAGCCCGAACACCACCAGGACGAGCACCACCGTGGCGATGCCGAGGAGGGAGATCAGGGCGATCGTGCCCTTCGCCATCCAGTTGTCGAACCAATAGCGGAAACGCTCGCCGGCGGAGGGCTTGTTCATGGGGTCCTTCAAGGGAAGAAGTGCAGGGATGCATAAGAGTGGCACAGCTTGACGGCTGCGCGCACCCATGGCGCGACGGCATCGTGCAAGGGAGTCGGGTAAGGTATTCCTCGGCAGTCGGGCGTGTGATCGCTCGTGCTCCGGGGATGTAGCTCAATGGTAGAGCTTCAGTCTTCCAAACTGACTACGCGGGTTCGATTCCCGTCATCCCCTCCACAAAAGTGCTCCGCGGTTTTCTGCCGGCTCAGTAGGGATCCCGTCATCCCCTCGTGGTGCAGCGCGGCATGCTTGGAAACGTTCACCGTTTGTAGGACGATCTCACAACGGTTGGTGGGGATGGACGCGAAGCTCGCGATCGACAAGACCCGGAGTCGCCGCCCCATCTAGGCTCGAATCATGCCCGCCGCCATCGCCGCCCTCCGCGCCGCCGTGATGCAGTGGGTCTACCTCAACGCCAGCAGCGTGCTCACGGCATCGATAGCCGTGGTCGGCGTCGAGGGCCTCGCGGTGATCTTCGAGTTCTCGATGCTCTCCCCCGCCGCACTGCCGTTCATCCTGGTGTCGCTCGCGGCGGTGCACTGGTACCGAAACCGCGAGCGCAGCGGACTCACCAGGATGCCGCGGCTCTAAACAGCGCCTATCGAGCCCCTTCACCACTAGGCTCACCCCAACGGAGCAGCTTCGTCCGCAAAGAGAGAGCCCTCGTGGCGTTCACCAAACTGCTCTGGATCATCGTCGGCTCCGTTGTCGTGGGCGTGGGCGCATCTGCCCTCACCGCATGGGGCGTGTCGAACTCGGTCCTCGCCGGGTACGACGGCGCTCAGGGCCAGTCCGGCGAGGCCGGCCAGGACGGCAGCGATGGAACCACCGGCGCCGTGGGGCCGACCGGCACGCCGGGGACCAAGGGCGCTGACGGTTCGACCGGTGCCCGTGGACCAGCGGGCGACGACACGGGCGTCCCGGGGCCCGCCGGACCTCGAGGGGCAACGGGCGCCACCGGTGCAGCCGGGACTAGCCTGCCCGCTGCGATCACCTACGGACCCGCGTCCGGGTCGGTCATCCTTCCGATCGACGGCACCAGGATGATGCTCGGCAGCATTCCCCTCAGCCCCGGCACCTACTCGTACTCTGCCTACGCGAGCCTGACGGTCACCAACCTCGGCCCGTTCGACGATGTGACCTGCGGCAACGACCTCGTCACCATCTACTTCGACCATGTCTCCACGGCCGTTCTGAAGAAGGGCGGCGTGACGGTCGAGCCGACCGCAGCTAGCTTCGCCATCTCGTGCGTTGCCGGCGACCGCAGCTTCTCCGGCGGGCCCACCTCGACGAACATCCAGGTCGACTGGACCAACCTCTCCCTGTACGCAGCCTCGCCGCGCTAGGGACGGTCCGGCGCCTCCGCCGGCTTCACCCGCTCGGCGGCCTCCTGCATCTCGACGAACGCGTCGTGGGCGGTGCCGTGCATCCCCTCGTCGTAGGCGGCCATCGCGCCCGCGATGGCCGAGCCGGCCGTTCCGCGACGGCGGGCGCGCCGCGCCAGGAGCGCGAGGCCGACCATGGCGGCGGCGAGCGCGAGGATCACGATGACGGCGGTCATGGCCTCACACTACGACCCACACGCAGACGAGCGCCTCAACCCGTCGCGCCACGAGCCACACCCGAGCCCGCCGAGCCCCGTTCCCCACGACCCGTCGCACTCTGCACACCGCTGTGGGCGACATCCGCGCGCGAGATGCCCCAAAGTGTCGTTCCCGGCCGCAACGAACGACCGTTTGCGGCACCTCACCGAGGCAGAGTTAGCGCGCGGATGACAACCCAAGGTTCCCCTGTCCCTCGCCCTAACATGTGATGTATGCTGTTTCCGCGCACAGCTGCGCTTCACACCATCAAGGACGATATGAAAATCACCGGCTACCGCTGCCTGCGCACCTTCCACGACTGGGGCCGGCCGGTTGGGGACGTCAACGGCTTCATCTCCACGGGGGTGACCGAGGTTCCCGTCGTCGTCATCGAGACCGACGAGGGCATCACCGGTGTGGGCACCGGTTCGACCCACGACATCGACCGCATCTTCCCCGCGCTCGAGGGCGAGGACCCGCGCGCGGTCACAGCCCTCTACGACCGGATGCTCGCGCAGGTGTTCAAGGCCGGCCACACCGGTGCGACCTTCGGCGGCATCGGCACCCTCGACATGGCCCTGTGGGACCTCAAGGCGAAGATCGCCGGCGAGCCCCTGTGGCGCCTGCTCGGCGCGCGCGACCGCTTCGTGAGCGGCTACGCCTCCGGCCTCGACATCGCCCTCGACGACGACGAGCTCGCCACGTGGTACTCCGCGATGGCCGACCGCGGCTTCACGAGCGGCAAGCTGAAGGGCGGCCGCGACCTCGAGGCCGACATCCGCCGCCTCGGCATCATGGGCGATGCCCTCGCCCGCAACGCCGAGCGCCCCGCCCTCATGCTCGACGCGAACGAGTCGTGGAACCTCAAGCAGGCAGTCCGCTACATCACCGCGATCGAGGAGAAGCTCGACCTCACCTGGATCGAAGAGCCGCTTCGCCGGTGGGATGCCGCGGGCCACGCCCGACTGAGCAACTCCATCAAGGCGGCCGTCGCCACGGGCGAGAACCTCACCGGCCTCGAGCAGTTCTCCCCCCTCTTCGACCACGGGGCGGTGGACGTGGTGCAGGCCGGAAGTGTCTGGGGCATCACCCACTTCCTCCGGGTGGCGTACGCCGCGCACTCGCGCGACCTGCCGGTCAGCCCGGTGGGGATGACGGCGAACCCCGCGGTCGCGCACGCCGCGGCATCCGTTCCCAACCACCTCTCGGCGGAGGTGCAGGATCTCGGTGCGCCGTTCGGCATCACCATCGACCAGGAGTTCGCCGACGGCGGCGTCGTGCTCGGCGACACGCCCGGCAACGGCCTCACCCTCGACGAGGCGGCGATCGAGGAGAACCAGCGCAGCGCGAGCTGGCTCTCGGCGGACGGCCCCCACGTGCGCTCGTCCCGAGCGGGGCTGCGACTGGTGAGCGACAACTGATGGAGCTCCGCCCCGGCCTGCACCGCATCGAGGCACCCCTCGGCGAGCGCTTCATCGCGATGTACCTGCTCGACGGGCCGGGGGGCGGACTGCTGTTCGACACCGGCATCGCCGAGAGCGTGACCGGCACGCTACTGCCCTACCTCGAGTCGATCGGCTACGACCTCGCGCGCCTGCGCTGGGCGATCAGCTCGCACTGCGACTTCGACCACACCGGCGGCAATGCAGCACTGCTCGCCGCCGCGCCGCACGTCGAGCTCATGGCGGGCAGGCTCGACGTCCCGCTCGCGGAGGACCTCGAGGTGCTGATCGCGGAGCGCTACGGCGAGTTCCGCGAGACGGACGGATTCGACGATCCGCCCGAGACGACGGCGTACATCCGGGAGGCGGCGGCCGTCGCCCCCGTGGCCCGGGCGCTCGACGGCGGGGAGGCGTTCGACCTCGGCGACCGCGTCATCCGGGTCCTGCACACCCCCGGCCACAGCGACGGGCACCTCGCCCTGTGGGACGAGGCGAACTCAGCCCTCGTGATCGCCGACGCCACGCTCGGCGACACCGTGCCGACCGCCACGGGCGAGCCGGCGTTCCCGCCGACCTACCGCGACACCGAACCGTACCTGGCGAGTATCGAGGCGTTCCGCGCGCTCGACGCCGACCTGCTGCTCACGGCGCACTACCCGGTCTACGAGGGGGACGGAGTCGAGGAGTTCCTCGCGCTCTCCGCCGACTACACCGGGCGGCTGGATGCCGCGATCGCCGGCACTCTCGGTCGCACCCCGCTGACCACGCTCGAGATCGTCCGGGCGATCGCGCCGCGCGTCGGCGAGTGGAACGAGCACGCCGCCGAGTACCTGATCTTCCCCGTCACGGGCAACCTCGAGCGCATGGTCGCGCGCGGCGCCGTCGTGGTCGGCGAGCGCGACGGCCTCCGCGCCTGGAGCGGCGCGTGAGCCGCGTGCGCGTCGGGGCCGTGGGTGCCGGATGGTGGGCGACGAGCAACCACTTCCCCCTTCTGGCCGACCGCGAGGACGTCGAGCTGGTGGGCGTGTGCGGCCTCGGGCCGGACCTCGGCGCCGTGCGCGACAAGTTCGGCTTCGGGATGGCGACCGAGAGCGTCGACGAGCTGCTCGACTCCGGCATCGACGCCGTGGTGGTGAGCACGCCGCACGACCTGCACTACGACATCGCCTCCGCGGCCCTCGACCGAGGCCTGCACGTGCTCTGCGAGAAGCCCATGACTCTCCGCGCCGACCAGGCCTGGAGCCTCGTCGAGAAGGTGGAGAAGGCCGGCACGCACTTCCTGGTCCCGTACGGCTGGAACTACAAGCCGTTCACGGTCGAGGCGAAGCGGCTCATCGCCGGTGTGGGCGACATCCAGTACGCGCTCGTGCACATGGCCTCCCCCACGCGCGGGCTGTTCGGCGGCGACCCCAAGCACATGCTCGAGCGCTGGGGCTCCGACACGAAGCCGGGCGAGAGCACCTGGTCTGATCCCCGCCACGGCGGTGGCTACGCCCACGGGCAGGTCACCCACTCCTCGGCCCTCTTCTTCTGGCTCACCGGCCTGCGCGCCGCCACCGTCGCGGGGCGCGTCGCGAACGCGGGATCGCCGGTCGACCTGTTCGACGCCGCGGTGGTGCGGTTCGACGGCGGCGCCCTGGGCAGCCTCTCGGGCGCGGCGACGCTCGCGGACGGCGACAAGTACCAGGTCGACCTCCGCGTCTTCGGGTCGGAGGGCGTGCTCATGCTCGACGTCGAGCGCGAGCGAGTCACGCTCAGCCGCTACGACGGAACCCGCGAGGACATCGCCATCGCGCCCGGGGAGGGCGAGTACGAGTGCCTCGTGCCGCCCGTGCGCTTCATCGAGCTCATCACGGGCGCCAGCACCGAGAACAACAGCACGGTGGAGGTGGCAGCGCGATCGGTCGAACTGATCGAGGCGCTGCTCAAGTCCTCCGCCGCCGAGGGGAAAGAGACCGCCGTCCATGCCTGACACCCCAGGAGTCCTCACGGGCTACCGCGTCGTCGACTGCTCGATCGCGATGGCGGGGCCGTTCGCGGCTCAGCGCCTCGGCGACCTCGGCGCCGACGTGATCAAGGTGGAGCCGACGGCCGGCGAGTGGCAGCGGTTCGCCGCGGCCGGCGGCGCGCTCGGGAACAAGATCAACGTCTCGTTCCTCTCGCTCAACCGCAACAAGCGCTCCCTCGCGGTCGACCTGAAGTCGGAGGGCGGTGCCGAGGTGATCCGCGAGCTCGTGGCATCCGCCGATGTATTCCTCCAGAACTACCGCCCCGGCGTCGCCGCGCGCCTCGGC
Organism: Rhodoglobus sp. GW821-FHT12B09; assembly: GCF_058809925.1. Lineage (NCBI taxonomy): Bacteria > Bacillati > Actinomycetota > Actinomycetes > Micrococcales > Microbacteriaceae > Rhodoglobus > Rhodoglobus sp. GW821-FHT12B09. Next base: position 303,446 of record NZ_JBXATB010000001.1, on the reverse strand, counting down.
CTCGACTACGCGACACTCAGCGCGATCAACCCGAAGCTCGTCTACGTCTCGATCTCGGGCTACGGCGAGACCGGCCCCTACAAGGACCGGCCGGGGCAGGACCTGCTGCTGCAGGCGATGTCGGGCGCGATGCTCTCCGCGGGCCGCCGGGGCGAGCCGCCGACGCCGGCGGGCCAGTACCTCGCGGATGCGGTGACCGCCTCGACCGCGTTCGAGGCAGTGCTCGCCGCCCTCCTGCACCGGGAGCGCACGGGCGAGGGCCAGCTCGTGACCGTCAACATGCTCGACGCCCTCACCACGCTCCAGATGCAGGAGCTCTCCGTCTTCACCATCGGCAAGGTGCCGCAGGAGCGGGGCACGGAGCCGAACGCGCACGTCTACATCCGCGCCCCCTACGGCGTGTTCGCGACGAGCGACGGATACCTCGCCCTCGGGTTCGCCGACCTCGAGACGCTCGGCCGCATCATCGACGAGCCGAGCTTCGCGGGCATGGTGCCCGAGGTCGAGGGCTGGACGCACCGCGACGAGCTCTACGCGAAGACCGCCGCGCGGCTCCTCACCCGCACGACGGCGGTGTGGCTCGAGGAGCTGCTCGCCGCCGGCATCTGGGCCGGGCCGGTGTACAGCTACCAGGATCTCGTGGACGACCCGCAGATCGCGCACAACGGCACCTTCGTCGAGTACGACCACCCCACCGAGGGCCACATCAAGACGCCCGGGTTCCCGTACGTCTTCTCCAAGACCCCCGCCCGCATCGACCGTGGCGCGCCGCTCACGGGCGAGCACAGCCGCGAGGTCCTGGCCGAGCTCGGCATCGACGGCGACCGCGCCGACGCCCTGTTCAGCTCGGGAGCCGTCGCCGGATCATGACGGACTTCGTCGGACTGACCTGGGACCACCCGCGCGGCCGCGACGCCCTCGAGGCCGCCGCGGGGCGCGTCACGGGCGGCGACAGCCTGCGGTGGGAGGTGCACTCCCTCGAGGGCTTCGAGTCCAGCCCGATCGAGGAGCTCGCCCGGCGCTACGACCTCATCGTGCTCGACCACCCGCACCTGGGCGACGCGCTCGCGAGCAGCAGCATCCGGCCGCTCGACGAGCTGTTCACCGCGCACGAGCTCGGCGCGTGGGCGTCGGAGGCCGTCGGCCCGAGCACCGCGTCGTACACGGTCGACGGCCGGCAGTGGGCGCTCCCCCTGGATGCCGCGACGCAGGTCTCCGCGCGCCGCGCCGACCTCGTGCCCGACGCGCCCGCCAGCTGGGATGCCGCGCTCGCGCTCGCGGAGTCCGGCCTCGTGGCGCCGAGCATCGCGGGCCCGCACGCCTTCCTCACCCTGTGCTCGATCGCGGTGTCGCTCGGCGAGGAGCCAGCCGGGCATCCCGAGAGCCTGCTCTCCCGGCCGGTCGCGCGCGACGCCCTCGACATCCTGCGCTCCCTCGCCGACTCCGCCCCCGCGGGCGTGCTGGGCCTCAACCCGATCGGGATGCTCGAGCACCTGGCCGCGCGCGACGACCTCGGGTACGTCCCGCTCGTGTACGGCTACGTGACCTACTCCCCCACGGTCACGTTCGCGGCGCCGCCGACCGCGGGCGGCCGCATCGGCTCCACCATCGGCGGCACGGGCATCGCGATCACGCGGCGCACCGAGCCCACCCCCGCGCTGCTCGACCACCTGCGCTGGCTGCTCTCCGCGGAGGCGCAGGAGGGGTTCATCCCCCAGCACGCCGGCCAGCCGAGCGCGCGCACGGCGTGGACCGGCCCGTTCTACGGGCCCACGCTCGAGACCGTCGAGCAGTCGTGGGTGCGCCCGCGGTTCCCCGGGTACGTCCCGTTCCAGTCGGAGGGGTCGGCCATCATCCGCGGCGGGCTCGAGTCCGACCCCGAGGGCGCGCTCGACGCGCTCGACGCCGCCTACCGAAAGGCACTCGCATGACCGCATTCGACCAGGGGCTCGACGACCTGCCCGAGGAGGTGCTGCTCGAGGTCGCCGACGGTGTCGCCCTCGTCACACTCAACCGGCCCGCCAAGCTCAACGCCGTGACGCCGGAGATGTCCGCCGCGCTCGAACGGCTCGCCGCGTGGGCCAATGGGGCCGACGGGGTGCGCGTCGTCGTGCTCACCGGGGCGGGCGAGCGCGCGTTCTGCGCCGGCTCCGACATCCGCACCCTCGACTCGTACGCCACCCCCTGGGACTTCCGCAACCGCCGCGACTACTGCGACGCCCTCCGTGAGCTGCGCAAGCCGGTGATCGCCGCCGTCAACGGGTACGCCTTCGGCGGCGGGCTGGAGACGGCGCTCACCTGCGACATCCGGATCGCGTCGACCACCGCGACCTTCGCGGCGCCGGAGATCAAGCTCGGCTGGATCGGCGGCGGCGGGATGTCCGCGCTCCTCGCCAACTCGGTCGGCGCCAGCAACGCGGCGCTCATGACCATGACCGGCGACGCGATCGACGCGCAGCGCGCCCTCGCGTGGGGCCTCGTGAGCGAGCTCCTCGAGCCGGCGGACCTGCTCCCCCGCGCGCGGGAGCTCGCCGCGACTATCGCGTCCCGTCCGCCGATCGCCGCCGAGACCGCGAAGGCGAACCTCACCGCCGCCGCCAACCTGCCCCTCGACCAGGCGATCGCCTACGAGCGCGAGTTGCAGGGCATCACCTTCGCGACGGAGGATGCCGCTGAGGGCCGCCGCGCCTTCGCCGAGAAGCGTCCCGGCATCTTCCACCGCCGTTGAACCCCGAGCTAGGAGCACCATGACCGACTGGACCGGCGGCACCGCCCTCCTCCTGCCCGACGACGCCGCGCGCGCGACCCTCGTGGGACGCGTGTGGGATCCGGCCGTCGGCGGCCCGAGCGTCGTCGCCGTGCGCGACGGGGCCGTCATCGACCTGAGCGCCCACGTCGCGACCATGAGCGAGCTGACCGAGTCCGGGCGGGACGTCTCGGCCCTGCACGGCCCCGAGCTCGGCCGGCTCGACGACGTGCTCGCCAACACGCCGGACGAGACGCGGGATGCCGCGAGGCCCTGGCTGCTCTCCCCGATCGACCTGCACGTGGTGAAGGCGGCGGGCGTCACGTTCCCCGTGTCGATGCTCGAGCGCATCATCGAGGAGAAGGCCCGCGGGGCGGTGGAGGCCGCCGAGTCGATCCGGGCGGGGATCCTCGCCTCGCTCGGCACCGACCTCGCCGACCTCGTGCCCGGGTCGCCCGAGGCGATGCGGCTCAAGGAGCACCTCGTGGCCGAGGGGCTGTGGAGCCAGTACCTCGAGGTGGGCATCGGGCCCGACGCCGAGGTGTTCACGAAGGCGCCGGTGCTCGCGACGGTCGGCACCGGGGTGGATGTCGGGATCCGCTCCGACTCGCACTGGAACAACCCCGAGCCCGAAGTGGTGCTCGTGATCGCGTCCGACGGGCGCATCGTCGGTGCCACGCTCGGCAACGACGTCAACCTCCGTGACATCGAGGGGCGGTCGGCCCTGCTGCTGGGGCAGGCGAAGGACAACAACGCCTCGGCCTCGGTCGGCCCGCTGATCCGGCTCTTCGACGCGCACTTCGACCTGGAGGCGCTGCGCCACGAGACGGTCACCCTGCACGTCGAGGGCGAGGACGGCTTCGTCATGGACGCGAGCTCGCACATGGAGCAGATCAGCCGCGACCCCGCCGACCTCGCCGGCCAGTCCCTCGGCGACAAGCACCAGTACCCGGACGGCCTCGTGCTGTACCTGGGCACGATGTTCGCCCCCACCGACGACCGCGGCGAGGCTGGCCACGGCTTCACGCACCACCGCGACGACGTCGTGCGCATCTCCTCCCCCGCGCTCGGCTCGCTCGTCAACCGCGTGCGCACCGCCGAGGAGGCGCCGCCGTGGACCTACGGGATCGGCGCGCTCATGTCCAACCTGGCCCAGCGCGGCCTGCTCACGAAGGCACAGTCATGACGACCATCACCACGACCGACCCGCGCTCAGCGGCCACCACCGACACGGGAATCCCGGCGACGGGCGACGCCGAGGTCGCCGCGATCGCGACGGCCGCGGCCGAGGCGTTCGCCGAGCTGCGGCGCCACCCCCGCGAGTGGCGGGCGGGCCTGCTGCGCGCCCTCGCTGACAGCCTGGAGGCCCGGCGCGCCGACTTGGTGGCGACCGCGCAGAGCGAGACCGGGCTGCCGGAGCCGCGGCTCGGCGGCGAGCTCACCCGCACCGTGTTCCAGCTGCGGCTGTTCGCCGAGGCGGTCGTCGAGGGCGGCTACCTCGAGGCGGTCATCGACCACGCGGGCAAGACCCCCATGGGCCCGGGGCCCGATGTGCGCCGGATGCTCGTCCCGATCGGCCCCGTCGCCGTGTTCGGCTCCAGCAACTTCCCGTTCGCGTTCTCCGTGCCCGGCGGCGACACCGCCTCCGCCCTCGCGGCGGGCAACCCCGTCGTCGTCAAGGCGCACGGCTCGCACCCCCTCACCTCGCGCCTCGCGTTCGACGCGATGAACGACGCCGCGCTGGCCTACGGCGCCCCCGCCGGCACCCTGGGCATCGTGTACGGGCAGGCGGGCGGGGCGACCCTCGTCGCCGACCCGCGGATCGCCGCCGTCGGCTTCACCGGCTCGCTCGCCACCGGCCGCATCCTGCTCGACATCATCGAGCGGCGCGAGCGGCCCGTGCCGTTCTACGGCGAGCTCAGCAGCCTCAATCCCCTCATCGTGACGGCCGGCGCCGTGGATGCCCGCGCCGCCGCCATCGCGGAGGGCCTGTTCACCTCCTTCACCGCGTCCGCCGGCCAGCTGTGCACGAAGCCCGGGATCGCGTTCCTCCCCTCCGGCGCCGACGCCCTCGTCGCCGACCTGGTCGAGCGCGCGACCGCCGCCGCGCCGCAGCCCCTGCTCAACGAGCGCATCCTCCGCGCGTTCGGGGAGATCCGCGGACGGCTGGTCGCCGAAGGGCGGGCGCGGGTGCTCGTGGAGCCGCACGCGGGTGCCGACGGGTTTACCCTGAGCCCGGGCATCCTCGAGGTCGACGCCGCCGACGTGACCGAGGCGGTCACGGAGGAGGCCTTCGGGCCGCTCATCGTGATCGCCCGCTACGGCAGCCTCGACGAGGTGCGCTCCGCCCTGCGCGCTGTGCCCGACTCCCTTACCGCCACCCTGCACTCGGAGGCCTCGGAGCAGGAGTCGATCGCTCCGCTCGTCGAGGAGCTGCAGGAGGCCTCGGGCCGCATAGTGTTCGACGGCTATCCCACCGGCGTCCGCGTCTCCTGGGGCCAGCACCACGGGGGCCCGTGGCCCGCGACCAACACCGCGCACACCTCGGTGGGCGTCACCGCGATCCGCCGCTTCCTGCGCCCCCTCGCCTGGCAGGACGCCCCGGAGGCCCTGCTGCCGGTCGAGCTGCGCGACACGTTCTCCGGCGTCCCGCGCCGCGTGGACGGGGTGCTCACGCTCGCTACACTGGCCCCATGAGCGAGGCGCGCACGGAACCGGCAACCGGACGGTCGTACCTCGGCGCGGCCGACGCCCGGATCCCTGCGGCCAGGCTCGGTGTCGCGGTCGTCCAGGACCTCGTGAGCGCGATCGTCACGGGCGAGGTCGCCCCCGGTGAGTCGCTGCCCCCGGAGGGGCCGCTCAGCCTGCACTTCGGAGTGAGCCGCACCGTGATCCGCGAATCGGTCAAGCGCATCGAGGAGAAGGGGCTCGTCACCGTGGTCCAGGGCCGCGGCACGCAGGTGCAGCCCTCGACCTCGTGGAACATCCTCGACCCGGTGGTGCTCTCCGCCCTCGTCGAGAACGACGACTCGGTGGGCGTGCTCGACGAGCTGGCCATCGTCCGCGGAGCACTCGAGGGCTCGATGAGCGCCCAGACCGCGGCATCCCGGAGCGAGTCCGACCTCGAGCAGCTGCGGCACGCGTTCGAGCACATGCGCGAGACGATCGCCGACGGCGACGAGTTCAGCCAGGCCGACGTCGACTTCCACTTCCTCGTGATGACGCTCTCGGGCAACCGCCTTGCGGAGAACATCACGAAGATCCTGTTCCAGCGCGCCCGCGAGAGCACCCGCTTCTCGGGCACGCCGACGGAGGAGGCCTTCCGCCTCACCCTCGACGAGCACGAGGCAGTCCTCAAGGCCATCGAGCGCGGCGACGCAGCGGGTGCCGAGGAGGCGATGCGCAAGCACATCACCGACGCGTGGCAGCGCCGGCGCCTCCCCACCCACAAGAAGGCCTGAGGACCGTCAACCCGCCTCAGTCGAGGTGCCAGGCCTCGTCGAGCATCTCCCAGTTCGGCGCGTCCGACCCCTCGGTGAACGGCAGCTGGCACGGACCGGTGCGCGACCACCACTCCTGTGTCACGGGGTCTGCCGCCATCTTCCGCTGGTCGGCCTCGTAGTCCTCGCCGACGTACTCGAAGTAGCCGAAGATCACGTCGCCCAGGACGTAGATCGTGAAGTTCCGGATGCCGCACTCGGTGATCGTCGCCTCGACGCCCGGCCACACCGCCCGGTGCAGGGCGAGGTACTCCTCGCGCTTCTCGGGGACGAGGCGCGCGGCCATCCCGAACCGGCGGGTCATTCCTTGGTACCGCCGGCGGTCATCCCCGTCACCAGGAAGCGCTGCGAGAACAGGAAGATGATCAGCACCGGCGCGACCGAGACGAGGGTCGCGAGCGCCAGCACCGGCAGGTCGATCGTGACCGAGCCCGCCGAGGTCGGGTTGAACAGGGGCACGTTCGACAGGAGCTCGGCGAGGCCGACCTGGACGGGAGACTTCCGGCCCGGGACCATCACGAAGGGCAGGAAGTAGTTGTTCCAGTTGCCCACCAGGTTGAAGAAGCCCACCAGCGCGATCACCGGCGTCGCCAGCGGCATCGCGATCTGCGCGAACACCCGCAGCTCCCCGGAGCCGTCGATGCGCGCGGCATTCAGCAGGTCGCGCGAAATGCTCGTCGAGAAGTAGATGTAGGTCAGGTACACGCCGAACGGGAAGAACGAGAACGGCAGGATGACCGCGAGCGGCGACCCGATGAGCCTCACGGCGCTCAGCTCGAGGAACATCGGCAGCACGAGCGCCGTGTTCGGGATGAGCATCACGATGAGCGTCGTGACGAGCAGGGTGCGGCGCAGCTTGAAGTCGGTGAGCGCGAGCGCATAGCCCGCCGGGATGGTCACGAGGAGCGTGATGACGAGCGCGACGCCCGAGTAGAGCACCGAGTTGCCGAGCCAGGTCCAGATGATGCCGCCCTGGAACTGGGTCAGCTGGACCCAGTTGTCGGCGAGCGTCTGGAAGGTGCCGACGGTGAAGGGGTTGTCGAGAAGCAGCTGCCGCGCCGTCTTGGTCGGCGCGAACAGCAGCCACACCATGGGGAGGGCGAAGAACACGACGAAGAACCCGGCGACGACGAAGGCCACCGCGCGGCCGAGCCAACGGCCCGGCGCGAAGCCCGTGCGGTCGGAGGCGATGCTATTCGCGGTCAAAGAGTCCCCCTCGGAAGACGAAGAACGCGGCGAGGCCTACGGCGACCACGAGCAGGATGAGCGAGATGGCAGCCGATCCGTTGAAGTCGTTCTGGCGGAACGCGAACAGGTAGGCGAGCTGGTTGAGCGAGTAGTCGGGCGGAACGACGCCCTTGCTCGCCTGCGAGAGCACGCGCGGCTCGACGAAGAGCTGGGTGCCGGCGGCGAGCGACATGACGCCCATGTACGAGATCCACTTGCGCAGCATCGGGATCTGGATGTGCCAGGCCGTCTTCACGGCGCCCGCGCCGTCGATGCGCGCGGCCTCCATCACGTCGGTGCTGATGTTGTTCAGCGCGCCGTACATGATCACGATCCAGCCACCCGCGCCAGTCCAGAACGCGATGACGGTGAAGATGACGGGCAGGTTGTCGATGGAGACGGTCTGCACGAAGCTCGTGAGGCCCATGGCCCGCAGCACCGCGGAGACGGGGCTCACCGACGGGTCGAGCACGAAGAGCCAGAGCATCACACTCGAGGCGCCGGCGAGGGCGCCGGGGATGTAGTACAGGAAGCGGACGCTCGTGGAGAGCCAGCGGGAGCGCACGGCGTGCACGATGAGGGCGAGCAGTACGACGAGCAGGATGAGGCTGACGAGCCACACCACGAGGTAGACCGCGACGTGCTGCACGGCCGGGAAGAAGCGGTAGTCGCCGAAGACCTTGGCGAAGTTGTCGAAGCCGACGAACGCGCCGTTCTTGGTGAAGGCCAGGAAGATCGCGTAGAGCGTGGGGAACACGCCGAAGGCGAGGAGGAGGATGCCGTAGCCGCTGGAGAACGCGTACCCCATGACCGCCTGGCTGCGGTCGGGGCGACGACGGGGGGCGGTGCCCCGCCGCCGGCTCTTCTCAGAGCCGGCGGCGGGGGCCGCGATGGTGCTGGTGGAAATGAGCTTCGTCCTTACTTGACGGTGTAGCCCTGGACCTGAGCCTCGTTCTTGATCTCAGTCTCCCAGTCGGGGACGAGGTCCGCGATGCTCTTGCCCGCCGCGAGGCCGGGCACGATCACGCTCGAGTAGGCGGTCTCCGGGCTGAAGCTGGGGAAGCCCCAGCCGCTCCACACGCTGTTGGCGGCGAGTGTCACGTTCTTCTCGAAGTCCCCGGCGAAGAACCCGCTGGAGGCCTGGTTGGCGAGCCACTTGTCGGAGGCCGCCGCGTAGGCGGGCAGGCCCGAGTTGAGCGAGACCGCGTCGTCGGAGCTGATCGCGTACTCCATGAACTTGGCGACCGCGTCGAGGTTCTTGGTGTGGCTCGACGCGTACCAGACGCCTCCACCGACGTTGCCGGTGACCTTGTCCTCGCCGTTCCAGTAGAGCGGCGCCGCAGCACCGATCTCGCCGGGTGCGGCGTTCAGGCTGTCGGGGTTCTGGAACAGGGCACCCGAGTACCAGGCCGGGCCGGGGATGCCGAGGATCTTGCCCGAGTACTTCGAGACGAAGTCCGCGCTGAAGACGCTGTCCTGCACGAGCGTGCCGTTCGCGATCATGTGATCGAGGACGTCGGTCATGCGGGTGGCGTGCTCGTCCGAGAAGTCAGAGGTGAACGTGTCGCCCTTGACCTGGAAGATCGGAGCCTGTGCGCCCCAGTAGTAGACGTACGGGCCGACGAACGAGTCGCCGATCGAGCCGAGGATGTATCCGGGGTGCTCGGCCGCGAGCTTGTCGCTCAGGTCCTGGTACTCCTCCCACGTGGTGGGGATGTCGTAGCCGAACTGGTCGAACAGGCCCTGGTCGTACCAGAACACCACGGGCGCGAGGTCGTTGCGCAGGCCGTAGACGGTGCCGTCGACGGTGACCGGGTCGAGTGCGCCGGTGGTGAAGCCGTCGAGGAAGTCCTTCGAGAGGAGGCCCTTGTTGAGCGGTGCGGCGTACGCCTGCACGCCGTTGGTCTCCTTGGCGGCCCACGCGGCATCGTTCTGCTGCGTCGAGAACACCACGTCGGGCCAGCCCTCACCGGACTGGTCGAAGAGCGCGACCTTGGTCTGGAAGGTGCCGCTGCCGCCGGCACCGCCGTCGTAGGTCTCGATGTTCACCGTGATGTCCGGGTTCGCGTCCTTGAAGGCGTTCGCGAGCGGCTCGCGCGAGGCGTCCACCCAGATCGTGATGGGGCTGTCCGCTACCTGCTCGGCAGTGGCGAATCCGTAATCGCTGTTCACGTCGCCGCCACCGGTGGCCGAGCAGCCCGCGAGCAGCGCGAAGGACGCGGCTGCGGCGGTGAGAGCAAGGGCACGAGAGGTGCGGGTGACGGAGAAGCGGCGATGCTGTGCTGACATATCGCGTCCTTTACTGGTCGACTTCGTTGACGACTGCACCGCCAATTCGGCGGCCGTGGCAATTAGATCATACATGTGACCTATTAGCAATTGAAGCCCTCACTGTAGAAAGCGGCGGCTGTCTCGCCGAGGATCGCACCCCGCTCGGCCTCGCTCAGCTCGCCGAGCAGGGTGGTGACCGCCTCCCAGGTGCGCTCGTATCCGCCGGCGAGCACCGAGATCGGCCAGTCGCCGCCGTACATGAGGCGCTCGGCACCGAAGAGCTCGAGCGCGTCGTGCACGAACGGCCGCACGGCGTCAACGGTCCAGGAGTCCAGCGCGCCCACGCTCGAGTACAGCCCGGAGAGCTTGGCGTGCGTGAGCGGGTTCGCCGCAGCATCCGCGAGCAGTGCGCGCCAGCGGGCTCGCTCGTCCGGGTCCCCTCCGATCGGCGGCTTGCCGAGGTGGTCGACGACGATCCTGAGATCGGGATGCCTCGAGCCGATGCCCGGCAGCTCGGCGAGCGCGGCGAACCCCGCGGTCGGGAAGTCGAGCGACAGGCCGGACTCGGCGAGCAGCCCCAGTCCCCGGTCGGCCGTGGGCGACTCGAGCCAGCGCGGTGCGCGCTCGTGGACGAGCACGCGCACCCCGGTCACCACCGGACGGGCGCGGAGCGAGTCGAGGCGCGGCGGGAGGGCATCCGGATCGTCCAGCGGCGCCCACGCGACCACCGCCCTCACCGTGGGCTCCCGCGACGCGACCTCGAGCATGAGGTCGGTGTCGGCGGCGTTGTCCGCCGACTGCACGAGGACGGTGCCGCCGATCCCGAGCCGATCGAGGGTGGGCGCGAGCTCCTCGAATCTGACGGTGCGGTGGATGCTCCCGAGGCCGGCGTCCATCCAGTCGTAGGCGGCGCGGTCGAGGTCCCAGACGTGCTGGTGCGCGTCGATGATCACGGCACGAGCCCCGTTTCCGAGAGCTCTGCCCAGAGCTCCTCGGGGATCTCGGCCCCGTACCGGTCGAGGCTGCTCTCGACCTGCTCCGCCGTGCGGGTGCCGACGACGACCGAGACGACGGCGGGGTGCCGCAGGGGGAACTGCACGGCCGCGTCGGGAAGGGTCACCCCGTGACGGGCGCACACGGCGGCAATGGCCCGGGCGCGGTCGATCACCGCCTGCGGAGCCTGGACGTAGTCGAAGTGCGCGTCGTCGGACACCACCGCGCGACTGAGGAGGCCCGAGTTGTAGACGGCCGCAGCCACGACGCCGACACCGCGCTCGAGGGCGATCGGCAGCAGGTCCTGCGCCGCGGACTGGTCGATGAGCGTGTAGCGGTTGGCGAGCATGACGACGTCCACGTCGCACTCGCGCACGAAGTCGGCGAGCATCGCCGACTGGTTCATCCCCGCGCCGATCGCACCGACGACACCCTGGTCGCGCAGCTCGACGAGCGCGGCGACGCCGGACGTCGAGGCCTCGGCCCAGTGCGAGTCGGGGTCGTGCAGGTAGGCGATGTCGAGGCGGTCGAGCCCGAGCCGCTCGAGGCTCTCCTCGACCGAGCGCAGGATGCCGGCGCGGCTGAAGTCCCACTCCCGCCGGTACACGGCGGGCGTCACGAACCCGTGGTCGTCCTGCTCCCCCGCCCGCTCGGGCGTCGGCACGAGAGCACGGCCCACCTTGGTGGAGATGACGTACTCGTCACGCGGGAACTCGCGCAGCGCGGCGCCGAGCCTGCGCTCCGAGAGGCCGATCCCGTAGTGCGGGGCGGTGTCGAAGTACCGGATGCCCCGCGCCCACGCCGCGCGGACGGCATCGGCCGACGCCTCGTCGGTAGTCTCGCGGTTCAGGTTGCCGAACTGGGCGGCCCCGAAGCCGACCTCGGTGAGCTGCTGCCCGCGCTGGAGCTGTCGAGTGCGAATGCTCTTCCTCCTCGTTGAGTGACCCTACGAATAGGTCTTACATCACACCTTAGAGGGCCCCGCGCTCCGCCGGTCAGCCCTCCGGCAGCCAGTCAGCGCACGGCCGCGACGATCACCGCTCGCGCCGCATCCCCCTCGGGCATCGGCAGGATCGGGTAGTTGTGGATCATCCCCTCCCCCTCGTGGAAGTCCACAGGGAGGCCCGCGTCGGCCGCGAGCGGCAGGAAGCGGTGGGCGTCGGCGTTGAGGATGTCGCGCGTGCCGCTGAACATCGTGATCGGGCCGAGCCCCTCGAGCGAGCCGTGGATCGGCGACACCCGCCAGTCGCCCTCTCCGAGCTCTGCACGGTACAGGGCGCCGGCAGCGTGGGTCCCCGGGACCGCGAGCCACGGGTCGCGCGGCGCGATCTCGGCGAGGCGCGGGTCGGTGCCGCTCACGTCCAGCCACGGCGAGATCAGGACAGTCGCGCGCAGTGGCGGCACCTCGAGGTCACGCAGGGCCATGGCGACGGCCAGTGCCATCCCGCCGCCCGAAGAATCGCCCACGATGCTCACGTTCGACGCGCCCGCCGTCGCGACGAGGGACGCGACGAGCGCGGCGACCCGCGCGACGACCACGCTCGCCGTGCCGGCCGGGGCCAGGGGCATGATCGGCACCGTGACGCGCACGCCGGCCTCGGCAGCGAGCTTGCCGATGAGGGTCCAGTGCACGGGGTCGATCTCGAACACGTAGCAGCCGCCGTGCAGGTACACGACGTGGCGCTCGCCGGAGCCGACCTCGTAGACGGGCCAGCCCTCGACGTCGCGACGGGACGCGGAGAGGGAGGCCGGCGGCTCGAAAGAGGCGGGCTTGCGCTGGAGGCGGGCCACCCGCTCGAGGGTCCGCGTGGCGGAGGAGAACATCCGCTTGGAGCCCCGGAGGGTGATGACGAGCGGCGCGAGCCGGCTCAGCAGGCTCGCCACGGCTCGCTATCCGTCGATGCGCTTGAGGATGTGGATCGGGATGAACAGCCCGAACGAGCTCACCAGGATGCCGCCGATGAAGACCGGGAACTCGGCTCCCTCGACGTAGAACGCGTTGCCCATGATGTAGAAACCGAGCACGAAGAGGACGAGCGAGACGACGAAGCCGATGATCTTCACGGGATCATCCTAGCGAAGCATCCCTGGCCCCCATCTTGGGGTAGCGAAACGGCGCGCCGAGTCCCCTACTATGGGGACACCGCACCCGAATCGGTTCCCCGCGGTGAACCATGCCGTCGCAACCCGAAATTGCCTGGCGACGAGGCATCACATAGGACACCCGAATGTCTGAGAACACTTCCGCTGCGCCCGAAATCGCCCCCTTCGGCTGGTACCCGGACCCCGCCGGCACCGCCATGCTCCGCTGGTGGGACGGCTCCGCCTGGACCGACCGCCTGGAGTACCGCCGTCCCGAGGTCCAGGCCGGCGTCGGCTACTTCTCACAGGCCGCCTCCTAACGACTTCTCCTCACATCTTCAGGCGCACCTCTCGTGCGCCGGAGTGCGATGCCGCTAGCCTGAGCGGCGATGGACACCTACCTGCCCTACGTGGGCTTCGTACAGTTCCCGCAGCGCCCCGCCGACCTCACGGCCGCGGTGTGCCCAGCCTGCTTCGAGCCGCGCGCGACGGGCAGGTGCCCGCGCTGCGGCCTAGACCTCGCGAACCCGGCGATCGCCGAGCTCGATGAGGCGACTCGGGATGCCACGGCAGCACTCGACCGCAGGCTCGAGCTGATCGGCCGCATCCGCTACGAGAGCACGGTCACCGCCGCAGCGGTCACCCCCGCCGCCGCCGCGGCGCCCACCACGGTCGCCGCTCCCCCTCCCGCTGCTCCAGCTGCAGCTGCGCCAGCACCCGCGCCAGCACCCGCACCCGCACCCGCCGAGCCCCGCCGCCACCTTGGCGTACAGGTGATCCTGCTCATCGTCGGCGTCTCCCTGCTCGCGGTCGGCGCGATCTTCTTCCTCGTCTACGCGTTCATCACGTTCGGTCTGGTCTGGCGCTCCGTCATCATCGCCGCCGTGACGGTCGCCTCCTTCGTTGCCGCCTCGCTGCTGCACCGGAGGCGGCTCCGCGCGACGGCCGAGGCGATCGCCGCCCTCGCCGTCGTCTTCGTCTACCTCGACGCCTTCGCGATCCGGGCGAACGACCTGTTCGACACCTCCCGGTCGGACGCGCTGATCTACTGGGGCGTCGCGCTGCTCGTGGCGGCTGTCGGCCTGGAGGTCTGGCACCGCCTGTCGGGGCTCCGGCTGCCGAGCGTGGTGGCCTTCCTCTCCTTCGCGCCGGCGCTCGCCCTCCTCGTGGGCGGCCTGACGAACGCACTCGACGACGACGTGCGCGTCTTCGCGGCGATGCTCGCCCTTGCCGCCGGCGCCCTTGCCCACCCGCTCGCGCGGGGCAAGGCCGTCGAGCGGACGATCTCCCTGATCCTCGGCGCGATCGGCCTCGTGGTGGCGGGTGTGCTCGCCGTCTTCCTCCAGGAGTCGTACGACTGGGCGCCCCTCGTCTGCCTCGCGCTCGTGGCCCTCGTCGCCGGCGCCCACGTGGCGCTGCTGCTCCGACTGGGCACCGGCCGCGCCTTCGCGATCGGGTTCGCCTCCCTCGGGGCTGTGGCGGCGGCGTCCGCCGTCGCCGCCGTCGCCGCCCGCGCGGGCGATCCCGCCTTCACCGTCAGCGCCCCGCTCGTCGCGGCGGCCGTCGTGGCGCTCGTCCTCGAGCTCGTGGCCCGCCGCACCTCCTCGCCCGTCGCGACTGCAGCGGCGTGGTCGGCGGCCGGCGTCGCCGGGATCGCCCTGCTCGCCGTCGCTGGCAGCCTCCTCGTGCGGGCGCTCGTCATCGCCGCCGCCGGAACGTCCCGGTGGTCGTCGCCCGGCGGCCTCCCTCTGGCCGTGCGGGCCGAGGACGCACCCGCCGTCGGCGCCCTCGCGGTCGTCACCGTGCTCGCAGCGGCGGCGTGGGCGATCGCGGGAGCGCTGCGCCCACGCCGCCCCGTCCTGGTCTCCGCCGCGCTGGCGATCGTCGTGCTCGCCGTGCCTCTGACCGGCCAGCTGTGGCTCGCCGTGCTGGGGTGGCTCGTGATGGCCGCCGCTGCCGTCGCGCTGCTCGTCGTCGCCCGCCGTCGCGAGTGGGGCACGGGCATCCGGGCCGCCCTCATCGCGACCGGCCTGGTCTCGCTCGCCCTGTCGTACTCGAGCTCGTGGGCCAGCATCGACACGTGGTGGTACGGATCGGTCGGCGCCGTCCTCCTGGTCGTCCTCGCCAGAGCCGCCACCGGCCTCGTGCCGGTGCGCGCGGCGCTGCTCGCCGTCGCCGGAGTGCTCGCCCTCGTCGCAATCGGCTCCGAGGCGTGGCACACCAACGAGCGCTTCCAGGGCGGCGACTTCGCCGGAGTGGACTCGCTGCACGCCGTGCTCTTCCTCGCGATCCTGCTTGTCGCGCTCGCCGCACTGCTCAGCGGCGTGCTGTCCTCCGCCGAGACCCGCGTTCTGGCCTGGCTCGGCCTCGTCACCTCCCTCGCGGGGGCCGCGCTCAGCTGGACCCTCGGAGAGCTCACCTTCACCGACCGCCTCGTGCTGCCCGAGTTCGCCACGAGCGTCGTGCTCGGGGCTCTCTTCGCGGGAGCACTGCTGCTCTGGGTGCTGCGCCGCGGACCGGTCTTCGTAGCCGAGAAGTTCGTCATGTCTCTCGCGCTCGCGCCCGTGGCGGCCTGGCTGCTCGACTCGGTAGCCCGCCTCGCCGTCGTGCCCCCGTTCGCCGCCTCCCTCGCGCCGATCGCTGCCGCGGTCGTGGTCGCCGGCATCTCTGTCGCCGCACCCGGACCCCGCTGGGCCCGGGACGGCGGAGCCGCCCTGGTGGCGGTCTCGGCCGTGATCGCCGCCGTGGCGAACCGCGCAGACTCCGCCTGGCTCATCCTGGTCGTCGCGGGCGCCGTCGCTCTGCTCCTCGCGGCCTCCCGCGACGGACTGTTCGCCTCCGCGTCGGCGCGCAAGCACCTCGGCTGGCTGGCGCTGGCCCTGGCCTTCGCGGGGCTGGCACGGTCGCTGGCCGACCACGAGGTCCGCGACCTCGAGCCGTACGTCCTGCCCCTCACGGGCGCGCTGCTGCTCGTCGCGCTCGGCGTCTGGCGCGCGCACCGCACGAGCCGGGCACCGGCGTTCATCGCGCTCGGCGCCCTGCTCGTCTCGATCGTGCCGCTCGGCGCGGTCTCGGGGACCGGCCCCCTCGAGCGGACGATCATCGTCGCGGCGGTGTCGGCCGTTCTCCTGCTCCTCGGCACCTACCTGCGCGGATCCGCCTACCTCGACGTCGCGGCGGCGGCCGGAGCCGTGGGCGTGGTCGTCGCGGGCTTCGCGCGGCCCGTCGCGCTCGCCGTCGGCGGAGCAGCGGATGACCCCGCGCTCGACAGCTGGCTCGCGGCATCCGTCGCCGTGCTCCTGATCGCCGCGGTGGGCCAGGCCCGGCTGGGCGGTGCCGTGCGGTCCGTTGTCGCACAGTGTGTCGTCGCGGCAGCACTCGCCCTCGCCGTGCTCATCGAGGTGCCGGTGCTCCGCGACAGCCCCCACGGCACGGCGCGGGCCCTCGTGATCGTGGCGGTGCTGGCGGCGGTGCACGTCGCGGGCATGCTGATCGAGCGCCCGCCCTTCACGCGGGTCGTGGCGTGGATCGCGCTCGGGCTCGCCGCGGTGACAGGCTTCGCGGGCTCGGTGGTGGGCGCCATCGATCCGTTCGAGTGGGCCACCGTGATCATCGCCCTCGCGCTACTGGTCGTCGGCGCCGTCATCCTCGACCGCTACCCGGATGCCGGGAGCTGGCCGTGGCTCGCGCCCGGGCTGCTCGTGCTCCTCGTGCCGTCGCTACTCGCTACCTTCGTCGACCAGCCGGTCTGGCGGCTCGTCGGCCTCGGCACTGCCTGCGTCGCGGCGATCCTGCTCGGCGCCCTGCGCAAGCTGCAGGCGCCCCTGCTCATCGGCTCGGTCATCGTGCTCGTGCACGCGATCCGCACGTTCTCGCCCCAGCTCGTGGCCGTCTACCAGCTCACCGAGTGGTGGGTGTGGGCGGTGGTCGGCGGCGCGCTGATCATCTTCGTCGCCGTCACGTTCGAGCGGCGTGTGCGCGACCTGAAGAGCGTCGGAGGAAGGATCGCCGCGCTGCGGTGAGCGGCACCGCAGCGACCCGAGCGCCGCCTAGCGCTGGAGCCAGGCCAGCACCGCGAGCACGCGGCGGTGGTCGCTGCCGGAGTCGTCCAGGCCGAGCTTCTGGAAGATCGACGTCACGTTCTTCTCCACGGCGCCTACGCCGATCACGAGGGCGGCGCCGATCGCGGCATTCGTGCGCCCCTCCGCCATGAGCGCCATCACCTCGTGCTCGCGCGGAGTGAGGGTCGCCAGCGGGTCGTGCCGCCGCCCGATCAGCTGCGCCACGACCTCCGGGTCGAGCACCGTTCCGCCGGTGGCGATGCGCTCCACGGCGTCCTGGAGCTGGGCGAGGGATGCGACGCGGTCCTTGAGCAGATAGCCGATGCCCCCGCTGCCCGACGAGAGCAGCTCCTGGGCGTAGGCGACCTCGACGTACTGCGAGAGGAGCAGGATCCCCACCCCGGGCAGCAGCTCGCGGGCCCGGATCGCGGCGCGCACACCCTCGTCGCGGAACGTGGGCGGCATCCGCACGTCCAGCACCACGAGCTGCGGCTGCTTCTCCACGAGCTCCGCGAGGAGGGCGTCCGCGTCGCCGTAGGACGCGAGCACCTCGACGCCGGCCTCCTCGAGAACACGGACGAGGCCCTCACGCAGGAGCACTGAGTCGTCGGCAACGACAACGCGGAGACCTGTCACGTGATCCAGACTAGGACCCCGCTGAGCTCGGGGCGGCCAGGGTCACCGGCAGGTGCGCGGACACGATAGTCGGGCCGCCCTCCGGGCTCTGCACCTCGAGGGTGCCGCCGAGGCCGCGCAGGCGCTCCTCGAGGCCCGCGATGCCGTGGCCGGCGACCACCGTCGCGCCGCCGTGCCCGTCGTCGGTGACGATGATGTCGAGCCAGGTCTCATCCGGCTCGGGCAGTCGGCGCAGGGCGACACGGATCTCCACGTCGCCCGCACCCGAGTGCTTCCCGGCGTTCACGAGCGCCTCCGAGGCGATGAAGTAGGCGTTGCGCTCGATCTCCTGCGGGAGGGCCGTGCCCGCCGGCAGGTCGTCGACGATGCGGGTGGGCACGGCGCTGCGCACCGCGGCCGACTCCAGCGCGGCGACCAGGCCGCGGTCGAGCAGGATCGGCGGTGCGAAGCCGCGCGAGAGCGCCCGCAGCTCCTCGAGCGCGTCGCGGGACTGCTGCATCGCCTCCGCGATGAGACCGCGGGCCTTCTCCGGGTCGCCGTCGAGCTGGCGCTCGGCTGCGGCGAGGTCCATCTGCAGCCGCACGAGCCGCTGCTGCGGGCCGTCGTGGATGTCTCGCTCCAGCCGACGGAGCGAGTGGCCCTCGGCGCTCTGGGCAGCTCCGCGTGACTCGTTGAGCGTCGTGACCTGGCGCTGAAGCGCGTCCGACTTCCACGCGCCGAGCACTCCCCGGGCAATGAACCAGTGGACGCTGACGAGGCCGCGGGTCACCAGCGGCAGAGTCGCCAGGAAGATCGCACCGAGCACGAAGTACGAGAGGTTCTCCGTCAGGACGGGGTCGAGGCCGTCCACCGGCAGTCCGATGCGGTCGAAGAGCCAGACGACCGGGTAGAAGCCGTGGTCGTCCGAGGGGACGAACATGTTCCAGAACCAGTACGAGACGCCGCCGAGCGCGATCGAGACCCAGACGACCGAGAGAGTCCACGTCACGAGCGTGACGATGAAGTCGATGACCATGACGTGCAGGAGGTAGAGCCAGTAGTGGCCGTTGCCCAGCACCGCGCGCACCCAGCCGAAGAAGCCGGTGCGGGCACGGGCATCCTGCCACTCGGGTCGTTCGATAGGGGGCCGGCCTGCCGCGTCGAGGAGGGCGAGCTCGACCGTGCCGAAGCCGCGGGCGATGTAGAGGCAGCCGATGATCAGGATCACGCCGATGAAGAAGGTCACGATCGTGCCGACACCGGCGGAGAACAGGCCGACCGTGAGTCCGAACCCGACGAGGGCGATCGGGAAGGCCAGGAAGAGGAAGAGCAACTCGCGGGGCAGCGAGCGCCAGAGGCCGCCGTATCCCCCGCGCTTCGTGAGGGTCGGTCGGTCAGCGGTCATAGTCAAATCTTGGGGCATAGCTACAGCCTCGCGATCGCCGACCCGCTGCCCCATCCGGCAGCCAACCGGAACGCTGAGGGGGCTAACCCCACCTCCGACACGGCCGGTTAGCGTTGCCTTCGCTTCCTTGCGGAATGCGGGGGCGTGGATAACGTTGACATCAGAACAGCGAAGGAGTCACATCATGACCGAAATCAAGGCAGTTCCCCAGACCTCAGCAGACCCCGACGTCACCTCCGGCGTCGCCCAGTTCCTCGGCCCGGTCGTCACCGACCTCACCGCCCTCTCGGTCGACGGCAAGCAGGCGCACTGGCACGTGCGCGGCGCCAACTTCCAGGCCGTGCACGAGCTCCTCGACGTGATCGTCGACCACGCCCGCGAGTACGCGGACACCGCCGCGGAGCGCGTCGTCGCCCTCGGCCTGCCGATCGACGCGCGCATCCAGACCGTGGGCTCCAAGGCCAGCACCCCGACCATGACCGCCGGCTTCCAGCAGTCCGACGCCGTCATCGCCGAGGTCATCGCGGCGATCGACGCGACCCTCGTGACCGTCCGCACCGCCGTGACCGAGCTCGCCGAGCTCGACCCGGTGAGCCAGGACGTCGCGATCGAGATCGCCCGCGCGCTCGAGAAGGACCGCTGGTTCCTCTTCGCGCACGTCGCGACGAAGTAGCGCTCTCACTCGAGTGCACCTGCGGCGCGCCCAGCACGAGTCGTCAGAAGTTGCTCGCGCACGCGCCGCCGGGAGCGTTTTGTGCAGACTCGCCGGCGCGCCGGTGCCTCCGCACACCTCGCCGCGCGGCCCTAGCGCGCGTCGTGGGTGAGGCGGCCCGCGAGCAGGGTCGCGGCCACGGGCATCGCCCGGAGGGTGTCGCCGTCAGCCGTCAGCGGGTCGTGGTCCGTGATCACCAGGTCTGCGGGCTGGCCCACCTCGACAGAGCTGCGGGATGACGCGGCCAGGGCCTCGGCGGCGGTGATGCGCTGCTCGGGGTGCCAGGCCGGCCGGCCGTCGCGCTCGCGGGTGACCGCCGCCGCGATCTGCACCCACGGGTCGAGTGGCGAGACCGGCGCGTCCGAGCCGAGCAGCAGGGTCGCCCCCGCGTCCAGCAGGCTGCGGAACGCATAGAGCCGCCCGGTGCGCTCCGGCCAGAGTCGGTCGGCGACATCGCGGTCGTCCATCGCGTGCTCCGGCTGAACGCTGGCCTCGACGCCCAGCGCGGCGAAGCGCGGGTAGTCGCTCTCCGCCAGCAGCTGGGCGTGCTCGATGCTGCCGCGGGCGCCGAGCGCTTCGAACGCATCGAGCGCCAGGGTGTTGGCGTGGTCGCCGATCGCGTGCACGGCCGGCACGATGCCCGCCTCGACCGCGCGGCGCAGCAGAGG
This sequence comes from Rhodoglobus sp. GW821-FHT12B09, assembly GCF_058809925.1. Lineage (NCBI taxonomy): Bacteria > Bacillati > Actinomycetota > Actinomycetes > Micrococcales > Microbacteriaceae > Rhodoglobus > Rhodoglobus sp. GW821-FHT12B09. The sequence continues at coordinate 283,166 of NZ_JBXATB010000001.1, read as the reverse complement.
GACCAGGGCCTCGGGCGGCACCGTGAGCTGGCCGTGCGTGCCGTCCTCGTACTCGCCCCAGGTGTACGCCGTGCGGGTGTTGAGCGAGCCGTCGGTCAGCACCTTGTACCGGCCCACCGTGAGCAGGTCGTCCACGCGCTGGCCGGTGTGCAGCCCCTCAGCGATCGCTCGCTCGAGGTCCTGCGTGTAGATGCCGAACTCCACCCGGAGGGCGTCGTGGCCGGCCGCCACGCGCCGCTGCCAGTGCTCGAGGTTCCACGCCATCTCGAAGTCGACGATGCCGACCACCCCGCGGGCCGCGGCTGCCGATGCCGCGGTGCGCGCCCAGCCGTCCACGATCTCGTCCGCGACGGTGTCGAGGCGCTGGTGCACCCCGAACGCGTCGTCCTCGGTGAGCAGGCCGGTGGGATGCCCCGCATGCCCGTAGAGCGCCAGGGCCGCCGTGTTCAGCCACACGGAGTGCAGGTCGGCGCTCACGAGCACCGCCGGAACGCCGCCCGTGGTGGCGTCCAGCGCGGCGAGGGATGGGGCATCCGGCCACAGGCTGTCCCGGAAATTGGCGCCGACCACCGGCCCGCCGTCGACGGCCGCGCCGATGATCGCGGCGGCCTCGAGGGCCGACCCGGCCGACGAGAGGTCGACGCGGCGGGAGGTGAGGGTCCACTGGGTGAAGTGCACGTGGTGGTCCCAGAGGCCGGGCGACACCCAGCGACCGGCGAAGTCGTCGCCGGTGCCCAGGGACGGGCCGATCTCCGCGATGAGGCCGTCCTCCACGCGGAGGTCGACCGGTCGGCCGCCCAGGCGGAGGTTACTGAGGATCATCGCCGTGCACCCGCCGCATCTCCCGCGCCAGCTCGGGGTTGGAGTAGAACTCGCCGGCCTGCAGCTCGTCGATGATGCGGCCCACCACCTCGGGCGGCTTGTTCTGGCTGAGCTTGGCGCGGGCGTCGAAGCGGGTGACGACGAGCCGAAGTCCCACGGTGCCGAGGGCGATGCGGCGGGCGGCCTGCTCGTCGATGTCGAGCGAGATCGGCTCGGGCATCCGGTTCTCGAAATGGTCCACCAGCGTGTCGAGCACCTCGAAGTTCTCTGCCTCAGACAGAAGCTGCGGTACGCCGTACAAGTGGGCGGTGACGTGGTTCCAGGTGGGCACGAACCCGGACTTCTCGTCGTGGTACCAGCCGGGCGAGATGTAGCCGTGCGGCCCCGCGATGATGACCATCACCTCGTGCTCCCCGAGCTCGTGGAGCTTCTCGTCGGGGCGGCCGACGTGGCTCACGATGCTGATGGTGTCGTCGGCGGTCTCTTCGAGGATGACCGGGTAGTGCGAGGCCACCAGGCCGGTCGAGGTGTTCGACACGATCGTCGCCCACGGGTTCTCGCGGATGAGCCGCTTGACCTCGGCCGGATCGGTCAACAGGAAGTGCGGGGTGCTCCTCATGCCTGGTCCACCGGGCACCAGTAGAGCTTGCGCCCGCCGATCTCCTCCATGACGATCGGGGTACCGCACACGCGGCACGGCTCACCGGTGCGGTGGTAGACCCAGTGACGGTCGGCGCGGCTCGCCATCGCGCCGTCGTACGCCTCCTTGCTGAGGCCGTCCATCGTCATCATCTGGCCGGTCTCGACACCGATCTTCAGGAGCTTCGCCCAGTCCTTCCAGAGCGCGCGCACGGTCGCCTCCGGCAGGTCGCGCCCGGGGATGTGCGGGTTCAGGCGAGCGCGGAACAGCAGCTCGGCGCGGTACACGTTGCCGATGCCGGCGACCACCGACTGGTCCATGAGCAGCAGGCAGATCGGCGTGGGCTTCTTCAGCACGGTGGCGGTGAAGCGGTCCTCCGCGGCCTTCCCGCTGTCGAGCAGCGGGTCGGGCCCGAGCTTGTCGATCGCGGCCTGCACCTCCTCGGGGAGGAGGACCTCGCACGCGGTAGGCCCGCGCAGGTCGGCGCACGTCGCATCCGTGAGCAGGCGGACCCGGACGGCGCCGACGGGCGGCGGCGGGAACGACTCGATCGTGCCCTCGACCTCCTGCTCGGCCATCCGGAGCCTCGTCCGCCGCGGCGCGCCGATCGAGCTCAGGGAGTCTTCGAAGGCCCCCACGACCGTGCCCTTCTGGCCGGTCTGGCCCATGCGGCCCGCCGAGGACGCCATCGTCGCGTCGGCGGTGACATCACCCGCGAAGTCCCAGGCGCCGTAGATGCCGAGGTGCACGCGCAGCCACAGGCCGTTGTCGAACTCGAGGAACATCTGCTTGCCGACGGCGATCGCCCGCGTCATGGTGCGGCCGTCGATGCGGGCGGCGCCGGCCGCGAACCGCCCCTGGGGCGAGGTTGCCGCGACCTCGCGCCCGACGAAGTGCAGCGCGAACTGGCGCGCGATGCGGTGGACGGAGTGGCCCTCAGGCATCGATCGTGTGCCCGGCGATGAGCCCGGTCGCCTCGTACTCGGCGAGCTGGGCGATGCGGCGGGCGTGCCGCTCCTCCCCCGAGAACGGCTCGTTGATGAAGGTGTCGATGAAGTGCTTGGCCTCCTCGACCGTGTGCTGGCGTGCCCCGATCGAGATGAGGTTCGCGTCGTTGTGCTGCCGCGCGAGGAGGGCAGTCGACTCGTTCCAGACGAGCGCCGCGCGAGCCCCGGCCACCTTGTTCGCCGCGATCTGCTCGCCGTTGCCGGAGCCGCCGAACACGATGCCCAGGCACTCGACGCCCGCGGCCTGGTCCTTCACGACGGCGAGCGCGGCGTTGATGCAGAAGCTCGGGTAGTCGTCCAGCGGGTCGTAGCTGGTGGGCCCGTGGTCGACGACCTCGTGGCCCGCGGCGCGCAGGTGCTGCTGGAGGTCTTCGCTGAACTCGAGGCCGGCGTGGTCAGTCGCGATGTGGATGCGCATGCAGCCCAGTTTAGGCAGTGCCCCCGACCTCTCCCCTCTGGCGCGGAGCCCGACCCAGGAGCACTATGGGAGCAGGAACTTCTCGCGAAGGAGGCACCATGAACAGCCGAACCGATCGCATGCCCGAGGGGATGCCCGTGCTCTCGCCCGGGCGGCACCGAAGCCCGAAGCAGGGGGCCTGCTTCATGGAGTTCGCGTCCTACCTCGCGGGCGAGAAGTGGAGCGACCACCCCGCGTGCACCCACCCCGTCGTCGCGGCACTCGCGCGCGATGTCAACGACCACACCAGCGATGCCGCGCGGGCCCGGCTCACCTCGCTGATCCACCGCGTGGTCGGCCTGACGAACGATGATCCGGGATTCGGCCTCGCCCTCGCCCTCCGCGCCGCGCAGGCCGCGCTTCCCATCGCCAGCATGGAGCGCCAGCGCGGGCTCGCCGTCGCGCTGCTCACGTTCGACCCGGCACAGTCGCCGGGCACGCGCGCCGCGTTCGCGCAGGCCCCCGACCTCGAGCCGTGGGCGCGCCACTATCTCGCGACGACGAGGCTCGCGCCCCGCGCCACCGCCTCCACCGCCCAGGCGATAGTCCACGCGGCGGTCGTCGGCATCGCACAGGCCTGCGTGCCCGATGCGGACGAGCGGCTCACCGCACTCCTCCGCGAGACCATCGAGGCGGCCGAGGCCGCTCGCGCGCCCGTGGCCGAGAGGCAGCTCGCCGCGGTCTAGCTCTAGGCTGGGTAGTCGGACACGATCCGACGAGCAAAGGAGCATGCGGTGCCAGGAGAGAACCTCACACGAGTAGAAGCGCAGGAGCGAAAGGCGCTCGTGGATGTCACGAGCTACGAGATCTCCCTCGACCTGACGACGGGCGCCGAGACGTTCGGCAGCACCACCCGCGTGCACTTCAGCGCCGAGCCCGGCTCCGCGACCTTCATCGACGCGATCACCAAGACCGTGCACTCGGTCACCCTCAACGGGCAGTCGCTCGACCCCGCTGCCGTGAGCGACGGGGTGCGCATCCAGCTCCCCGAGCTCGCCGCCGAGAACGTGCTCGAGGTCGTCTCCGACGCCCTCTACACGAACACCGGCGAGGGCCTGCACCGCTTCGTCGACCCGGTCGACCACGAGGTCTACCTGTACTCGCAGTTCGAGGTGCCCGACAGCCGCCGCGTGTTCGCGGTGTTCGAGCAGCCCGACCTCAAGGCCACCTTCCAGTTCACGGTGACAGCGCCGTCGAAGTGGGTGGTCGTGAGCAACTCCCCCACTCCGGAGCCGGTGGTCGAGGGGGATGCCGCGACGTTCGTGTTCGCGCCGACCCCGATCCTCTCCAGCTACGTGACCGCGATCGTCGCCGGGCCGTACGTGAGCGTCACCGATGAGCTCACGTCCAGCGACGGCCGCGTCATCCCGCTCGGCATCTTCGCCCGGAAGTCGCTGAGCCAGTACCTCGACTCCGACTACATCTTCGAGAAGACCAAGCAGGGCTTCGAGTTCTACGAGAAGCACTTCGACTACGCCTACCCGTTCGAGAAGTACGACCAGCTGTTCGTGCCGGAGTTCAACGCCGGCGCCATGGAGAACGCGGGCGCGATCACGTTCACCGAGAGCTACGTGTTCCGCTCGAAGGTCACGGACGCGATCAAGGAGCGCCGGGTCGTCACGATCCTGCACGAGCTCGCGCACATGTGGTTCGGCGACCTCGTCACCATGAAGTGGTGGAACGACCTGTGGCTCAACGAGAGCTTCGCGGAGTGGGCGTCGACGCTCGCCACCGCCGAGGCCACGGAGTGGAACGAGGCGTGGACCACGTTCCAGGCCATGGAGAAGAGCTGGGCGTACCGCCAGGACCAGCTGCCCTCCACGCACCCGGTCGTCGCCACGATCAACGACCTCGAGGACGTTCAGGTCAACTTCGACGGCATCACCTACGCCAAGGGCGGCTCGGTCATCAAGCAGCTCGTCGCGTGGGTCGGGCTCGAGGCGTTCATGAAGGGCGTCGCCGCGTACTTCAAGAAGCACGCGCACGGCAACACCGAGCTGCGCGACCTGCTCGAGGAGCTCGAGAAGACGAGCGGCCGCGAGCTCGGCACGTGGAGCAAGCTCTGGCTCGAGACGGCAGGCGTCAACACGCTGCGACCGCTGATCGAGACCGATGAGAGCGGCACCATCACCTCGTTCGTCGTGCAGCAGGAGGCCGCGGCCGACTACCCGACGATCCGCCCGCACCGCCTCGCGATCGGCTTCTACGGGCTTCACAACGGCAAGCTCGTGCGCGACCACCGCGTCGAGATCGACGTCGACGGCGTCTCCACCCCGGTGCCCGAGCTGGTCGGCCTTGCCAGGCCCGACCTCGTCCTGGTCAACGACGAGGACCTCGCGTACGCGAAGATCCGCCTCGATGAGAAGTCGCTCGGGGTCGCCATGGAGCACCTCGAGGACATCGACGACCCGCTGGCGCGCTCCATCGTGTGGGGTGCGGCGTGGGACGCGACGCGCGACGCCGAGGCATCCCCCTCCGACTACGTCCAGCTCGTGTTGAACAACATCGCCGCCGAGACCGAGTCGACGACGATCCGCACGACCCTCACCCAGCTCACGACGGTCGCCCGGGTGTACGTCACGCCGTCGCGCCGCGACGAGACGATCGAGGCTGTTGGCGACGGGCTCTGGATCCTCGCGAAGGAGGCCCGCGCCGGCTCCGACGCGCAGTTCCAGTTCGCGAAGTTCTTCGCCAACATCGCGTCCACGGCCGACCACGTGGCCACGCTGCGCGGCCTGCTCGACGGCTCCGTGGTGCTCGACGGGCTCGAGATCGACACCGACCTGCGCTGGGAGATCCTCGAGGGCCTCGTCCTCAACGGCGCCGCCGACGCCGCCGAGGTCGACAGGGAGCTCGCGGGCGACAACACGTCCAACGGCGCGCAGGCCGCGGCCCGTGCGCACGCAACGGTCGCCACCGCCGCGGGCAAGCGCGCGGCGTTCGACTCGCTCGTCGTGAGCGACACCCTGCCGAACGCGATCGTGCGCATGGTCACGATGGGCTACCAGCACGTCAACGACCCGTCGGTGCTCGAAGGCCTCGTCGAGCCCTACTTCGCGATGCTCAACGACATCTGGGCGAACCGCTCGTACAAGATCGCCGAGTACGTCGTGCTGGGCCTCTACCCCGCGCCGCTCGCCTCGCAGGGCCTCGTGGATGCGACGAACGCCTGGCTCGCGGCGAATCCCGACACCCCGGCCCTCCGCCGCCTCGTGATCGAGAACCTCGCCGGCGTCGAGCGCGCGCTCAGGGCGCAGGAGCGCGACAGCCAGTAAGTAGTACCGCAGTACCACGGGTCGGCCGGCAGGAGCATCCTGCCGGCCGATTCGGCGTCCCGGCGTGATTTCTAGGCTTGTCCTCATGATCCACGCACAGTCACTCACCAAGAAGTACGGCAGCAAGACCGCTGTCGACAGCATCGACTTCACGGTCCAGCCGGGCATGGTCACCGGATTCCTCGGACCCAACGGCGCCGGGAAGTCCACGACCATGCGCATGATCGTGGGGCTCGACCGCCCGACCGCCGGCAGCGTCACCGTCAACGGCGCCCCGTACTCCCAGCACCGCGCGCCGCTGCACGAGGTGGGCGCTCTGCTCGACGCCAAGGCCGTGCACACCGGCCGCAGCGCCTACAACCACCTCCTGGCGATGGCGGCGACCCACGGCATCGGCTCGCGCCGCGTGCACGAGGTCATCGCGATGACCGGCCTCGAGGCCGTCGCCGGCAAGCGCGTCGGCGGCTTCTCGCTCGGGATGGGGCAGCGGCTCGGCATCGCGGCAGCCCTGCTGGGCGACCCCGCGACGCTCATCCTCGACGAGCCCGTCAACGGACTCGACCCCGAGGGCGTGCTGTGGGTCCGCAACCTCGTGCGCCACCTCGCGGGCGAAGGCCGGACCGTGTTCCTCTCCTCCCACCTGATGAGCGAGATGGCCCTCACCGCCGACCACCTCATCGTGCTCGGCCGCGGCCGGATCATCGCCGACGCGCCGATCTCGGAGATCCTCTCGCAGGCGACCCGCCAGACCGTCCAGGTGCGCAGCCCGCGCGCGGACGAGCTGGCCCGCCTGCTCGCCGGCGCGGACGTGACGGTGCTGAACGAGGAGCGCGACCGCCTCACCGTCACCGGCCTCTCCGCAGCCCAGATCGGAGACGCCGCGGCGGGCGCCGGCCTCGCCCTGCACGAGCTCACCCCGCTGAGCGGCTCCCTCGAGGAGGCCTACATGGCCCTCACCCAGGACGAGGTCGAGTACGAGACAAGCGCGCTCGAGACGACCACCATCACCAAGGAGAACGCACGATGACCACCGCGACACTTCCCTCCGGCATCCGGCTCACCGGTGGCGGACTCCTGCGCTCGGAGTGGATCAAGCTCCGCAGCCTGCGCTCGACAGTCTGGTCGTACGCCCTGGTCGTGCTCGTCGCGGTCGGAATGGCGGCGCTCATGGCCGCCAACTTCCCCGTCGACGGCGCCCCGCCCGAGGCCCACGGTGCGATAGCCGTGCAGGTGGCGACCTTCGGGCTGTTCTTCGGCCAGCTCGTGGTCGCGGTGCTCGGCGTGCTCGTGATCAGCGGCGAGTACTCGACCGGCATGATCCGCTCCACGCTCACAGCAGACCCGCGCCGCCTCGGCGCGCTGTGGGCGAAGACGGCCGTGCTGTTCGCCACGACCTTCGTGGTCGGCGCTGTCGCCTCGATCGTGTCGTTCCTCGTGGCGGCCCCGATCCTGTCCGGGCGCGGCGTCAGCGCGAGCCTTCTCGAGCCCGCCGTGATCCTCCCGCTGCTCGGCGGCGGCCTGTACCTGGCGCTCGTCGCCGTGCTCGGGCTCGGCATCGGCACCATCCTGCGCAGCGGCGCCGGCGGCATCGCCGCGGCACTCGGCCTCGTGCTGCTGCTGCCGGTCGTGCTGCAGATGATCCCGGTCGAGTGGGCGCAGAACCTTGTTCCGTACACGTTCTCGCAGGCCGGGTCCGCCCTGTTCGCCGCTCCCCTGCCGGGCGACGACGCCGTCGAGCTCTGGCGGAACCTCGCCATCACGGTCGGCTGGGCCGTGGCGGGCATCGGCGGCGGCGCCGTCCTGCTGAAGCGACGGGACGCGTAGAGTCCTGAGGATGCACCACCCGACCGTCTCCCTCGGCGAGCGCGCCCCGCTCACCGAGGGAGACGTCCGTCTGCCGCGGCCGCCGGGAGTCGTGCGCAGGTTCTGGACCCGCCATCCCTGGTGGGTCGACGGACTCGTCGCCGGGGCCCACCTGCTCGTCGCGGCGGTGATCACCATCGCGTCAGCGACCGCCTACGCGGTTCCCGCCGCCGCGCTCGTACTGCAGTTCGCGGCGGTCGGCGTGAGCACGGCCGCGCTGGTGCTCCGCCGGCGCTACCCCGTGATCGTCCTGGCCGTCGTGTGGGTGGCGAGCTTCGCCCTGATCACACCGGACGGCGCGTTCAACTCGATCGCGGTGCCGCTGGCGCTGTACGCGCTGGCCGTGTACCGCTCGTCGCGCGCGGGGTGGATCGGATTCGCCGCGTCGTTGGTGGCGGGCAGTGCCGGCGCGCTCGCGGCGGCACTGCTGCATCCCGGCGCCGTGACGTCGATGGGCACCACGGTGCTCGGCGAGATCGTGCAGGTGGCCTTCGTGCTCCTCCTCGCGGTGCTGCTGGGCACGAACATCGGCAACCGACGGCGCTACGTGGCCGCGCTCGTCGACCTCGCGAACCAGCTCGCCCGCGAGCGCGACCAGCAGGCCCGCCTGGCCGCTGCCGCCGAGCGCTCCCGCATCGCGCGCGAGATGCACGACATCGTGTCGCACAGCCTCACCGTCATGGTCACCCTCGCGGACGGGTCGGCGGTGACCGCCGCGACCGCGCCGGGGCGCGCGTCCGAGGCCATGCAGCAGGTCGCCGAGACGGGACGCCACGCGCTCGCCGACATGCGCCGCATGCTCGGGGTGCTGAACGGCGATGACGAGGAGCGCACCCCTCAGACCCTCGAGCCGCAGCCCGGCGTCGCCGACCTGCCCGCTCTTCTGGAGACCTTCCGCGCCGCCTCCCTGCCCGTCACCTGCACCTCGAAGGGCGTGCCTCCCGAGGACGCCGCCGAGCAGCTCACGATCTACCGCATCGTGCAGGAGTCGCTGACCAACGCGCTGCGGCACGCCCGCGGCGCGACCACCGTGAACGTCGACGTGCGCCACACTCCCGCGGAGACCGTGGTCGTGGTCACCGACGACGGCGTCGGCGAGGCTGCCTCCGGCGCGGGCCACGGACTTGTCGGCATGCGGGAGCGGGTCGCGCTGTACGGCGGCACTCTCACGAGCGGTCCCGCTGCGCCCCGCGGCTGGTCGGTGCGGGCGACAGTTCCCCACGGAGACCCGCGATGACGGACATCCGGGTGCTCCTCGTCGACGACCAGCAGCTCGTGCGCATGGGCTTCCGCATGCTGCTCGATGCGGAGGACGGCATCGACGTCGTGGGCGAGGCCGGCGACGGCAACGAGGCGGTGCGGCTGGCGGGCGCCCTCCGCCCCGACGTGGTGCTCATGGACATCCGGATGCCCGGCCTCGACGGCATCGCCGCGACGAGGGCCATCCTCGCCGAGCATCCCGACTGCAGGGTCATCGTGCTGACGACCTTCGACCTCGACGAGTACGCCTTCGGGGGCCTGCGCGCCGGGGCCAGCGGGTTCCTGCTCAAGGACGCGCGCCCCGGCGAGCTCATCGCGGCGATCCGCTCGGTGGCCCAGGGCGACGCGGTGGTCTCCGCCCGGGTGACGCGCCGCATGCTGGAGCTGTTCGGCGGACAGCTGCCCGCCGAGACGGACGAGCTCGCCTCCCTCACCCCGCGCGAGCACGAGGTGCTGCTCGCGATCGCCGAGGGCCTGTCGAATACCGAGATCGCGCAGAACCTGTTCCTCAGCGAGTCCACCGTGAAGACCCACGTGGGCCGGGTGCTGATGAAGCTGGGCCTCCGGGACCGCATCCAGGCCGTGATCTTCGCCTACGAGCACGGGCTCGCGGGCGGGCACCCAGACACCCCTCGGTAGGCTTGGGGGATGGACTGGGACGCGATCTGGGCGCAGCTCACCGATCCCGAGAACGGCTGGCACAAGCTCGCCGTCTCGGTGGCGGTAGTCGTCGGCGCCCTCATCCTGCGCGGGATCCTGCTGTTCATCATCAGGCGGGTGGTGAGCCGGATCGTCAACGGCGCCAAGAAGAAGCAGAACTTCGAGGACACCCAGGCGCTGCTCATGTCGCCGCTCGCCGCGGTGCGGATCGTGCAGCGCACGAAGACGCTGGGCAGCGTGTTCAGCAACATCGTGACCGCCGTGATCGTCATCCTCGTGGTCCTGGTGCTGTTCAACACGCTCGTGCCGGGCGCGACCGGCGCGTTCGCCCTCATCACCGCGGCGCTCGGCGCGGGGCTCGGCTTCGGCGCCCAGAACATCGTGAAAGACGTGCTGAGCGGCCTGTTCATGGTCGCGGAGGACCAGCTCGGCGTCGGTGACGTCGTCGACCTCGGGCCCGCGACGGGCGTGGTCGAGGGCGTCGGCATCCGGATCACCCTCGTGCGCGACGTCAACGGAACGCTGTGGTTCGTCCGCAACGGCGAGATCCTCCGCGTCGGCAACATGTCCCAGGGCTGGGCGCGGGTGATCATCGACCTCGCGGTGCCGTACGACGTCGACCTCGACGCGGTGCAGGAGAAGGTGCTCGCGACCGCCCGCGACATGGCGGCCAACACGAAGTGGAAGTCCCGGATTCTCGAGAAGCCCGAGATCTGGGGCATCGAGTCGATCTCCGCCGAGGCGATCGTGCTCAGGCTCGTCGTCAAGACCGCGTCGGCCTCGAAGGACGACGTCGCGCGGGAGCTCCGTGCCCGGCTCAAGCGGGCGCTCGATGAGGCCGGTGTGAAACTGCCGGCGCTCAACTCGATCATCCTCACCGGCTCGGACGGCGCGGCGAGTGTGCGCGGTGCGCGCCCGCCCCGCACCAGGCCGATCGCCGTACAGGACCCGAAAGGCAAGGACACATGAGCGACGGGCACGAGCCCAATCCGGTGACGCTGCGCATGAGCGCGGGCGGCGAGGCGGTGCAGGGCAACTTCTGGGAGCAGGTCGGCGGGCGCCCCACATTCGAGAAGCTGGTGCGCGCCTTCTACGAGGGCGTCGCGACCGACGAGGTGCTGCTGCCGATGTATCCCGAGCAGCCCGACCTCGAGGGCGCGATCCAGCGGCTCACGGGTTTCCTCGAGCAGTACTGGGGTGGCCCGACCACGTACAGCGAGGAGCGCGGGCACCCGCGACTCCGGATGCGGCACCTGCCGTTCAAGGTGAACCCGGATGCCCGCGACCGCTGGTTGGCGCACATGCGCGCCGCCCTCGACACGCTCGAGCTGCCGCCGCTGCAGGACGCCACGCTGTGGGCGTACCTCGACCGCGCCGCGCAGGCGATGGTCAACACGTTCGAGGAGTAGCGCGGGTTGAGTAGGCCGCCCGCGGCCGTATCGAAACCCAGCTCAGCGGGTTGAGTAGGCCGCCCGCGGCCGTATCGAAACCCAGAGTGCCACCACCGGTTTCGATACGGGCGCTAGAGCGCCCTACTCAACCAGCTCAGCGGCAAGCCCCTCGCGCAGCGGGGTCGTCGGGCGGCCGATGAGGCGCGCCAGGTCACCCGGGGTGTGCCCGAGGAGGCCGTCGCGGATGTTCCCGTCGAGCGCGACGACGAACCCGGCGGTGCCCTCGTCGAGGCCCGCGCCGAGGAGAGCGGCGTGGTGCTCCTCGGGCGAGAGCGGTGCGTAGGCGACCGGGGTGCCGGAGACCTCGGTGATCGCGGCGGCGAGCTCCGCGAAGTCCCACGCGGTGTCGCCGGAGAGCTCGTAGGTCTGGCCCGCGTGCGAGTCGTCAACGAGGACGGCGGCCGCGGCATCCGCGTAGTCCTTGCGCGACGCGCTCGAGACCGTGCCCGCGCCGGTGCTGGAGGCAAGGGTGCCCGTGGCGATCGCCTGCTTCGCGCTGCCGGTGTAGTTCTCGGTGTACCAGCCGTTGCGCAGGATGGTGAAGGGGACGCCGGAGGCGACGAGGTACTCCTCGGTGGCCTTGTGCTCGGGAGCGAGGACCAGTGCGGACGTGGTCGCTGCGGGGGCGCTCGTGTAGACGATGCGGCTCACGCCGGCTGCCTTCGCGGCGTCGATCGCGGCCTTGTGCTGCGGGAAGCGCTGGCCCGGCTCGCTCGCGGAGACGAGCATGAGGGTGTCGGCGCCGGCGAAGGCGGCGGCGAGAGTCTCCGGCTCGGAGAAGTCGATGCGCGCGACGCGCACACCGAGGGCGGCGAGATCGTCGAGCTTGGCGGTATTGCGACCGGCGGCGACGATATCGGCGGCGGGGGTGCCGTCGCGGAGGAGGGCGTCAACGATGAGGTGGCCGAGGTGCCCAGTGGCACCGGTAACGATGATTGTCATGCTCCAAGGGTACTTCCTCGACGCGGGTACCCACCTTTTGGTAAGTTAGGAGCATGCAGGTAAGCAACTCCCACGGCTTCACGATGGGCATCCTCCCCGCCAACTGCCCGTCGCGCACGGTGCTCGACCATGTCACGAGCAAGTGGGGGGTCCTGGTCATCATCGCCCTCTCGGAGCGCGACCTGCGCTGGGGCGAGCTGCGCCGCGTGGTCGAGGGCGTGAGCGAGAAGATGCTCGCCCAGACCCTGCGCACCCTCGAGCTCGACGGCTTTGTGAACCGGGATGCCCAGCCGACGATCCCGCCGCGAGTCGACTACAGCCTCACCGAGCGCGGCCGCGAGCTCGCCGCCCGCCTGCTCCCCCTCATGGACTGGATCGCGGACAACGCGGAAGAGATCTTGACCCCGGCCTAAGGGACGCCGAACGGGGCTCAGACCGCCCGGGCCAGCACCCTCCGCGCGTGCACGAGCACGGGCTCGTCGACCATGCGGCCCCGGAACGTGAACACGCCGCGCTCGTGCTCGGCGGCGGCGAGCAGCTCGCGCGCGAAGGCGAGCTCCTCGGGGCTCGGTGCGTAGGCGGCGCGGATCGTCGCCACCTGGTCGGGGTGGATGCACGCGGTCGCCGTGAAGCCGACAGCCGCGGCATCCGCCGCCTCCGCGGCCAGGCCGTCCAGGTCCGGGATGTCCACGAACACTGAGTCGACCGCGGCCTTGCGGTGCGCCCCGGCCGCGAGCAGCACCGCCGAGCGGGCGTGCGCCGCGACATCCCGGTACCGCCCGTCCTCCCGCCGGCTGGAGGAGCCGCCGAGCGAGGCAACGAGGTCCTCAGCGCCCCACATGAGCCCCACGACGGCGTCGACCGCCGCGATCACGGCCGCGTTGACGATGCCCGCGGCGGTCTCGCAGAGCGCGATCACGTCGTAGTCGCCCAGTCGGTCGAGGTCGCGAACCCCGCTCGTCTTGGCGAGCATCACGTACCGGTAGTCGGTACTGTCGATCGCTTCGAGGTCGAGCTCGTGGTCGTCCGTCCCCGCAGGGTTCACGCGCACGACGGTGCGCGCCGGGTCGAGCGGATGCGCGGTGAGCGCCGCGCGGGCCGCAGCCTTGTCGCGCGGCGCCACGGCGTCCTCGAGGTCGAGGATCACGGCATCGGCACGGGCGGCGGCCTTCGCGTAGCGCTCGGGGCGGTCGGCCGGGCAGAACAGCAGGGCTGGGCCGAGATCGAACGTCACGGGGTGCACCACACCAGAACTGTACGCGTGGCGACGCCGACGACCACGCCGTCCTGGTTCGTGCCGGTGTGCTTGAGGGTCACGATCCCCTGCCCCGGGCGCGAGGCCGAGAGGCGCTTCTCCATCACCTCCGTCGACGTGTAGAGCGTGTCGCCGTGAAAGAGCGGGTGCGGGAACGCGACCTCCGTGAAGCCGAGGTTGCCGACGATCGTGCCCTGGGTGAGCTGCGCGACCGAGCTGCCGACCATCGTGGAGAGCGTGAACATCGAGTTGACGAGCCGCTGCCCGAACGGCTGAGTCTGCGCCCACGCGGCGTCGAGGTGCAGCGCCTGGGTGTTCATGGTGAGGGTGGTGAACAGCACGTTGTCGGCCTCGGTGACCGTTCGGCCCGGGCGGTGCAGGTAGCGCACGCCGGTCTCGAACTCCTCGAAGTACAGGCCGCGCTGCTCGACCTCGCGCATCAGAACCCGAGCTCCCTGGCGATGACCATGAGCTGCACCTCGGTGGTCCCCTCGCCGATCTCCAGGATCTTGGAGTCGCGGTAGTGCCGCGCGACCGGGTTCTCGTTGAGGAAGCCGTAACCGCCGAAGATCTGCGACGCGTCGCGGGCGTTGGCCATCGCGGCCTCGCTGCTCGTCAGTTTGGCGAGACTCGCCTCGAGCTTGAACGGCTGGCCGGCGACGAGCTTGTGGGCTGCGGCGTACGTCGCGAGCCGCGCCGAGTGCACGCGCGCCTGCATCCGGGCGATGGTGAACGCGATGTGCTGGTTCGAGCCGATCGAGCGGCCGAACACGTTGCGCGACTTCGCGTAGCGGATCGCCTCCTCGAGGCACCCCTGCGCGGCGCCGGTGCACAGCGCTGAGAAGGCGACCCGGCCCTCGTCGAGGCTCTCCAGGAAGTTCGCGAAGCCGCGCCCGCGCTCCCCCAGCAGATTCGCCTCGGGCACGTGGACATCCGTGAAGACGAGGGGGTGCGTGTCGGAGGTGTGCCAGCCGACCTTGTCGTAGGGCGGCAGCACCTCGAAGCCGGGCGTGCCGGACGGCACGATGATCGCGGTCAGCTCGGGGCTGCCGTTGGCACGGCGTCCCGTGACCGCGGTGACGGTCACCAGAGACGTGATCTCAGAGCCGGAGTTGGTGATGAACTGCTTCGAGCCGTTGATCACCCACTCCCCGTTCTCGAGCACGGCCGTGGTCTTCGTCCCCGCGGCGTCGGAGCCGGCATCCGCCTCGGTCAGCCCGAAGCCCGCCAGCGCCTTGCCCTGCGCGAGCGGCGGCACCCAGCGCTGCCGCTGCTCCTCGCTGCCGAAGCGGAAGATCGGCATCGCCCCGAGGCCCACCCCGGCCTCGAGGGTCACGCCGATCGACTGGTCGACCCTGCTGAGCTCCTCAATAGCTATGCAGAAGTCGACGTAGGTGCGGCCCTGGCCCCCGTACTCCGTGGGGAACGGCAGGCCGAACAGCCCCATGTCGCCCATCTGCGCGATGATGCCGTAGGGCAGCTCGCGCTTGGTGTCGTACTCGTACGCGGCGGGCGCGACGACGGTGTCGGCGAACTCCCGCACCTCTTGGCGCAGCGCCTCCTGCTGATCGGTCAGATCCAGGTCGAGTGTCATGGTCATGCGGCTTCTCCTTCGTGGGGATGAATGGTGGCGACGACCTGGTCCACCCGGACCTGGTCGCCCTCGGCGACCGTGACGGTCACCGTTCCGGCGACGGAGGCGAGCATGGTGTGCTCCATCTTCATCGCCTCGATCGCGAGGAGGGGCTGGCCCGCCTCGACGACATCTCCTGTTCGCGCGCTGACCGAGACGACCGTCCCCGGCATCGCGGAGCGCACCTCCGGGCTGGCGGCGCCGGCGACACGGCCGAGGGATGCCCGGTGCTCAGCCAGCCGCTGCTCCCTGCTGGGCGTGGCGAACTGGTGCACCACCCCGTCACGCGCGAGCCACACCGAGCCCCCGTCGCTCGCCCACCGGAACGTGGTCACCACCCCCGCCAGCTCGACGGTCACGGTGTCGGCGGTGCTGGTGGGCTGAGTAGGCCCCCCGGAGCCGTATCGGAGCCCGGTGCCGATACGCCACCCGTCGGCATCCCACGGTCCCTCTGTACTGCGGGCGATTCGCTGCAGGTGCTCGAGCGCGGCGTGCGCCGCGGCATCCGGAGCCTCGTCCTCGAACGGCAGCAGGCTCTCGATGAGCCCGGTGTGAAGTCGACCCGCGCGCACCTCGGGATCCGTGACGAGGGCGCGCAGGAAGCTGAGATTGGTCCGGATGCCCAGCACCGCCGTGTCGGCGAGCGCGCGGTCGAGGCGCGCGAGGGCCTCCGCGCGGGTGGGGGCCCACGCGATGATCTTCGCGAGCATCGGGTCGTAGCCGGTGCCGACCACGAGGCCAGGCGCCAGCGAGCTGTCGACGCGGACGCCCTCCGGCTCGTGCAGGGCGAGGACCGTGCCCGCGGAGGGGAGGAAGCCGGAGGCCGGGTCTTCCGCGTACAGCCGGGCCTCGACCGCGTGGCCGTTGAGCGACGGGGCCACGGTCAGCGGCTCCCCCGCCGCGATGCGCAGCTGCCACTCGACGAGGTCGAGCCCGGTGACGAGCTCGGTCACGGGGTGCTCGACCTGCAGGCGCGTGTTCATCTCCATGAAGAAGAACTCGCCCGGCGACTCGTCGGAGACGAGGAACTCGACGGTGCCCGCGCCCACGTAGTCGACGCTGCGCGCGACCTCGCACGCCGCCTCGCCGATCCGGGCACGGGTCTCCTCGTCGAGCAGGGCGGAGGGCGCCTCCTCGACGATCTTCTGGTGGCGGCGCTGGAGCGAGCACTCCCGCTCGCCGAGGTGGATGACGCGGCCGTGCTCGTCGGCGAGCACCTGCACCTCGATGTGGCGCGGGACCGTGACGAGCCGCTCGAGCAGCAGGGTGTCGTCGCCGAACGCCTTCGTCGCAATGCGGCGCGCGCTCGCCAGGGCCTCCGGCAGCTCTGCGGCGGCGGAGACCGCCACCATCCCCTTGCCCCCGCCGCCGGCACTCGGCTTGATCAGGAGCGGGAAGCCGACCGTCTCGGCCGCGGCGATGAGGCCGGCATCCGTCATTCCCGTCGTACCGGCGCCCGGGATGACCGGCACGCCGCGCGCGCGGACGTGCTCCTTCGCCCGGATCTTGTCGGCCATCGCCTCGATCGCGCCGACCGGCGGGCCGATGAACACCCGTCCGGCGGTCGCGCAGGCGCGCGCGAAGTCCACGTTCTCGGAGAGGAAGCCGTAGCCGGGGTGCACGGCGTCGGCCTCGATCGCGACGATGGCGGGGATGTCGAGGTAGCTCGGCACGAGGACGGCGGCGTCCGCGAGCCGCACGTGGCGGGCGCCGCGGTCCTCCTCGGTGAAGATCGCCACGGAACGGACCCCGAGCGAGTCGAGGGTGCGGATCACCCGGCACGCGATCTCACCGCGGTTGGCGACGAGCACTGTCTCAAACATCGGCCGTCACATCCGGAACAGCCCGAAGGCCGGGTCGGGAAGCGGCACCGCGGCGCACACGTCGAGGGCGAGGCCGAGCACCCGGCGGGTGTCCAGCGGGTCGATGATGCCGTCGTCCCACAGGCGGCCGGTCGAGTAGTAGGGGCTGCCCTGGGTCTCGTACTGGGCGCGGATCGCCTCGGGGTCGGCGTCCCCGACCGTGCTGAGCACCGAGGCCGCCTGCGCCCCGCCCATCACGGAGATGCGCGCGTTCGGCCACATCCACAGGAAGCGCGGCGAGTAGGCCCGCCCGCACATCGAGTAGTTGCCCGCCCCGAAGGATCCACCGATCACGACGGTGAGCTTCGGCACGCGGGTCGTCGCGACCGCGGTCACCATCTTGGCGCCGTTCTTCGCGATGCCGCCGGCCTCCGCGTCGCGGCCCACCATGAAGCCGGAGATGTTCTGCAGGAACACGAGGGGTATGCCCCGCTGGTCGCACAGCTCGATGAAGTGCGCGCCCTTGAGCGCCGACTCGCTGAACAGCACCCCGTTGTTGGCGACGATGCCGACGGGATGCCCGTGGACCCGCCCGAACCCGGTGACCAGCGTCGCGCCGTACTCCCGCTTGAACTCGTGGAACTCGCTGCCGTCGAGCACCCGCGCGATCACCTCGTGCACGTCGTACTGCTGCTGCACGTCCGTCGGCACCGCGCCGTAGAGCTGGGCCTCCTCGACCACCGGGTCACGGCTCTCGGCAACCTCCCACGCCGTTGCCGTGGGCCGCGGCAGCGTGGCGATGATGTCGCGCACGATGCCGAGCGCGTGCCGGTCGTCGTCCGCGAGGTGGTCGGTCACCCCGCTCACCCGGGAGTGCAGCTCGCCGCCGCCGAGCTCCTCCGCGGTCACCACCTCGCCGATGGCCGCCTTCACGAGTGGCGGGCCGCCGAGGAAGATCGTGCCCTGTCCGCGCACGATGACCGTCTCGTCGCTCATGGCCGGGACGTACGCCCCGCCGGCGGTGCACGACCCCATGACGGACGCCACCTGCGGGATGCCCGCGGCGGACATCCGGGCCTGGTTGAAGAAGATGCGGCCGAAGTGCTCTCGGTCGGGGAACACCTCGTCCTGCAGGGGCAGGTACGCGCCGCCCGAGTCGACGAGGTAGACGCACGGCAGCCGGTTCTCGAGCGCGACCTCCTGGGCGCGCAGGTGCTTCTTCACCGTCATCGGGAAGTAGGTGCCGCCCTTGACTGTCGCGTCGTTGCAGACCACGAGCACCTTCCGCCCGTGGACGAGCCCGATGCCCGCGATCACTCCGGCGCCGGGAGCCTCGTCGTCGTACAGCCCGGTCGCCGCCAGCGGGGCAAGCTCGAGGAAGGGGCTGCCCTCGTCGAGCAGCTCGTCCACGCGGTCGCGCGGCAGCAGCTTGCCGCGGGCGACGTGCCGCTCGCGGGACCGCTCGGGGCCGCCCAGAGCCGCAGTCGCGAGCCGCTCCCGCAGCTCCGCCACGAGAGCCCGGTGGGCGGCGTCGTTCGCGGCGAACCCGTCGCCAGACGGATCGACCGCGCTCGTGAGGGTCTCCATCGACAACCTTGCTGAGTTAGTGTTGATTAACTGGTATTAGGTTAGCGGTGATTAACTGGACTGTCTAGACTGGCGGCCATGACCGACACGACCCGCGCCCGCGCGAAGGCAGACCGCCGCGCCGCGATGCTGGCCGCCGCCGCGCACCTGTTCGCCGAGCGCGGCTTCGCCCGCGTCTCCCTCGAGGATCTCGGCGCCGCCGTCGGCGTGAGCGGCCCAGCGCTCTACCGGCACTTCGCGGGCAAGCAGGCCGTGCTCGGCGCGCTCCTCGTCGGCGTCAGCGAGGGCCTGGCGTCGGGCGGTCGCGCCGTGGTGGAGGAGGCTCGGGATGCCGCGGCCGCCCTCACCGCGCTCATCGAGTTCCACGTCGACTTCGCCCTGGCCAACGCCGACGTCATCCGGGTGCAGGATCGCGACCTCGACAGCCTCGCCGACCCGGACCGCCACGAGGTCCGCGCCCTGCAGCGCGCCTACGTCGAGCTCTGGGTCGACGTCCTCGGGCGGCTGCATCCCGACGCCGAGCGGAGCATCCTGCGCACGAAGGCGCACGCGACGTTCGGGCTCATCAACTCCACCCCGCACAGCGGCAGCGCCCGGGGCTCCGAGAAGGCGCAGACGCGCGCGGTGCTCGAGCGCATGGCTGCCGCGGCCCTCGGCGCCTAGCGGCTCCCCGGCCCCCGCCCGGCCTCGCCGCCCCCGGCACCCCCGGCACCCGCCACCCCCGGCACCCGCCCGGCCCCGCCACCCCGACCCCGGCACCCGCCCACGCGGAGGTTCCGGCACCATGCTGCCGCCGCGGCAGCCGCATCGTGTCAAAACCTCCGCATGGGGCATCCGGAGCCTCCCGCGCCGGACCCGCCCGCGCCTACCGCCGCACGCCCCTCCCGAGCACCGAGGTCGTGACGTGGGTCGCCGTGCGCCCCTCCGACGACAGCCGCTCGCGCACATCGTCGAGCACGTGCTCGCGCCGCTCCGCGGGCAGCGCCTCCACGAACGGGCCGAACGGGGTGCCGAACAGGCCCGCGACCTCGGAGTCCACGGTGGGCCAGCGCACGGCGAGCTCCTGGCGGGTGGCGCGCACGTCCGCGGCGCCGGCCGAGAGCAGGTCGTCGACGATGCCGTGCACGGTCGTCGCGACGGACGCGTTGCTGATGGTGCGCGCCGAGCCGGCGGCCGCGGCATCCCGCTGCAGGGCTTCGGCGAAGGCGTCGAACGGGTCGAGTCGCTCGTCGCTGGCCCACACCGACACCGCAACAGCGCCGCCCGGTCGGAGCACCCGCAGCGCCTCCCGGAGCGCGCCCACGGGGTCGGTCATGAACTGCAGCCCCTGCTGGCACAGCACCACGTCGACGGAGCCGTCGGGCAGGTCGAGCTCGGTCGCCGGGCAGACGAGGGTCCGGATGCCCGCCGGCACGTACTCGAGCATGCTCGCGCTCGAGTCCGTCGCGATGACATCGGCGCCCGCGCGGGCCGCGATGCGCGCGACCGCACCGGTGCCGGCCGCGAGGTCGAGCACCACGTCGCCCGCCTGCACCCCCGCGTAGGCGACGAGGCGGTGGGCCCACGGCACGAACAGCACGGGCTCGAGGTAGCGCTGGTAGTTCTCGGCGACCGTGGCGGCCTCGAACGCGAGGGTCGGCATCAGACGAGGGCGAGCACGGTCGCGGGGTCCGCGAGCACGCGCCCGATGTCGGTGAGGAAGCGGGCGCCCTGCTCGCCGTCCACGAGCCGGTGGTCGAACGAGAGGCTGAGCGTCATCACGTCGCGCAGCGCGACCTGCCCCTCGAACTCCCACGGCAGCCGCCGCACCGCGCCCATCGCGAGGATCGCCGCCTCCCCCGGGTTGAGGATCGGCGTGCCCGCGTCGATGCCGAACACCCCGACGTTCGTGATCGAGATGGTGCCGCCCGACAGGGCAGCCGGCGTGAGCTCGCCCGCCCGGGCCGTGGCCGCGAGGTCCGCGATCGCCTCCGTGAGCGCGCCGAGCGTGAGCGCCTGCGCGTCGCGGATGTTCGGCACCATCAGCCCGCGCGGCGTCGCCACCGCGATCCCGAGGTTCACGCCCGCGAACTCGACGATGTCGGGCTCGTCCCAGCGCGAGTTCAGCGAGGGGTTGCGCGTGACCGCCAGGCACAGCGCCTTCGCCACCACCGCGAGCATCGACGCCCGCTCCCCCGCGGCCTTGAGGCGCGCGACGAGCTCGCTCGACCGCGTGACATCCACGGTCAGGAACTCGGTGACGTGCGGCGCGGTGAACGCGCTCGCCACCATCGCCGCCGCGGTGGCCTTCCGCACCCCCTTGATCGGAGTCCGCCGGTCTCCCGCAGCCGGAACCGCATCAGGCGTCCGGGATGCCGCGGCCCGCACGTCCTCGCGGGTGACAGTTCCGCCCTCCCCCGTCCCCTGCACGCGCTCGAGGTCGACGCCGAGGTCGTGCGCGAGCTTGCGCACCGGCGGGGTGGAGAGTGCCGCACCCCGCGGCGCCACCACCACGGACTGCTCGAGCGACGGCACCGACCGCGCCTTGCGCTTCGGCCGGTCGCCGGTCTCGACCGCGGGCCCGTAGCCCACGAGCACCGCGTTCCGCTCGGCCGCGTCGATCTCGAACCCGACGATCGGCGCACCCACCCGCACTGTCGCTCCGGGCTCCGCGTAGAGCGCGCCGATGACGCCCTCGAACGGCGAGGGCAGCTGGACTATCGCCTTCGCGGTCTCGACGTCCGCGAGCGTCTGGTTGAGCGCGACCCGGTCGCCCACGGCGACGTGCCACTCGACGATCTCCGACTCGGTGAGCCCCTCGCCGAGGTCCGGCAGTGCGAAGTCCTTCATGCTGTCCACCCCGTCAGGCTGTTGGCGCGGCCGAGCACGCGGTCGACGGCATCGAGCATCCGGTCGAGATCGGGCAGGAAGTGGTCCTCGAGCCGCGAGGGCGGGTACGGGATGTCGAACCCGGTCACGCGCTGCGGGGCCGCTTCGAGGTGGAAGAAGCAGCGGTCTGTTATCCCCGCCGCGAGCTCCGCGCCGATGCCGCCGAACTCGGCGGCCTCGTGGGTGATGACCGCGCGGCCGGTCTTGCGCACGCTGGCCTCGATCGTGTCGTAGTCCAGCGGCGAGAGCGAGCGAAGGTCGACGACCTCGATCGAGATGCCCTCGTCGGAGGCCGCGGTTGCCGCGTCGAGCGCGGTCGGCACGAGCGGTCCGTAGGCGAGGAGCGTGACATCCGCGCCCTCTCGCACGACCCTCGCGCTCTCGAACGGGAAGTCGTGGCCCTCCTCGACCTCGCCCTTCATCCAGTACCGCCGCTTGGGCTCGAAGAACAGAACGGGGTCGTCGCACGCGATCGCCTGTCGGATCATGGTGTGGGCGTCCTGCGGGGTGGAGCAGCTCACGACGCGCAGTCCCGCCGTGTGGGCGAAGTACGCCTCGGGCGACTCGCTGTGGTGCTCGACGGCGCCGATACCCCCGCCGAACGGGACACGGATGGTCAGGGGCATCCGGACCGCGCCGTTCGTGCGCGCGTGCAGTTTCGCCACCTGCGCGACGATCTGGTCGAAGCCCGGGTAGATGAACCCGTCGAACTGGATCTCGACGACCGGCCGGAACCCGCGGAACGCGAGCCCCACCGCCATGCCGATGATGCCGGACTCGGCGAGCGGCATGTCCATCACGCGGTCGGCGCCGAACTCCGCCTGCAGCCCGTCGGTCACGCGGAACACCCCGCCGAGCTTGCCGATGTCCTCGCCGAGGAGCACCACACGGTCGTCGTCGGCGAGCGCGCGGCGCAGGCCGCTCCCGATCGCCTTGGAGAGGGTCAGCTCGCTCATGACTCGAACCCCTCGAGGTAGGCGGCGTAGCGACTCCGCTGCCGGGCGAGGCCGGAGTGCGGCGTCGCGTACACGTTGTCGAACATGCTCAGCGGCTCGGGATCCTCGATGCCCTTGCACGCCGCACGGAACTCGCGGGCAACCTCGTCCGCGTGCGCGGCGATGCGGGCGGCCGTCTCGTCGGGGAGGCGGAGGTAGGCCTCCAGGCGCGCGAGCGGGTCACGGCCGGCCCACTCCTCGCGCTGCAGGGGGTCCGCGTAGCGGCTCGGGTCGTCGGAGGTGGTGTGCGGGCCCATGCGGTAGGTCACGGCCTCGACGAAGGTCGGGCCGCCGCCGCTGCGCGCGCGCTCCAGGGCCTCGCGCGTCACCGCGGTCACCGCGAGCACGTCGTTGCCGTCGACGCGGACGCTCGGGATGCCGAACCCCGGCGCGCGGTCGGCGATGGGATGCACGGCCTGCAGCGAGACCGGCTCCGAGATCGCCCACTGGTTGTTCTGGCAGAAGAAGACCACCGGGGCGTGGAAGCTCGCGGCGAACACCATCGCCTCGTTCACGTCGCCCTGGCTGGTGGCCCCGTCGCCGAAGTACGCCACGGCGGCCGAGTCGACGCCGTCCCGCACGCACCCGACCGCGTAGCCGACGGCGTGCAGGGTCTGGGCCCCGATGATGACGGCGGGGGTCGCCATGTTCACGCTGAACGGATCCCAGCCGGATGCCCCGGTGCCCCGCCAGGTGCGGACCAGGTCGACCAGCTCGACGCCGCGGCAGTAGGCGACGCCGTTCTCGCGGTAGCTCGAGAACACGAAGTCGTCGTCCCGGAGCGCCCGGGCGGATCCGACCTGGGCGGCCTCCTGCCCGAGGAGCGGCGGCCAGAGGCCCAGCTCGCCCTGCCGCTGGAGGGCGACGGCCTCGGTGTCGATGCGCCGCACGATCACGAGGTCCTCGTAGAGGGCGGTGAGGCGGTCATCGGTGATGTCCGCGACGAGCGGGTCGTAGTGCTCGTCGTCCAGCCGGTTGCCGTGCGGGTCGATGAGCTGCACGGGGTCGAGCGCCGTGCGGGTCGTCAGGGTTGTGGACATGCATGCTCCGATCCGCTCCCCTGCGGCGGGTGTGCCCGGCGGAGCGATTCATCACCGGCTGAGTGGATTGCACTCGTGCCGGGACCGAGCGCCATTGCCCGGATGCTCTGACGCTAGCATCGGTCCCATGACCCCCACCACCCCCGCGCACGCCATCGTCGTCGGCGCCGGGCTCGCAGGCCTCGTCGCCGCGTCCGAGCTCGTCGCGGCCGGAAAGACCGTCACCATCCTCGAGCAGGAGCCCGAGGCGAGCTTCGGCGGGCAGGCCTGGTGGTCGTTCGGCGGGCTCTTCCTCATCGACTCGCCCGAGCAGCGGCGCATGGGCATCAAGGACTCCTTCGAGCTCGCCCGGCAGGACTGGTTCGGCAGCGCCGGCTTCGACCGCGACACCCCGGAGACCGGCAACCAGGACGAGTGGGGCCGGCAGTGGGCGGAGGCGTACCTCGAGTTCGCCGCCGGCGAGAAGCGGTCCTGGCTCCGGGAGAAGGGCGTCTCGTTCTTCCCGGTCGTGGGCTGGGCCGAGCGCGGCGGGTACACCGCCACCGGCCACGGCAACTCCGTGCCGCGCTTCCACATCACGTGGGGCACCGGGCCGGGCATCCTCGAGCCGTTCGTGCGAATCGTGCGCGAGGGCGTCGCGAGAGGCCTCGTGACCCTCAAGTTCCGGCACCGCGTCGACGAGCTGGTGGTCGTCGAGGGGGCCGTCGTCGGAGCCCGCGGCGCGGTCCTCGCGGACGACCCCGCCGAGCGCGGCGCCCCGAGCAACCGCGACGCGGTCGGCACGTTCGACGAGCGGGCCGCCGCCACGATCGTCACGAGCGGCGGCATCGGCGGCAACCACGACCTCGTGCGCCAGCAGTGGCCCGCGAGCATGGGCGCGGCGCCGAAGCACATGCTGAGCGGAGTTCCCGCGCACGTCGACGGGCGCATGCTGGGCATCGCGGAGAAGGCCGGCGCGCGGCTCGTCAACGGCGACCGGATGTGGCACTACGTCGAGGGCATCACCAACTACGCGCCAGTGTGGGAGCGGCACGGCATCCGGATCCTCCCCGGCCCGTCGAGCATCTGGCTGGATGCGACGGGCCGGCGCCTGCCGGTGCCGCTGTTCCCCGGCTTCGACACCCTCGGCACCCTGGAGCACATCGTCGCCACGGGGTACGAGTACTCCTGGTTCGTGCTCACCCAGGCGATCATCGAGAAGGAGTTCGCGCTCTCCGGCAGCGAGCAGAATCCCGACCTGACCGGCAAGAGCGTGCGCGAGCTGCTCCGCCAGCGGCTCGGCAAGGGCGCCACGGGGCCCGTCGAGGCGTTCAAGGAGAAGGGCGAGGACTTCATCGTCGCCGAGACCCTCGAGGAGCTCGTCTCGCAGATGCAGGAGAAGTCCCCGGATGTCGCGCTCGATGCCTCGCTCGTGCGGTACGAGATCGAGGCGCGCGACCGGGAGCTCGCCAACAGCTTCTCCAAGGACGCCCAGATCAACGCCATCCGCCAGGCCCGCCACTACCGCGGCGACAAGCTCATCCGCGTCGCCAAGCCGCACCGCATCCTCGACCCCGCGGCGGGCCCGCTCATCGCGGTGAAGCTGCACATCCTGACCCGCAAGAGCCTGGGCGGCATCCAGACCGACCTCAGCGGGCGCGCCCTCGGAGTGAACGGCGAGCCGGTGCCCGGCCTGTACGCGGCCGGCGAGGCCAGCGGGTTCGGCGGCGGCGGGGTGCACGGCTACCGGTCGCTGGAGGGCACGTTCCTCGGCGGCTGCCTGTTCACCGGCCGCACGGCCGGCCGGGCGGTAGCGTTGCAGGCATGAACTGGAACGACAGCATCATCGAGCAGTTCCGGGCCAACAACGGCCACGTCGACCGCTTCGGCCGGCGCCTGCTGCTGCTCCACACGATCGGGGCCAAGTCGGGCGAGCCCCGCATCGCGCCGATGATGTACTTCGACGAGCCCGAGGGCATCTTCGTGATCGCCTCGAAGGCCGGCGCCCCGGAGAACCCCGCGTGGTACCACAACCTGCTCGCGAACCCCGCGGTCACGGTCGAGCGCGCCACCGAGCACGGCGTCGAGGAGTTCGACGCGACCGCGGCCCCTGTCGCGAGTGATCTGCGCGACACCCTGTACGCCAGGTTCTCCGAGCGGAACCCCGGTTTCGCCGGCTACCAGGAGAACACCTACCGGACAATCCCCGTGGTGCAGCTGCACCCCGTCGAGAGGAACGCACGATGACGACCCCCGCAGGCTCCACCCCGGCAGGCTGGTACACCGATCCCGAGAACGCGCAGCGCAACCGCTGGTGGGACGGCACGAAGTGGACCGAGAACTTCAGCGACCCGTACGCTCCGGCCGCCGCGCTCAAGGCGCCCGAGGGCACGCGCGTCTACAACCTGTGGATCTGGCTCGTCGTCGTGGTGCCGTACCTGTCGCTCCCGTTCCTGTTCGCCCTCCTCCCCGGCATGTTCGCGGGGATGAACGTCAGCGACCCGGGCTCGGCAACGCGCGTCCAGCTGCAGCTGATGACCTCGCCCGCGTTCGTCCTCCTGAGCCTGAGCGGCTGGGTGCTCGGCGCCCTGGTCGTCCTGTTCTCGTGGCTCGACTGGCGCTGGCTCAAGGCCGCGGGCGTGCCGAAGCCGTTCCACTGGGCGTGGGGCTTCTTCGGCCTGGCGGGCTACCCCGTCTACGCGATCGGCCGCGCGGTGGTCACCAAGCGCCGCACCGGCAAGGGCCTCGCCGTGATGTGGGTGGTCATCGCGATCATCGTGCTGACGTTCATCGTCACCATCTCGTGGGTGGGCTTCCTCATCGCGGGGATGGTCGCGCAGATGCCGACCTACAACTAGCGGGCGAGCGCCCAGGCGCGGCGCTTGACGAGGACGTGGCCGCGCCGCGTCGTCAGGCGCGTCCACGGACCGGTCTCGAACACGGCGACCACGTCGTCATCCCCGAGGAAGCCGAGGCTCAGCGCGGCGAACGCGGCGCCTCCCGGGATGTGGTCGAAGCCGGTCAGGGGCCGGCCCCAGATCTCGCTGCGGACGCGGTGCACGATCTGCTCCCCCGTGCCCGTAGGGATCGCCGCGGCGACCTCGTCGATGCCGGCGCGTGCCACCTGGTCCAGCGCGGCGGACGCCACGGACTCGAGCGCCAGCCAGCCGCCGCGGGGCGGTGAGATCGCCGCCCACGACACCGAGTTGACCTCCAGCGGAAGGCTCACGGTCACGGGCTCGGCGACAGCCGCAGTGGCCGCCTCGAGCTTGCCCTCCACCCGCATCAGCAGGGAGCGGGTCGGCACGACCACGTCGAAGGCCGCGTCGCCCTCGTCGTCCGCGCCGCGCACGAGCGCGAAGGTGCGCAGCCCCAGCACGGTCGGGCTCTCATCGAGAAGGCCGGCGGGATGCAGCACCGAGACGTAGACCGCGAGCACGCCCGACCCCGCGATGAGGCGCACCGAGCCGTCCTCCACGCGCAGGGCGCGACCGAGGAACACGTGCAGGTCGCCGAGGGCGAG
Organism: Rhodoglobus sp. GW821-FHT12B09; assembly: GCF_058809925.1. Lineage (NCBI taxonomy): Bacteria > Bacillati > Actinomycetota > Actinomycetes > Micrococcales > Microbacteriaceae > Rhodoglobus > Rhodoglobus sp. GW821-FHT12B09. The sequence goes on along the minus strand of NZ_JBXATB010000001.1, from coordinate 256,107 downwards.
GGAATCCACGAGAGTGAATGAGCGGCTCATAGGTCTTCTAAACTACAGGGCATGAGCGACCCCCTGACCGGCCTCCTCGAGACGCTCGACCTCACCGACACGGGCGCCCGCACCAGCGAGGACATCTTCACCGGGCCGACCCAGTGGATGCCCCACGGCCGTGTCTTCGGCGGCCAGGTTCTCGCGCAGTCCCTCGTCGCCGCCCAGCGCACCATCGAGGAGGGACGGCACCCCCACTCGATGCACGGCTACTTCCTCCGGCCGGGCGACATCGGCCTCCCGATCACCTTCTCGGTCGACCGCATCCACGACGGGCGCTCGTTCTCCACCCGCCGCACGCAGGCCTACCAGGGCGGGCTGCCGATCCTGTCGATGATCGCCTCGTTCCAGGACGACGACAGCGGCCTCGACCACCAGATCGACATGCCCTCGGACCTCCCCGACCCCGACACGCTGCCCACCGCGGCCGACGTGCTCGCCGGCTTCGATCATCCCGTCGCCCGCGGCTGGTCGAGCGGCCGCGCGTTCGACCTGCGCTATGTCACGAGCCCGATCTACCTCGCCGTCGAGGGCGGGAGCGTTCCGCACCAGGCCGTGTGGCTGAAGACCATCGGCCCCATGCCCGACGACCCCGCCCTGCACCGTGCGGCCCTGGTCTACGCGAGCGACTACTCGATCCAGGAGTCGGTGCTGCGCGCGCACGGCCTGCCGTGGTCCACGCCGGGGCTCAAGGTTGCCAGCCTCGACCACGCGATGTGGCTGCACCGTTTCGGCCGGGTGGACGAGTGGATGCTCTACGTGCAGGAGTCGCCGACCGCCGTGGGCGGCCGCGGGCTCTCGCAGGGCCGCATCTACAGCCGGGACGGCGTGCTGCTGGCGAGCGTCGCGCAGGAGATCACCGTCCGGGTGCCGGGCGCCTGACTCAGGCTCCGATCAGCCCCGCTTCGTGAACTGCACGGGCGCCTCGACGTACGGCTCCCACACCTCGCGCAGGCTGTCGGAGATGCGCACGGGACGCCCGGTCTCCGCCGTCACCATGACGAGCGTCGTGGCGGCCTTCGTGAACAGCACCCGCGGGGTCACCCCCTCCGGAGAGAACATCTCGTAGCAGATCTCGATGCTCGCCCCACCGAGGCGCCCGATCCACATCTCGATGTCGATCGGCGAGCGCATGTACGGGATCGGGGCGAGGTACTCGACCTCCTGGCGCGCGATGAGGCCGATCGTCTCGGCCCCCGGCCGCGCGTCCAGGATGGCAGTGTCGAGCCCCACGCCCTCGTCGGGGCGCCAGAACGCCTGGATGCGCGCCTCCTCGAGGAGGCGCAGCATCTCGGCGTTGTTGACGTGCGCGTAGGCGTCGAAGTCAGACCACCGCAGCGGTATGGCAACGTGCAGCCGCGTCACGACTAGTCCCTGGTGAGCTTGCGGTAGGCCGACCGGTTGGGCTTGGCCGCGTCAGGGCCGAGGCGCTCGATCTTGTTCTCCTCGTAGGACTCGAAGTTGCCCTCGAACCAGTACCACTGGGCCGGGTTCTCCTCCGTACCCTCCCAGGCCAGGATGTGGGTAGCGATGCGGTCGAGGAACCACCGGTCGTGGGTGATGACCACCGCGCAGCCGGGGAACTCGAGCAGCGCGTTCTCGAGGCTGCCGAGCGTCTCGACGTCCAGGTCGTTCGTCGGCTCGTCGAGCAGCAGCAGGTTGCCGCCCTGCTTCAGCGTGAGCGCCAGGTTGAGGCGGTTGCGCTCTCCACCGGAGAGCACACCCGCCTTCTTCTGCTGGTCGGGGCCCTTGAACCCGAACTGGCTGACGTAGCCGCGGGACGGGATCTCCGTCTTGCCGACCTTGATGTAGTCCTGCCCCTCGGAGACGACCTCCCAGAGGGTCTTGTTGGGGTCGATGCCGCCGCGGTTCTGGTCGACGTAGGAGATGTCGACAGTCTCGCCGATCTTGAGGTCGCCCGAGTCGAGCGGCTCCAGACCCGTGATCGTCTTGAAGAGGGTCGTCTTGCCGACGCCGTTGGGGCCGATCACGCCGACGATGCCGTTGCGCGGCAGCGTGAAGCTGAGTCCGTCGATGAGGATGCGGCCGTCGAATCCCTTCTGCAGGTTCTTCGCATCGATGACCTGGGAGCCGAGGCGCGGGCCGACCGGGATGACCAGCTCCTCGAAATCGAGAACGCGGGTCTTCTCGGCCTCGTTCACCATCTCCTCGTAGCGTGCGAGGCGCGCCTTCGACTTGACCTGGCGGCCCTTCGCGTTGCTGCGCACCCACTCGAGCTCACTGGAGAGCCGCTTGGCGAGCTTCGCGTCCTTCTTGCCCTGGACCTTGAGGCGCTCGCCCTTCTTCTCGAGGTACGTCGAGTAGTTGCCCTCATACGGGTAGAGGTGGCCGCGGTCGACCTCGGCGATCCACTCGGCCACGTGGTCGAGGAAGTACCGGTCGTGCGTCACGGCGAGAACCGCACCGTGGTACTTGGCCAGGTGCTGCTCGAGCCAGAGCACACTCTCGGCGTCGAGGTGGTTCGTGGGCTCGTCGAGCAGCAGCAGGTCGGGCTTCTGCAGCAGCAGCTTGGTGAGCGCGACGCGGCGCTTCTCGCCACCGGAGAGGTTCGCGACCGACGCGTCGCCCGGGGGCGTGCGAAGGGCGTCCATCGCCTGCTCCAGCTGGGAGTCGAGGTCCCACGCGTCAGCGGCGTCGATCTCCTCCTGCAGGGTGCCCATCTCGGCGAGCAGGGCGTCGAAGTCGGCGTCGGGCTCGGCCATCTCGAGGCCGATCGCCGAGTGCCGGTCGACCTTGTCCTTGATCTCGCGGACGCCGTCCTGCACGTTCTCGAGCACTGTCTTGGTCTCGTCGAGCTCGGGCTCCTGCATGAGGATGCCCACGCTGTAGCCCGGGCTCAGCCGTGCCTCGCCGTTGCTGGGGGTGTCGAGCCCGGCCATGATCTTCAGGATCGTGGACTTGCCAGCACCGTTCGGGCCGACGACGCCGATCTTGGCGCCGGGGAAGAAGGACATGGTGACGTCGTCGAGGATCAGCTTGTCGCCGACCGCCTTGCGGGCGCGCACCATGGAGTAAATGAATTCGGCCATGGGTCGATTCTAGGAGAGCGCGGGAGTGCTACCAGTCGATGGTGACGGTCTTGCCGATGAGGCAGCCGCCCGTACCGAGGATGGGCGCGACCATGCTCTTGATCGTGGTGGCCGTGAAGTCCCCTATCAGGCACTCCCCCTTCAGCCGCACCGAGAAGATGATCGAGTCGGCCTTCAGATCGATGGAGGTCCGGTCGGCAGTGATCTCGATGTCCTGCTTGCGGAAGCCCGCGGCGACGAGGTTGTCGACAATTCCACGGCTCGTTCCCATGTCATTCGCGTTGAAGTACGAGAGGTTGACCCGGTCGAAGTAGGGCTGGTTGTCTTTGGCCGTGCCGCCCGGCACCAGCTCAGGCAGGGCGTTCGCCGAGGAGGTCGGCGTTGAAGACGGCAGGGCCGCCGTCTCCGCCGGGACGGGCGCGGGAGCCCCGGGCACGCAGCCGGCGAGAACGAGAACCCCGGCGATCGCCACGCCGGCGAGCGCGACCCCTGTGGCAGTGCTCCGAGCCATCGTGCCCCTCCGCGGATCCGGTCAGCGCCCAGGTGGTGCTGTCCTGAGCGATTCTAGAGCGACTCGGCCGGCCCGGCTTCAGAACGGCACATCCTCCCGGTTGGCGACTGCGACGACGGGCTCGAGCACCGGCTCCTGCCCCTCGACGGAGCGAGCCTCGTCCGCCGGCGCTTCCTCCCGCTCCTCCACCCCGCCCGACTCGGGCACAGCGGGCGCCGCGCTGGAGACGATGCTGCGCGAGAACGACGACGTGCCCCACGCCAGGTCGTGCCCGATCGACTCCGCCTCGACATCGACCGTCGTGCCGACCCGGTCTCCGTTGTCCCACTCCCGGATGCGCAGCCGCCCGGTCACGACCACTCGCTGGCCCTTCTCGATCGAGAGGGAGGCGTTGAGCGCGAGCTGCCGGAAGGACGTGATCGTGTACCAGTTCGTCTCGACGTCGACCCACCGCTCCTTGGAGCGGTCGAACCGCCGCTGGGCGGAGGCAAGGCGGAACGAGGTGATGGACAGCCCCTCGCTCGTGAGGATGTGGCGGGGGATCGTGGCGACGAGGCCGCTGATCGTGATGGTGTCTGTCATGTGCTGCTCCGTTCGTCGAGTAGTGGACAGACCCCGGGGTGCGGCACTCGTGCCGGGAAAGCCGCCCCCGGGATCCGTTGCAGCAAGTGTCGTCCGGCGCCGCGACGCGAAACGGCGACCGCTGCCCGCGAGGGGAGCGATCGCCGTCGAGCGAGTTGGGGAGGACGCGTCGGCCCTCCTTGCGTCAGTGCTCCTTGAACTCGGGCCACTCCGACCCGGGCAGCAAGCTCGAGTAGAGGGCGCCCTGCGCGGCCTCCAGAGTCGGGTAGACGGCTCGGAAGCCGTCGTCCGTGACCAGCTTGAAGGTGTAGCCGCTGTCGGTCCCGTGGACCGAGCCGAGGGCACCGGCCGGACCGAAGGCCACCCAGGTCTGGCCGGTCATTGTCATGTCGCTCATCATTGAGCCCCTTTCGTTGCCCTTCGACGTTACGCCGGCAGGACCGGATGCGCCACGCGCGCGGCCCTAGGCTTGGACCATGCCCTACGACGCAGACGCCGCCCGGTACGACAACCTCGAGTATGTGAGGACGGGCCGCAGCGGCCTCAAGCTACCCAAGATCTCACTGGGCATCTGGAACAACTTCGGGTACGACCGCCCCCTCGAGACCCAGCGGGCGATCATCCGGCGCGCCTTCGACCGCGGTGTGACCCACATCGACATCGCCAACAACTACGGGCCCCCTCCCGGCTCCGCCGAGAGCAACTTCGGCACGATCTTCGCGCAGGACCTGGCGCCGTACCGGGACGAGCTCGTCATCTCGTCGAAGGCGGGCTACTCGATGTGGACCGGTCCGTACCAGGACTTCGGCTCGCGCAAGTACGTGCTCTCCTCGCTCGACGCCTCGCTCAAGCGCACGGGGCTCGACTACTTCGACATCTTCTACTCGCACCGCCCCGACCCCGAGACCCCGATCGAGGAGACGATGGGCGCGCTGGCGAGCGCCGTGCACTCCGGCAAGGCGCTCTACGTCGGCATCTCGAACTACAGCGCCGAGCAGACCCGGGCCGCGCACGCCGCGCTGGCCGAGCACAAGGTGCCGCTGCTCATCCACCAGCCCCGCTACAACATGTTCGACCGCCACATCGAGGACGACGGCCTCTTCCCCGTGCTCGCGGAGCTCGGCGTCGGCGGCATCGTGTTCTCGCCGCTGGCCCAGGGCCTGCTGACCAACCGCTACCTGAACGGCATTCCGGATGACTCGCGCGCAGCCACCACGCAGTGGCTCAGCGACCGCAACATCACTCCGGAGTACCTCGAGCGCGTCCGCGGGCTGCAGGAGATCGCCGCCGGCCGCGGCCAGACCCTCGCCCAGCTCGCGCTCTCGTGGGTGCTCCGCGTGCCCGAGGTGACGTCCGCCCTGATCGGCGCGAGCAGCGTCGCCCAGCTCGACGACAACCTCGCGGCGCTCGACGCGGCGCCGCTCACGGCGGAGGAGATCGCGGCCATCGAGCCGTTCGCGGTGCACGGCACCGGCTCCCCCTCCTGAGGTGGGCTACCTCTTCGGGTTCCTCGCCGCGCTGCTCTTCGGCGCCAACGGGAGCATGACGAAGGTCATCCTCGATAACGGCCTCGACCCGCTGCAGGTGACGCAGTTCCGGACGCTCGGCACGTGCCTCATCGCGGGCGCGGTGATGCTCGTGGTCGACCGTCGCGGGTTCCGGCTGCCCCTGCGCCAGATCGCCGTGATGGCAGTGCTCGGCGTCGTCGGCATCGCGGCTCTTCAGGCGACCTACGCCTACGCCATCCAGCTGCTCCCGGTCGGCATCGCCCTGCTGTTCGAGTACCTCGCCGTGCTGATCGTCGCCGTCGTCGCGTTCTTCTTCCTCCAGGAGAAGGTCAAGGCGCGGCTGTGGGTCGCGATCGGGCTCGTGCTGGTCGGCCTCGCCGTGGTGGCGCAGGTGTGGTCGAGCTCCCTCGACGGCTTCGGCGTGGTCATGGCCCTGGCTGCTGCCGTCACCCTGGCGATCTACTTCCTCGTCGGCGAGAGGCAGGTGACCGCGACATCCCCTCTCGCCGTCGCGTTCTGGACCAGCGGTTTCGCAACGCTGTTCTGGGCCTTCTTCAGCGGGTGGTGGAACGTGGACCCCGCCATCGCCGCCACGGCGGTGTCGCTCGGGGGCAACCTCTCGGACGTGGTCGTGCCGCTCTGGGTGCCGATGGCCGTCCTCATCGTGCTCGGATCGTTCGCCCCCTTCTTCCTCTCCTTCGCCGCCATCGGGCGGCTCAAAGCCACTCCGGCCGGCATCGTGGCGTCGTCGGAGGTCATCTTCGCGTTCGTTGTCGCGTGGCTCTGGCTGGGTGAGCAGCTGGATGCCCTGCAGCTGGTGGGCGCCGGCGTGGTCCTCGTGGGGATCGTGCTCGCGCAGACCTCCCGGTCGCGCCGGGTCATCGACGCCGATCTGGCTCTGGAGCAGCCGCTGCCCTGATACGCGATGTGGTGATCCGCGATCATGCTCCCGCGATGTCGGTGGTCGAACATATCTTCGAACCATGACAACACTCACCTTCGCGCCTGCTGCCGAGATCCGGGGCGGGGTTGCGACAATCCAGTTGCACGACGACCTGTGGCGCGTCACCAGGCCCGACGGCGAGGTGCTCGGCTACGTCGAGCGCAGCACCACCCCCGCCGGTCCGAGGTTCCTGGCGAAGCGGATGCTCCAGCGCCAGCGCAGGTTCCTGCCGATCGGCGAGTTCTGGGATTTCGGTGCGGCAATGGAGTGCTTCCGCTTTTAGTGCCTGTCGCTCCCCTGACCCCGCGTACCCCGGGGTTACAGTGCCAGCATGTTAGAGGCCTGGTGGAGTGACATCGTCCGGTGGTTCAGCTCGTACGACGGGCGCGTGGTGATGGGCGCGGTTGTGCCCGTGCTCGCGATTCTCGTCGCGGGGGTGGTGGCCACCCTCATCGCGCGCGGCTCGATCAAGCGGCTCATCGCGCAGCAGGATCGTGAGCACAAGGCATCCGCGATCGCCGCCCTCATCGCCTCCGGCCGTCGCGCCGCGGGATGGAGCACACTCTCCGCCACCGAGAAGGACCACGTCGACCACCAGACCAGCGAGGCGGAGGTCCGCGTGCGGCTGCTCCCCGTTGCCGGTGCCGGGCTCGCCGCCGACTGGGCGGCCCACCAGCTCGCGACGATGAAGGCCAACTCGGCGAACTACAGCTTCCAGGCCGAGCAGGACCTCGCCGACTTCCAGGACGGGCTCATCGCCTGGCAGGCGAAACCCTCTCGCGCGCGCAAGCTGTTCGCCCAGGACCTCGCGGCGTGGAAGTACGAGACGGCCGCGGCCCCGGCGGACGACCTCGCCAGCAAGCAGCAGGCCTGGAACGCTGCACAGCGCAGCGACGACCAGGCCGCGACCACGACGGTGCTTCCGACCGCCTGACGACTCGTCTGACGCCTACGAGCCGGGGCCCTCGAGCTTGATCGGCACGGCCGACCACGGGCAGTAGGTGTCCGAGGTCAGGGTGCCGTCCTCGACGTACTCCGGAAGTCCGTCGCACACTTCGATTGCCTGATCGGCGAACTCGAGGGTCTTCGGGTCGATGTGCCACGACCAGGGCGCGTTCACGCCCGGGTCGTCGCGCACGATCGTGCCGAGCGGAATGCGACCCTCCTCGCTTCCGGCCATGAGGTCTTTGACGTGCTGGATCTGCTCGTCGGTGATGAGCTCGATCTTGTAGGTGCCCTGGCCCGCGACCTCGAAAGTGACCACGGTCGGGCCGGACTGCACGCAGCCGGTGAGGGCGAGCGCCGCGAGCGCCGCGACGGAGACGAGTCCCAGAGTGCGCTTCATGGGCGCCACTTTATCCCCAGGCGCCACCTGATGTCTTCGCGGAGTGCCCCCGGCAGGAATTGAACCTGCGACCAAGAGATTAGAAGGCTCCTGCTCTATCCGCTGAGCTACGGGGGCGGGTGTCCCACGATACCGCGTCCGCCCCTCAGACCGCCTTCGCGAGCGCCACGAGCACCTGGTTCAGGCTGGGCACGCCCTCGGCGCGGAACACCTCGGTGCCGTCATCCCGCAGCACCACCACGGTGGGCGTCACGCGGATGCCCGCGCGCTCGGCCTCGTCGGCGTCGCGCACGACGTCCAGCTCGGCGATGCGCGCGGCCGGCACGAGGGCCGACACCTCGCCCAGAACCGTGCGCGTGACCATGCACGGCTCGCAGAAGTTCGACGAGAAGAAGAGGAGGTTCACACGGGTGCCAACCCGCGAACGGGTGCGGGCTATTCCTCGCCGCGCTCCTCGAGGGCCTCGAGCGGGTCGCTGTCAGCCTGGTCCCAGGTGTACGTGACCTGCACCTGGTCGCCCACCTCGCGAGCCACGGGCGAGGCGTAGACGAGCTGCGTCTCCTTGCCGTCGACCGCGGCGATGACCGTGATCTCGGTCTCCCAGGTGCCGTCGGTGCTGATGCGCTTGTCGTTCTGGCCGTCGTAGGGGCCGCCGACGTAGAAGACGATGTACTCGTCGCCGCGGCTGACCTGGGGTGCTGAATCGCTCATGCTCAAGTCTTACCAGACGATCACTTATATAACTCGGTTATATACTTGGTGGATGAACACCACGCAGATCCTCGAGACGCTCCTGGTCTCGAGCCACCGGCTTACCCGAATTGCCGCGCAGACCACAGGATCGGCCGTCTCCTCCGCCACCTGGTCTGCCCTCTCCGTCCTCTCCACCGACGGCCCCCACCGCATCGGCGACCTCGCCAAGGCTGCCCGCATCAGCCAGCCCGGCATGACCAAGCTGCTTCAGGGCCTCGTCGAGGACGAGTGGGTGCACCGCATCGCCGACGTCGAGGACTCGCGCGCCTGGCTCATCGCGATCAGCGACAAGGGCCGCGCGGCCCTCGCCGGCTGGCGGGTCGAGCTCACCAGCGCGATGGCGCCGTTCTTCGACGACCTGGACGCGGAGGGCTGGCAGGCGATCGAGCGCACGGCGGCGATCCTCTCCGAGCGGGTGGGTGCCGTGGCGGTTGCCGCATGAGTGCCGGCGAGAGCGCGGGCAGCATCCTGAAGCAGCCCAAGCAGGTCTGGGCCGTCGCGTTCGCGTGCGTCATCGCGTTCATGGGGATCGGCCTCGTCGACCCGATCCTTCCCGTCATCGCGGCCGACCTCAGGGCGACCCCCACCGAGACCGAGCTGCTCTTCACCAGCTACCTGCTGATCACCGGCCTCGCCATGCTCGTCACGAGCTGGGTGTCGAGCCGCATCGGCCCGAAGCGCACGCTCATGATCGGTCTGGGCCTCATCGTCGTCTTCGCCCTCCTGGCCGCTCTGGGCGGCAGCGTGGAGGCCGTCATCGCGTTCCGCGCGGGCTGGGGCCTCGGCAACGCGCTCTTCATCTCGACGGCGCTGGCCACCATCGTCGGCGCGGCCAGCGGCGGCACGAGCGCGGCGATCATCCTGTACGAGGCGGCTCTCGGCCTCGGCATCGCGATCGGCCCCCTCCTCGGCGGCCTGCTCGGGTCGATCAGCTGGCGCGGCCCGTTCTTCGGCACCGCGACCCTGATGGCGATCGGCTTCATCGCGATCACCGTCCTGCTGCGCAAGGAGGACCGCTCGCAGCTGCAGCCGACCCGCCTCTCCGCTCCGCTGCGCGCACTGCGCCATCCCGCCCTGGCCCTGCTGGCGGGCGCGGCCCTGTTGTACAACATCGGCTTCTTCATCCTGCTCGCCTACACGCCGTTCCCGCTCGGCTTCGAGGCGATGGGCATCGGCCTGACCTTCTTCGGCTGGGGCGTCGCCCTCGCGGTGACCAGCGTGTGGCTTGCCCCGATACTGACGGCCCGGATGCCGCGCACCGCAGTCCTCTCGATAGTCCTCCCGCTGCTCGCGCTCGACCTGGTCGGCGCAGGCCTCGCCATCCACTCTCCGGCCGGCCTCGTCGCCAGCGTCATCGTCGGCGGACTGCTGCTCGGGGTCCTGAACACCGTGCTCACCGAGTCCGTCATGGAGGCGACCGACCTCCCCCGCTCGGTGGCGTCCTCGGCGTACTCCGCGGTGCGCTTCATCGGCGGCGCGGTCGCCCCGCCCCTGGCCACGACGCTCGCCGCAACGTTCACCTCGGCCACGCCGTACTTCGTCGGCGCGGTCTCGGTGGCGCTCTCGGCGGCGCTCATCATCGTGGGGCGCAGGGCGCTCGCGCGGGTCAACGGCGCGACGCCGGAGCCCGCGGCCACGGAGGCCGAGGCGATCACTATCGGTGACGCGGCCTAGACTTTCGCCATGGCTTCCACCTCTGACCTGCTCGTCTGGATCGACTGCGAGATGACCGGGCTCGACATCTCCATCGACGAGCTCGTCGAGGTCGCGGTCGTCATCACGGACTACGACCTCGTCCCCGTCGACCCCGGCTTCTCGATCGTGATCAAGCCCGACCAGTCGGCGTTCGACAACATGGGCGACTTCGTGCTCAACATGCACCGCGAGAGCGGCCTGCTCGAGGAGATCCCGAACGGCGTCGCCCTGGCCGACGCGGAGTACGCGGTCAACGAGTACATCCTGCGCTTCGTCCCGACGCCCCAGACCGCTCCGCTCGCGGGCAACACGATCGGCACCGACCGCACGTTCCTCGCCAAGTACATGCCGCGCGTCGACTCGCACCTGCACTACCGCAGCATCGACGTCTCCTCGATCAAGGAGCTGTCGCGGCGGTGGTTCCCCCGGGTGTACTTCAACGCCCCCGCGAAGGACGGCGGCCACCGCGCTCTCGCCGACATCCGCGAGTCCATCCGCGAGCTCGACTACTACCGCAAGGCCGTGTTCACCCCCGAGCCCGGGCTCACGACCGAGCAGGTGCAGGCCATTTCCGCCGAAGTTGTCGAAGGATTCGCCTCGCGGCTCTGATCCATTACACTTGTCAGGCTGCGGTATTGATTTAGGCACTGACAGCATCCATGGTGGTCGTAGCTCAGTTGGCAGAGCGCTGGCTTGTGGAGCCGGATGTCGCGGGTTCGAGCCCCGTCGATCACCCCAAGCAAAGACGGTCTGACTCAAAGGTCAGGCCGTCTTTCGCATAGCAGGAGGTTTCGGGATGTCGCAGACTCTCGAATCCCCCGTCGAAGAACTCGAGCGGCTCAACGACAAGCCCTGGGTCACCATCGTGTGGAACGACCCGGTGAACCTCATGACGTACGTCTCCTACGTGTTCCGCAGCTACTTCGGCCACTCCGCGGAGGAGGCCGAGCGGCTCATGCTGCTCGTGCACAACGAGGGGCGCGCGGTCGTGGCATCCGGGGGCCGCGAGGACATGGAGCGGCACGTGGAGGCCATGCACGACTTCGGACTCTGGGCCACCCTGGCGAAGGAGGGCTCGTGATCCCGTTCGCGCGCAACGGCGGCCTGGTGACCGCGCGCTTCACCCGAGGGGAGCGCGAACTGCTCGCCGGCCTCGCCGCCCAGCTTGTCTCGCTGTTCGAGGAGCGCGCGGCGGAGTCCCCGGCAGACGTGCTCTACGCGCAGCTCGGCATCGGCGGCGCGGCAGCTCCCCCGCTCGACCCCGCGCTCGCCAGGCTGCTCCCGGACGCCTACCGAGGCGACGACGAAGCCGCCTCCGAGCACCGGCGCCTGACCGAGCTGGGGCTGGTCGACAGGAAGGTCGCGAACGCGCGGGCGGTCATCCGGACCGTCGACGACAAGGTGACTGTGCTCGACCCGGCCGACGTGCAGGCGTGGCTGCGGCACCTCACCGACCTGCGGCTCGTGCTCGCGGCCAGGCTGCAGATCGAGCACGACGGCGACGAGGGCAACGGCGACGAGGGGATGCTCGACCTCTACGACTGGCTCGGCTACCTGCAGGGCACGCTCCTGGAGGCAGTCGAGTGAGCCCGGACGAGGTGGATGCCGAGGCCTTCGAGCGCCTCGTCGTGGACGAGCTGGACCTCCTGCCGGACGACATGGTCGACGGCCTCGACAACCTCGTCTTCGTGACGGAGGACCGGCCGGAGGACGGCTCGCTCGACCTCCTCGGCCTGTACGACGGCACGGCCCTGACGGAGCGGGGCAACTACGGCTTCGGAGAGCTGCCGGACCGCATCATCCTGTACCGCGAACCGCTGCTCGATGTGAGCGCGGACCTCGAGGAGCTGAAGGACCAGATCCACGTCACGCTGGTGCACGAGATCGCGCACTTCTACGGGATCGACGACGAGCAGCTGCACGAGCTCGGCTGGGGATAGCCGGGTCCGCGCCCCACCGGGAGCCCTCACGGTGCTCACGGGATCTCGAACTAAGATTCGCTAGGAGACCGTAACCGGGAGGCACTCTTGTCCACAGCACGACGCTCGTTGTCCGCACGCCATTCGACAGCTGGCGCTCTCGCGATCCTCGCGGCGGTCAGCCTCACCGGTTGCTCGCTCGTCGAGGTGGCTCCCCCGGCGCCCCTCACCGGCATCGCGAAGTGCGCCCTCGGCAGCACCTGGAACCTCGACACCGCCGCCCTCGCGGCCGCCGTCCAGGCCGAACTCGCGACTCGCAAGATCACCGCGGTCGCCGCCATCGACGGCACCCAGACGCTCGACTGGGGCCTCGACAGCAAGATCGTCCTCGACACGAACTACACGCTCACACTGACCTCGGGCGCCGAGGACAACCAGACCGTCGTCACCGACAAGCACGCCGGAAAGTCGACCGGTATCGCCTACATCAACGCCGAGGTCGCCATCCCGCGCGACTGGGACGCCTCCGGACTGAACGTCGACACGACGGCCACGGTCAAGGGCGTCGCGGCCGAGGCCCTTCCCTACACGCTCGTGCCGACGGACATCGACGACTCGGTGGGCGTCGAGCTGACCTGCGACGGCGGGACGATGACCACCCACCAGCGCGGCAGCGACATCACGCTGACCTGGGCTAAGAAGTAGGCTCCCCGACCTCCAGGGGCAGCGCCGGGTCGGCCGACCACTCCTCGAGCGATCCGTCGTAGATCCGCACCGCCGAGGTGCCGATCGCGGCGAGTGTGAGGGCGTTCGCTGCGGCTGAGATACCTCCGCCGCAGTAGAGCAGCACCTCCTCGTCGCTGCCCTCCGCGACATCGATGCCGGCGGCGTCGTACGCCAGGATCAGCTCGACGCGGGTCTTGACGTGCCCGTCCTTGGTGAACAGGTCGCGGCTCGAGACGTTGACGCTGCCGGGGATCCGGCCGCGCCGGGAGTACCTCGTGGGGTCGGCGCCGGTGAAGGAGCCGGCGGGGAGTCCGCAGACCAGCGGCCGCGGGTCATCCGGATCGCGCTCCAGGAGCTCGCTCTTGCTCACCCACGCCTTGCGCTCCGCAGATGCCTGCCAGCTCGGCACCGGCTCCGGCGCCGCGCTCTCCCCCGTCTCGACGCGCTCGCCCGCCGCCTCCCACGCGGCGAACCCGCCGTCGAGCACCCGCGCCGGCACGCCGATCCAGCGCAGCAGGTACCAGAGCCGGGCGGCGAACAGGTTTCCGGTCGAGTCGTAGACGACGACGGGGTGGTCTTCCGGGATGCCCAGGCGCGCGAGCTCGTCGGCGATCGCCTGCGGTTCCGGGTGCGTGTAGTGGAGTTTCGCGGTCGTGTCGCTGAACTGCGTCGCGACGTCGACGTGCTGCGACCCGGGGATGTGGCCGGCGACCCACTTCGGGCGCCCGGAGTCGGTGCGGTAGTCCCCGTCGGCCTGGGCGGGGTGCAGCACGAAGCTCGCGTCGAGCACGGCGGGCGGGGTGGGGCCGGAGAGGGCGTCGGCGAGTTCGCCGACCGAGATGAACGGGGAGGTCATGGTGTCCACTCTAAGGAGAACGCCTCGACCGCGCGGCCGTCGACCACCGCCTCGGCCAGCGCACGGGGGTCCTCCCGCGCGAGAAGCCGTTCCTCCTGAGCCGCCCACCCGTCCCAGTGCGGCGCGAAGTACTCGTCCCGGGCGAGGGCGCGCGACTCGCGCGTCTCGTCGTCGAGCTCGACCCACAGCGCGTGGTCGGCGAGCGGCCGCGAGGCGCGGCTGATCGCCCCGACCCCCTCCACGATGAGCGGGCGGGCGGGGTCGATCGTGTGCCACTCCGCCGGCCGCGAGGCCGCCCAGTCCCAGCGGCGCCAGCGGCCGGACGACAGGATGCCCGGCACGGCGGCGCTACCGGCATCCAGCCCGTCCCACCCGGGGTAGACGTCGTCGAGCCGCACGACCTGCCCCCCGAGTCTCGCCGCCAGGAGGGTGGCGAGCTCGGTCTTGCCCGAGCCCGAGCGGCCGTCGACGAGGATGATCATCGGCCCAGGAACCGCGCCACCTGGTCGGTCGCGGGGGCGTCGAGAACCTCGGCCACGGAGCCCTGCTGCACCAGGCGGGAGTCCATCATGATCGCGATGCGGTCGGCGACCAGAGCGGCCTCGCCCTGGTCGTGGGTGACGAAGAGCGCCGTGGTTCCCGTCTCCACGAGGATGCGCCGCAGGTCGCGGCCGAGGCGCTCCCGCAGCTCGCGGTCGAGCGAGCTGAGCGGCTCGTCGAGCAGCAGGAGCCGCGGCCGGGCGGCGAGCGCGCGGGCCAGCGCCACCCGCTGCTGCTCCCCGCCGGAGAGCTCGGTGACGCGCCGGTCGCCGAAGCCCTCGAGCCCTACCAGGGCGAGCAGCTCGGCAACCCGATCGCGCCGCTCGAGCACGGGCATCCGAGCGATCTGAAGGGCGTACGCCACGTTGGACGCCACGGATCGGTGCGCGAAGAGCTGGCCGTCCTGGAACATGAGGGCGAACCCGCGCTTGTGCACGGGGAGCGCGGTGATGTCCTCGCCCTTCCACAGCACCCGGCCGGCGTCGAGCACCTCGAGGCCGGCGATAGCGCGCAGCAGAGTGGACTTCCCGCTGCCCGACGGACCCAGCACCGCGAGCACCTGCCCGGTGTCGAGGCTCAGCGACACGTCGTCGAGGGCGAGCGCGCTCTGCCCCTTCTCCCGCAGGTAGGACACGCTGAGGTGCAGTGCTTCGAGGGCCGTCGTCATCAGAATGCTCCCACCGTGTCCACACGAAGTCGTTCGACCAGGGCGATCACCGCGACAGTCACGCCCGCGAGCACGACGGACGCCGCGATCGCCATTCCCAGGTTGTCGCCGCCGGGCAGCCCGATGAGCCGCACGATCACCACCGGCAGGGTCGGGCGGTCGGGCCGCGCGAGGAAGCTCGTCGCGCCGAACTCGCCGAGCGCGACAGCGAAGGCGAATCCGGATGCCGCGAGCACGGGCCGGGCGACGATGCTGAGGTCCACGTCCCGCAGCACGCGCCAGGGCGCGGCACCGAGCACGGACGCCGACTCCCGCAGCCGCGGGTCGATGGACCGC
This sequence comes from Rhodoglobus sp. GW821-FHT12B09, assembly GCF_058809925.1. Classification (NCBI taxonomy): domain Bacteria; kingdom Bacillati; phylum Actinomycetota; class Actinomycetes; order Micrococcales; family Microbacteriaceae; genus Rhodoglobus; species Rhodoglobus sp. GW821-FHT12B09. Next base: position 240,637 of record NZ_JBXATB010000001.1, on the reverse strand, counting down.
AGCACGGGCAGCACCGTCCGCACGACGAGGGGCAGCGCGACGAGCGCCTGCGCGATCGGCACCAGGATCGGCGACGACCTCAGGTCGAGCGGCGGCTGGTTGAGGGTGATGAGGAATCCGAATCCGACCGTGACGGCCGAGACGCCGAGCGGCAGCAGCAGTGCCCCGTCGAAGGCCGCGAGCCCGCGGCGCGCGAGGGCGCTGCGCGGCGTGCGGCTCAGGACGAGGCTCGCGGCCACTCCGATGACCACCGCGATCAGCGTCGCCTGCACGGCCGTGGTGAGCGAGTTGCCGAGCGCGACCCAGACCGGCACGACCAGCGCGTTGCGGGTGCCCGTGCCGGAGAGGAGGGCGTAGTTGGTGAATCCGTAGCCGGCTGACGTGCGCAGTGAGCGCTCGACGAGCGACAGCACCGGGATCGCGAGGGCCGCGGTCACGATCGCCGCGGCGACGATGGCGGGGGCATCCGACCGCCGGGGTTTTCGCGCCGTCCCCGCCCGGCGCTGGGTGCTGCCCCGCACCCGCCCGACCACGGCGAGGAGCGCGACCACGATCACGAGCTGCGTGACGCTGAGCACGCTCGCCGCCCGCAGGTCGAGGAACTGGGTGGTGAGCAGGTAGATCTCGGTCTCGATGGTGCCGAACTTGGTCCCGCCGAGCACGAGGACCACGCCGAAGGCGGTCGCGCAGAACAGGAAGACGATGGATGCCGCGGCCGCGATCGACGGACCCAGCCGCGGGAGCGTGATCGTGAAGAACACCCGGGTCGGGCTGGCCCCGAGCACGCGGGCGGCATCCTCCTGGCGCGGATCGAGCCCCTCCCACGCGCTGCCCACCGTGCGGACCACGACCGCCACGTTGAAGAACACCAGCGCCATCATGATCGCGGCGAACGTGCCGTCGAGCACGGTGTCCCGCAGCAGAGTGCGGAAGGCCACCCCGACCACGACCGTGGGCAGCACGAACGGCAGGATCACGAGCGCGCGCACGATCGCGCGGCCCCGGAACCGAAGCCGGTAGAGCACGTGCGCCACCGGCAGCCCGAGCAGCACGCAGATCACGGACGCGAGAGCTGCCTGCCCGAGGGTGAGCCCGATGAGCCGGATCGTCCGCGGACGGGAGAACACCTCCGCGAAGCCGCCGAGCCCGTCGGCGAACCCGCGGCCGATCATGGCGGCGACCGGCCACGCGAAGAACACCGCGAGGAACGCGAGCGGCACGCCGACGCCGAGCACCGTCGCGATGACGGTGCCCGGCGACGTGCGGATGCGGGTCACGAGCCTGCCACTAGCCCTGCGCGATCGCCGCCCACTGGCTGAGCCAGGTCTCGCGGTTCTTGTCGATGTCGGCGGGGCTCACCACGAACGGGTTCTCGGCGATCTTCGCGAGCTTCGTGAACGACTCGGGCAGGGTCGCCTTCGCGTTCACCGGGTAGACGTACATGGTCTCGGGGATGTCGTTCTGCACGACCGTCGAGAACAGGAAGTCGACGAGCTTCTGGGCGCCGGCCTCGTTCTTCGTCCCCGCGATCACCCCCGCGTACTCGGTCTGGCGGAAGCACGTGTCGAGCAGCGCGCCCGTCGGCGCCACTGTGGCGCCCTCGGGCACCTCGAAGGGCGGGGACGACGCGTACGAGACGACGATCGGCCGGTCCCCCTCGCTCGACGGGCCGGAGAAGTCCACGTAGTACGCGTCGCTCCAGCCGGCGTCCACCTTCGTGCCGTTGGCCATGAGCTTGGTCCAGTAGTCCTGCCAACCGTCCTCGCCGTACTTGGCGATCGTGGCGAGCAGGAAGGCGAGGCCGGGCGAGCTGGAGTTGGCGGCCTCGGTCACGAAGAGGTCCTTGTACTCGGGCTTGATCAGATCATCGAGGCTCGTCGGCTCCGCGATCCCCTTCTCGGCGAACCACTCGTGGTCGACGTTGACGCACACGTCGCCGTTGTCGATGGGGGTCAGCTGCTCGCGCCCCTGCCCCTCCGGGAGCAGGTACTGGTCCTCGGCGCTCGTGAGGTCCTTCGACGCGTAGTCCGCGAGCACGCCGTTCTCCACGGCCCGGCTCGCGAACGTGTTGTCGATGCCGAACACGACGTCGCCGAGCGGCGAGTCCTTGGTGAGCACCAGGGTGTTGACGAGCTGCCCCGCGTCCCCCGACGACTGCACCTGGACCTCGAGCCCGGTCTGCTCGGTGAACTGCTCGAGGATTCCCTCGCTCAGCGCGAACGAGTCGTGCGTGACGAGCACGAGGGGCTTGGTGTCGTCTGCTGCGGGCGTGCTGCACCCGGCGAGAGCGAGGACGAGTGCCCCCGCGATGATTGCGTACTTCATTGACGTGCCTTCCGTATGGCGGTGTTCAACCGCTGTATGGGGCACGGGTTTCGAGAATGCCTCCCTGCGCTGGCATGATCCAGATCAGGTTCGACGGTCGAAGCTTGGAGAAGCTTCCTCTCAGCCCGGCTCACCGGACTCCCGTGTTCGATACCGAGTCTAGGGCTCGTAGGGTCGAACCATGGACTTCCGCGTTTTCATCGAGCCCCAGAACGGCGCAACCTACGACGACCAGCTCGCCCTCGCCCGGGCCGCCGAGCAGCTCGGCTTCGACGGCTTCTTCCGCTCCGACCACTACCTCACGATGGACGACCGCAACGGCGGCCTGCCCGGCCCCACCGACTCGTGGACCACACTCGCCGGCCTCGCGCGCGAGACCTCGCGCATCCGCCTCGGCACGCTCGTCTCCTCGGCAACGCACCGGGTGCCGGCGGTCCTCGCCATCCAGGTCGCCCAGGTCGACCAGATGTCGGGCGGCCGCGTGGAGCTCGGCCTCGGCACGGGCTGGTTCGAACGGGAGCACGTCGCGTACGGCATCCCGTTCCCCGAGAAGCGGTTCGGGATGCTCGAGGAGCAGCTCGAGCTCATCACCGGCCTGTGGGCCACCCCGGTGGGCGAGGGCTACACCTTCGCGGGCCAGCACTACACGCTGGTCGACGCGCCCGGACTGCCCAAGCCGACCCAGGCGCACGTCCCGATCATCGTGGGCGGCAGCGGCCCGACCCGCACGCCGGCGATCGCCGCGCGCTTCGCCGACGAGTACAACGCGGGCTTCGCCACGCTCGATCCCCTCCCCGAGCGGGTCGCCCGGGTGCGCGCGGCGTGCGAGGCGATCGGCCGCGACCCGTCGTCGATCATCATGTCGATCGCGGGCGCGACCGCGACGGGCGCCACGGCCACAGACCAGACCAGGCGGGCGGATGCCGCGGGCAACTCCCTCGACGCGCTCCGCTCGGGCGGCTTCGCGGGCTCTGCGGCCGAGGTCGTGGACAAGGTCGGGACTCTGGGCGAGCTCGGCTTCGCGCGCGTGTACTTCCAGCTGCTCGACATCCGCGACCTCGACCAGCTCGAGTTCATCGCCCGAGAGGTGCTGCCGCAGCTGGCGCGATAACCTATCGACCGTGCATCCGGACAATCTGCCCCTTCGCCAGCGCCCCCTCGACATCGTCTTCGCGGTCTTCTTCACGCTGTTCATCGTGACGAGCTGCATCGCGGACATGCTGCCGACGGTCGGCATCGACTTCAGCCAGCCGACCGGGCAGTTCCTGGTCGACTCGAACTACTGGTACGCCCACGACGCCGACCCGCTCTTCATGAACCCGCCGGTGTGGATGCGCATCGTGACCGGCCTGAGCGCGTTCGTCTACATGATCTTCTACCTGGTGCTCGTGCCCGCGCTCCTGCGCGGCTGGAACTGGATCCAGCTGCCCGCGGTCATCTACGCGACCATGATCACCGGTGTGACCGGCATCATCGTGTTCGGCGTGGAGTTCTTCGGCGAGCCGGAGTTCCAGACCCAGAACCCGGCGAAGTTCCTGGCGTTCAACCTGCCGTACGTGATCGTGCCGCTGCTGCTGCTGATCCGCATGAGGAAGCCGCTGCCGTTCACGCGGAAGTTCTAGCGCGCCGCTAGGCACGGCGATCAGAGTGCAGATCAGAACGCAGATCAGAGAGCAGATCAGAACGGCGGCGGATCCGCAGTTCGCACGAAGCCGGTAGGGCTGGTCCACACCGAGAGTCGGCCCGGCGGCTTGTCTACCCGCCACCGGGTGCTGTGCTTCATCGTGTGGTGCTTGCGGCAGAGGTGCGCGAGGTTGTCCGCGGTGGTGCTGCCACCCGCCGCCCAGGCCGTCACGTGGTCGAGGTCGCAGGTGGCGGCCCGGCGGCCGCAGCCCGGGAACGTGCAGGTCACGTCCCGATGGGCGAGCCAGCGCTTGAGGGCGCGGCTGGGCCGGTACTGCTGAGGGTCCATCGCAACGACCGTGCCGCGGATGGGATCGGTGAGGATCCGGGTGAACGACGGCGCCGTGGCGCACAGCGCTCGTGCGGTCTCGACGTCGATCGGACCGACGCCCTCGAGAACTGCCGGGTCATCCGTGCCGCCCAGCAGCGTCATCACCGGCACCGTGAGAGCCACCGTGACGCGTGCCGCGCCGGTCTCGCGGCCGGTGAGCAGATCTGCGACAACATCGGCGCGGAGCTGCTGCATGGTGCGACTCTCGCCTTCTCCCTTCCGCAGCTCGAAGGCCAGCGCGTCGATGTGGGCTTCCGCAAGCGCGATCTGCTCGGACGACAGTCGCGCGCTCACCCACCCCATTCCGTCGCGGTCGTGCTCCGACCACACACCGCGCTCGAGCAGCCCACGCTCGTGGCGCTCGACGGCGGTCTCAACGAGGAGCTTGTCGCGCAGGGCGCGGGCCTTCGCGCGGAACCGCGGAGGAGTCAGCTGTCGCGCGGGGCCGGCGATCGCGAGATCGAATGCCTCCCAGTGCTCCTCGGGAAGGTCGGACGCGAGGCCCCCAGCCTCCCGCGCGTTCTGCGTGGACACCTCACCCTCGCCGAACGCCGCCCACAGGAGGGCAAGGCGCACGCGAAGGGTCGCGCCGAGATCCGCGTGGGACCGGACGGTGCCCTCCGCCATGTTCAGGCGCACCGCGAGGTCGGCCGCCGCCGCGCGCTGGGCGAACTCGAGTGCATCGCGGGGGCTCAGGCCCGCCGGCACGAACACCTCGGGATGACGGGCCGCCTCGCGCATGACTTTGTCGATCGCGCGGAACGTCGCGGCCGCCGCTCGCCACTGCGCGTGGAGTGCGACCTCTGCCTCGGCCATGCCGAACTCGACCCGCACGTCGGCGTCGGAGGGATCGAGGAGGTTCATACGTGTATTAGACCAGCGGCCACCGACATTCCCGCGATGGGGGCCGTCGCCCGAGGACAGGCAACGGAATCACAGAGCTGTGGAGGCACAGAGGCGCTGCGCCACATCAGCCCCACCCCGCTCTACAGCAGCGCCACCAGCTTCTTCACCGTCCGCAGGTTGCGGGCGGTGGTCTCGGGCGGGAACTGCTTCCAGAACGCGGGAGTGAGCTTGGTCTTCGAGACACCGTCGGGCAGCGACTGGTAGACCGCCTCGTCGCCGAGCGAGATCAGCTCGGGCGCGACATCCGGAAGCTCGACCGACGGCACCGACGGCATGAACGCGACCACCAGGCGCGACTCGTCGCCCGCGAAGGGGAAGGCCGAGGCGATCCGCCGCAGCTGCTCCCCCGGTACCACGAGCAGGTGCGTCTTCACCCCGGTCTCGGCGCGGATCCGTGTGAGGAGCGCAGCAGCATCCACCGAGCCCGAGAACACGACGTTGCCGCTGTTCAGCACCGTCACGACGTCCGTCGCGCCGGCCGACTCGAAGAGCGACCGCAGCAGGGCCATCGGCACCGTGGTCGTCGGCCCGACGTTGATGCCGCGCAAGAGCGCCACGGAGCGCGTCATTCGGCGGCCTTCGCCTCCTTGCGCAGCTCGTTGCGGCGCATTGCCTTGAGCGCGGGATACGCGGACAGCAGCACCGCCATGGGCGCCCGCAGCGCGACGCTGCGGATCTTGTGCTTCTTGTACGTGCGCTCGAACCGCATCACATAGCTGTAGTACTGGCGGGGGTTGTCGTCCAGCCTCCGTGCGGACATGCCCGTGACCATGTCCGACGAGTAGGCGACCTTCAGGCCCTTCTCGTGCAGATGGATGGAGAGGTCGATGTCCTCGTGCAGCTCGTCCTCCGGGTCCAGGCACGCGTCGTTGCGGATCGCCTGCCACGCCGTCGCGCGGAGGGCCATGTTGCTGCCGAACAGCAGGTGGTAGTCCTGCGTGATCACGATCATGGCGCGGCGGATCGCGTCGTCGGCGATGTGGCCGAACCGGCGCAGCGGCATGTCGTAGTACAGGACTGGCCCGGTGCAGGCCGCGACCTCCGGGTCGTCGAAGGCCCGGATGACCTCCGCCACCCAGGTGGGCTCGAGCACCGAGTCGGCGTCGATGCGGCCGATGATGTCGCCGCGGGCGTGGTCCAGTCCGAAGTTGCGAGTGGGGATGAGCCCCTGAACCTCGTTCTGCTGCAGGTAGACGATGGGGGCCTCGGGGTACGCGCTCTGCAGGGCGCGGACGACCGCGGCCGTGGCATCCGTCGACCTGTTGTCGACAACGATGATCTCGAACGGCGCGACCGTCTGATCGAGGGCCGCGAGCACGCAGGCCTTGATCGTGTCCTGCTCGTTGTAGGCGGGGATGACTATCGAAACCGTGGGCAACGGGAGCATGCCCCAACGGTAGCCGCTATGGCGCAGGAATGCGGACTGTCGACTCGAGCTCGTTCGGGATGATGATCCAGGCCACGAAGTAGAAGATCAGCTGCGGGCCGGGGAGCAGGAACGAGAGCACGAACAGCAGTCGGACGATGTTGGCGTTCCATCCGAACCGCTGGGCGAGCCCCGCGCACACTCCCGCGATGACGCGGCCGGTCGTGGGTCTGCGAAGAATTGCCATGGTTAAACCCTGCCACCGGGGGCAGAGGAGGAGTATCGGGGTAACCCCCGATTCTGGTCGTGCGGCCCAGGGCCGACCTTGTCAAGCTCTAGTCGAAAGTGTTTGTCGATGATGAACTAGTGCCACCCCGTTCGGGGGCCAATTCGGGAACTCGGTGAGGAGCTGCCCATGACGGACACACTTCAGACTGGCGAGCGCCGACGGCGACCGCAGCACCAGGACGCATCCACGGAGCCGCTGATCGCGATAGTCCGCGAAGACCTCTACGCGGTGCTCGCCGCGCGCGAGACCATGGGCTTCATTGAGCGCGTGGGCACCGTCTTCGTCGCGCTCCTCGGCCCGGACCTGGCGCGCGCCGTCGAGGTCGGCCAGTCGCTCTCGTGGGACCACTGCGTGAGCATGGTCCGCCACGAGTACCTGCGCCGCTAGCCTGCCTGGTTCTGCTTCTTCTCGGCCGCCAGCTTCTCTCGAGCGGCCCACGCGGCGGCCTTGCGCGCAGCAGCGGCACGGAGCTCGCGGCTCCACAGTCGCGTGATCTCCAGATCGGAGAACTGCTGGGCCGACTTGCGCGCGTTGCGGCGCAGGCGCGCCACCTTCCGCGGGCTCAGCGTGAGGAAGTCGTCGATGGCGCGCGCCACAGCGTCGATATCGCCGGCCGGCACGAGGTAGCCGTTCTTGCCCGGCTGGATCACGTCGGCGGGGCCGTAGGGAATGTCGTAGGCGATGGGGATGCACCCGACCGCCATCGACTCGACGAGCACCAGGGGCAGCCCCTCCGAGGTGCTGGTGAGCAGGAGGAAGGATGCCCCGCCCAGAAGCTCTCGCGCATCGGGAACGTGCCCGCGCAGCCGCACCGGGGCATCGAGCTCGGCCACGACCGCCGCCACGTGATCGCGATCGGGGCCGTCGCCGTAGACGTCGAGCGAGAGCTCCGGATGCCTCGCCGCCGCCGCCGCGATGGCTCGCACGGCGTGGTCGACGCGCTTGCGCGTCGTGAGGGAGGCGAGCATGATCCCGTCGCCGATCGCGCGGGGCTCCTCCTTCCCCGCAGGGGGGAGCTCCCGGCCGTTGCCGATCACCACGACGTTGTCGCGGACGCCCGCGAGGCGCTCGACGTCGGCCTTCTGACGCTGGGTGAGGAGAACGACGGCGTCGTAGCCCTCGAGATTCTCGAACACCGGCCGCCGGCTCGCCTTGAGGCGGGCGCTCTCGGTGTCCTCCTCGGCGAGGTGGGAGCTGTGCACCACGTGGACGACCACGGCGCGCTTGCGCTGGTAGGTCGCCATGAAGGCGGCGACGGGCTTGGAGTCGACGATCATGAACGAGGGCTCGCGCTGGCGGAGGGCGTCGAGCCAGTAGCGGTAGAACGCCCACACGCCGCTCCAGGAGCGGACCGGCTCGCCCTCGCGATCGCACAGCACCACCGAGCGCTTGCCCGCGGCACCCTCCTGGTCGATATCGCGGCGGTCGCTCGCCAGCAGCGAGCCGTCCTCCCGGAAGTAGTCGACCTGCAGGGTGGCGTCACCGTCCAGGCGCGCGCGGCTGAGCTCGTGCTCCCCCCGCCACGTCGAGACATAGGCGGGGTCGGCACCGAGCGGGGTGAAAGGGTGCTTGACGAGGTCGAGGGAGCCCGGGTCATCCGGCGCCGCGTCGTTGTCTCGGAACCAGTCCCAGAGGTTGATGAGCCTCACGCCGTCGATCAGCTCGCCGCGGTCGCGCAGGGCGGCGTCGACGGACGGGTAGTCGGGGCGGGCGTCGAACGTCAGCAGGTCGACCGGCCTGCCGGCGAGCCGCACGATGGCGCGCGAGCGGTGCAGGAGCGCGCTGGTCATGCCGCCGAAGTCATCCGGGATGCCCCAGGTGAGCGCGAACTGGCGACCGGCGGGGAAGGGGACCTGGGCATGCTGAGTCTCGTCCATCGCCTTAGAGGTTACGCGGTGCGGGCTGGGTTCGAACCGGGGTTGCGCTGGGAGAACGGTGTGCCTAGGCGGTGACGAAGTCGATCAGCTGCTCGACGCGGCCCAGCAGCGCGGGCTCGAGATCGGCGTAGCTCTCGACCTTCCCGAGGATGTGCTGCCATGCCCGCGCGATATCGGCCTGATCCTCGTGGGGCCAGCCGAGCGCCTCGCAGATACCGTGCTTCCACTCGGTGCCGCGCGGGATCACCGGCCACGCGGCCAGTCCGAGCCGCTGCGGCTTGACCGCCTGCCAGACATCGATGAAGGGATGCCCGACCACGAGCACGTGGTCGCGATACCGCCCGCGGCCCACCGCCTCCGCGATGCGGCTCTCCTTCGAGCCGGCCACGAGGTGGTCGACGAGCACACCCACCCGCTTCTCGGAGCTCGGGCCGAACTGGGCGAGGAGCGCCTCGAGGTCGTCCACGCCGCCGAGGTACTCCACGACCACGCCCTCAACCCGCAGGTCGTGGCCCCACACCTTCTCCACGAGCTCGGCGTCGTGGCGGCCCTCCACGAAGATCCGGCTGGGCAGCGCGACCCGGGCGGTGTGGTCGGTGACGGCGACCGAGCCGGAGGCACTGCGCAGGACCGGCGCCGCACCGGGGGTCGGCTTCACGAGCGTGACCGGCTTTCCGTCGACGAGGAACCCCGCGCCGAGGGAGAAGGTGCGCACGGCGCCCTTGCGGTCCTCGAGCTCGATGAGACCGTTCGCGTAGGAGATGATCGCCCCGACGAATCCGGTGCCCGTCTCCTCGAGCACGAGGCCCTTCTCCAACGCGAGCGCAGGAACGGGAGCCGGCCCCCGCTGCTGGCGGAACCCCGCGAGAACGTCGCTGCCATACCGGTCGTCAGTCACCGGTCGAGGGTAACCCGCGCCCGCGGGCGCGGCGGGCTCACTCGCCGCTAGAAGAAGTCGCCCCCGCCGAAGTCGCCGCCGCCGAAGTCGCCGCCGCCGAAGTCTCCCCCGCCGCCGAAGTCGCCGAAGCCCGAGTCAGCGGAGGAGTCCGCCGATGCGCCGGCGTCTGATGAGTCCGCCGAGGCACCGGCGTCCGTCGAGCTGTCGGCCGAGGCATCCGTGCCGCCCGGGTCTGTCGGGAGGAACGCCGAGACGATGGCCGAGCCGATCACATAGCCCGCGACCGTGCCGAGGAGCGAGCTGCCGAGCATCGAGCCGAAGCTGGGCCCTTGGAACGAGCGCTCGAGGGTGCCCGGCTGGCGCAGCTCTGAGCGCGTCGCAGCCTGCGCGAGCGATGCCGCGTCGGTGCCGCGGGGCTGCTCGCCGGACTGCGAGAGCTCCCGGTAGACGAGAGCGCGCTGCTCGTCGGTGAGCTTCGCGAACGCCTCGGCGTGCACCTGCTCGAGAGTCTCGGGCGGGGCGGTGCGGAGGAGGTAGCGGTAGCGCTCGACGGCGATCTCGTCAGTCGTGCGCGCCCGTGCGGGCGGGGCCGGTGCGTCCTGCTGGTCGGATCCGAAGAGGCGATCGAAGAGTCCCATGGCACGAGCCTAGGAAGCGAAGCTGGGAATCAGGCTCAGGTCGACTCACACATTCACGTGCGCGAGCAGCCACGGGTACGGGTCGACGAACGCGCCGTCGAGCAGGATGCCCAGGTGCAGGTGCGCACCGGTGGACTCCCCGGTGCTGCCGACGAGCCCGAGCACCTCCCCACGCTTGACCTGCTGGCCCGCGGTGACCGCGATCGAGCCGTCCAGCATGTGCGCGTAGAGGCTCTGCACGTTCTGCCCGTCGATGTTGTGCTGAACGACGACCATGTAGCCGTACCCCGTGGCGTCCCATCCGGCGGAGACGACGGTGCCGTCGGCGATGACCTGGATCGGGTAGCCGCTGCCGGGGTTGAAGTCGGTGCCCTTGTGGTCCGTTGCACAGCCGTCGCACTCGCGGATGCCGAAGCCGCTGCTGATCGGGGTGCCGAACGGCACCGGCCACTGCACCACCGAGTAGGTCGAGATGCTGAACCCGTCGCGCAGCACCGGCGCCTCGTAGCCGGCGGGCGCCGTGTACGACTGCAGCGCGACGGGGGCGGGCGGCGGGTTCAGCAGCGCCTCGGCCTGGGCGGGCAGCGACGGGATGCTCGTGAGCAGGCCGGTCGCGGCGATGGCGGTCAGCGCCAGCAGTCGGCGGTTGGCGTTGAGGAACCCGATGATGCGGGGCTCCGACAGCGGGCGGGCGGACGGGAACGACAAACGTGGAGAGGTGAGCAAAGCGACTGACTTTCGAACTGGGCGCCCCGCGCAAGAACATCGAGCACAGCGGGCACGTGCAACACGGCACATCGGGTTGGGTCTGGCACCGGGTGGTGCTGCACGGACTCACGAAGGAAGCGTCATCCCGGCGGATACTCACACCGGCGCTTGCTCAGTCCTGGGGTATTTCCCTGCGTCCAGCCTGCGCGACGATCCTGTGAGGTTCATGTGATCGCATCGAGCGCAGCCGCGGAGAGGTCAGGAGCGCGGCGACGACGATGCCCGCGACTGCGCCGGAGCTCGCCCAGGCGATGTCCGCGATCTCGGCGTAGCCGGCGGGCATCCAGACCGACTGCGCGGCCTCGATCCACGCGGAGCCGAGGACGGCGAAGCCCACTGCGGCCCACCAGCGACGGCGGCCGAGAAGCAGGAGCAGCAGGATGCCGACGGGCACGAAGGCCACGAACGGCCAGACCCAGAGGGCGCGGTTGGAGGCCGAGCCGGGCACGAAGGTGAGGCCGACGAGCGCCCCGAAGTAGATCGCCGCGATGCCGGTGAGGAGGTACCGTCGCGCGCGCATTCCGCCAGTATCTCTCCGTCTGCTCGACAGAAGGTGTGAGAAAGTTGGGCGCCGCCTGTGCGCGTTCAGTCCCGGACGCCGAAGAGGCCCTTGCCGTGCTTCACGAGCACCTCGTACGCCTCGCCGAACGTCTTCGGAACATCGCGCTTGGGGTCGTACTTCGCCAGCAGCAGGCCGAGCAGCCCCTCCGCCGGAGCGCTCAGCGGGCGCGCCTTGTGCTCCTCGTGCGGCGCCGGCACGGCCTCGGGGTTCGGGGGCGTGTACTGCGGGTGCGTCGACGGCCACTCGTAGGGCTGCCTCGGCGTGGTCAGGTTGATGGAGTTGAAGACGTTGTTGGCCGTGGCATCCCGACGGGTCAGCGGCTCGAGGCCGTGCAGGCGGTTGAGCGTCGAGATGATCGAGCCGTGGTGCATCTCGTCGTGGATGATGGTGCCGGCCGCGGTGTACGCGCTCACGACGATCGCGGGCACCCGGCAGCCGAGCCGGTCGAACTGGAAGCCCATCTCACCCTCGGGCGCTCCCGACTCGGGCGGCACCGCGCTGGGCGGCGGCACGTGGTCGTAGGTGCCGCCGTGCTCGTCGAAGGTCACCACGAATGCGGTGTTGAGCGCGTTGGAGCCGGTCTTCGACTTGGCACCGCGAAGGGACGTGTACACGGAGTGGAGCAGCGCCTCCCCCGCCCGCACGTCGGAGAGCGCCGAGTTGTACACCTTCTGCCCCTCGTACTCCCCCTCGCGGAGGGTGCCGAACGGCGGGTGCATGTCGTTGTGGTTGAACACCATGCGCGGCTCGATGAAGGCGTAGTCGGGCAGGGTGCCGTTCTTCACGTCCTCGTGGAACTGCTCCATGCTGCGGAAGTTGCTCTTCCAGAACGGCTCGAGCACGGCGGCATGGAGCATCCCGGTGAACGACACCATCTGCTGGGCGTCGTAGTAGACCCGCCAGGTGCGCCCGGCATCCTGGAGCCGGTTGAAGATCGTCGGAGCCGCGGGGGCGTCGATCCACTTGTCGTACCCGCCGCCGTCCTTGTTCGTCACGAAGCCGTGGCTGGTCGAGGCGTGGAAGAACGAGCGGTTGCAGAACGTCTGCGACGGCACACCCGCGTGCCACGCGTCGTAGACCGCGAACCCCTTGGCGATCGCGGAGAACACCGGCAGCATCTCCGTCGAGAAGCTGCCCATCACGACCCGGTAGTCGTCGTAGACGGGCTCGGCGCCCTTCTTGAGCTCGCGCCAGTTGACCACGTAGTCCTTGACGAACCCGGACATGTCGGGCTTCGAGTCCTTCACCGGCGCGTTGTAGGGCTCGCGAAGCTCGTTCGAGAACAGGTCGGCATTGGTGTCGGGGTCGATGATGCCGAAGACCTGGGTGTTGACGTGCGGGTAGTGCTCGCCGGGGTCGGGCGAGGGGTGCCGCATCACCGCGTCGGTGTCGCCGATATATACGTGCGCCGGAATGACCTCCCCCTTGGGCCCGACGTTGGAGTAGTCGCCCTGGTGGAGCCCGTCGAAGGTCTGGCCCTCGGCGAGCTCCGCGTCGGTGTACAGGTAGCCGAGGATGTTGTCGAACGACCGGTTCTCGAACATCATCACGACGACGTGGTCGAAGCCGGGCTCGGAGCGAGGGTCGAGCGGGTCGAACCCCGCGATCGGCTTCGCGCTGTTGACCGCGCCGTCGATGCCGGCGACCACGGCCGCTCCGGCGGCGAAACCCCCGAGCCCCGCTGCCGCCGTGGTCTGCAGGAAGTGCCGGCGAGAGGGCTTGGCCGGCTCGTCGTTCGATGGTTTCGCCACGAGCCAACTTTAACGTGGGAATCTGCCGCGACAGCGCCCTGTTGCTACCCTCGGATCAATCGTCTGGGAGGACATCGATGGAGTACGACTGGCTGTCACTGCAGAAGCGCGTCCAGCGCGAGTTCTCGCGGCGGATCGCCGCCGTCACCGACTGGGACGCCCCTACGCCCGACGACGAGTGGAGCGTGCGCGACCTGGTCTCGCACGTGATCGAGGAGCAGCAGTGGGTGCCGTACCTGCTGGCCGGCCAGAGCATCGCGAGCGCCAAGAAGGACATCCCGCCGCTGCGGGAGAACCTGCGCGAGGAGTGGGACCTGTACGCGTTCGCGGCGAACGCGGCCTGGATGGCGACGACCCCCGAGACGCGGGTGCAGCTCTCCTACGACACCGTGACCATGGCCGACTACCTGCGCGAGCAGGTCGCCGACGTGGCGATCCACACCTGGGACCTCGCGCGCGCCATCGGCGCCGACGAGGAGCTGGACCCGGAGATCGTCGAGGCCGTCTGGACGGTCTTCGAGCCGCAGAAGGACACCCTCGCCGCGAGCGGGCTCTACGCGCCGCCCGTGCCGCTGCCCGACGACGCTCCCCTGCAGCAGCGGCTCCTCGCCGTCACGGGCCGCGACCCGCGCTAGCCGAGCATCCCGACCAGGACGAGCTCTCGCACCTGCGGCAGCACCTCGGCGGTGAGCTCCGCCGCGTCGACCTCGAGCAGCTCGGCGACGGCATCGCAGATCGCACCGAGCGGGAGCGTGCCGTCGCACGCCCCGACCACCGCGGCGAGCGCCGTGCCCAGCGGCACGGTGCGGGCGAACCCCGATCCCTGGCGGAGGTCCATGACGGTGGGATGCTCGTCGCCGGGCCAGTAGTGCCGTTGCTCGGTCACGTCCGGCGCCACCGTGAGGGACTCGGCGAGCAGGTCGCGGTCGCGCAGCCAGTCGTGGGCGGCGAGGAGGGCCGAGGCATCCGGTGAGCCGGCGATCGGCCCGTCGAGCACCTCGAACCGCCGCAGAGTGGGACCGCCCGCCGCCGGCCGCCGCAGGGTGACGTACCCGAAGCCGACGTGAGTGACGCCGCGCTCGGCGAAGTCGTCGAGCCACGCGCCGTACAGCCTGTCGAACTCGGGGCCCGGGCGGGTGCCGCCGTCGCGGATCCACGTCTCGGCGTACTGCTCGACGTCCTGCCGCTCGCGCTCCACGACCCACGCGTCGAGGCCCGTGAAGCGCACCCACTGCTCGACGCGGGCCAGGCCGTCCTGCGCGCCGTACTCCCAGTTGCCGAGGAGCTGCGCGACACCGCCGCGCTCGAGGTGCGCCTCGACGTCCTTGATCACCGACGCCACGAGCGCGTCGCCCACCATGCCGCCGTCGCGGTACTCGTAGGCGGGCACGCCCTCGGCGCTGCGCGGGGTGATGACGAACGGCGGGTTGGAGACGACGTGGCCGAAGCGCTCGGGGACCGGATCGAACAGCGAGCCGAGCCGGAACTCGATGTTGGTCACGCCGTTGAGCTCCGCGTTGAACCGGGCGAGCTCGAGCGCGCGCTCGGAGATGTCGGTGGCGATGACCCGCTTCGCGTGGCGGGCGGCGTGCAGCGCCTGGATGCCGCACCCGGTGCCGAGGTCGAGGGCCAGGTCGACCGGGCGGGAGATCATGAGGCCGCTGAGGGTCGTGGAGGCCCCGCCGACGCCCAGGACGTGGTGCTCGGGAATCGCGTGGCCCAGTGCGAGCTCCCCGAGGTCGGAGGCGATCCACCAGGAGACGACGCCACTGCCGTCGACGAAGGAGTACGGGCGGAGGTCGAGCAGCGGGGCGCCGGCGTCGTCGACGAGCCCGAGGGCGACGGCACGGTCGACGCCCAGGGTCGGGAGCGCGGTGGCGAGCGCCGACGGGACGACGGGCAGTCCGAGCACGAACGCGCGGGCGAGGGTGGCCAGGGGCGAGACCGTGCCCTCCAGCGCGCGGAGGGCGGGGACCCGCTGCCCGCGGTGGAGGGCTGCCGCGGCATCCTCGCCCCACAACTCGCCCAGGGCGTCGACGGTGAAGCGGGCGGCAGCCAGGTCGGCGGCGAGGTCGGCGATGGCGGTCACGCCCGCCATTCAACCACTGGTACAGGAACCGTCCAGACGCGGCACCTACCGTGGAGTGAGTGACCAGCCCCACCCCCGCTCGCCTCACCGGCCTCGATGGGCTCCGCGGAGTCGCCGCCCTCGTCGTCGTGCTCTACCACGTGAGCCTCGTCGCGCGGCCGTTCCTGAGCCCCGCCGAGTGGTCGCTGCTCACGCAGACCCCGCTCAAGCTCTTCACCGCCGGCACCGAGTCGGTGCTCGTGTTCTTCGTGCTGAGCGGCCTCGTGGTCACCCTTCCGGCGCTGCGCGACGGCTTCGGCTGGCTCGGCTACTACGGCGGCCGGATGCTGCGGCTCTACCTCCCCGTCTGGGCTTCGCTGGCCCTGGCGGCCCTCGCCATCGCGCTCCTGCCCCGCGACCTGGCCTCGGTCACGCCGGACTCGTGGCTCGCGCGCGGGAACGCCCTCACACTCTCGTGGCCCCAGCTCTTGCAGGAGGGAAGCCTCTGGAAGGCGTCCTATGACGTGAACAACGTGCTGTGGTCACTGCGCTGGGAGCTCGTGTTCTCGCTCAGCCTGCCGCTGTTCGTGATCGCCGCGCGCGCCCTGCGCAACCACTGGGTGTTCGCCGCGGTGCTCGCCTCCGCAGTCACCGTGACGGGCCGGCTCGTGGACGTCGACGCCCTCGTGTACCTCCCCGTGTTCTTCCTCGGCGCGCTCATGGCGGTGCGGCTGCCGGAGCTGCGGAGCGCTGTGGGCGCGTGGCCGCGCATCGGGCGGGTCGCGCTGGGCGCGGCATCCGGAACCCTGCTCATCGCCAGCTGGCTGGGCCGGCCCATCGAGGGCAGCATCGGCGCTGACGTGCTGTGGGGCCTTGCCGGTGTCGGGGCCGCCGGACTCGTCGTGGTGGCCGTCGGGTCGCGCACCGCCGAGCGCGCGCTGTCGAGCGCGGTGCCGCGCTGGCTCGGGAAGATCTCGTTCAGCCTCTACCTCGTGCAGGCGCCGCTGATCGGCACGCTCGCGTTCGCGCTCGGGGACGCGCAGTGGAAGCTCATCGCCGCCATCGCCATCCCCGGGAGCCTGCTGCTCGGCTGGCTGTTCCACCTCGCGGTGGAGAAGCCGACCCACCGGCTCGCCAAGCTCGTCGGGCGGAAGCTCGGTCAGTCCTCCAGGACGGAGAGCACGTTGCCCGCCGGGTCGGTGAACCAGCAGATGACCGGGCCCCACTCGGGCTTCTCGGGGCGCGAGATGCCTCGCGAGTCGGTGAAGTCGCCCTCGTAGATCTTCGTCACCACGCCCTTGGCGTTGAGCTCGTCGACCGCCGCGTCGACGCTCGGCACCGGGAAGTTCAGGATCGTGTACGTCGCCGGCACGTGGTCGGGCTTGGGGTAGGCGAGGATCACCCCGCCCGTCGCGAGGTGGATGTTGAGGAACCCCATCGCGTTGTCCTCGACCCTGAGGCCGAGCGTATCGCGGTAGAACGTGCGGGCCGCGTCGATGTCGTCGACCGAGAACCCGCTGAATGCCTTGATGTCACCGAACACTGTCAGTTCTCCCTCGCGATCATGTTAACGCTGTAAACACTGTCATAGGATGACAGGGCGACCAAGACCCCGATGCTCGGAGAAGGGAGTCGCGTGACAACAGCCGGCGCACTGTCCCGCCCCAACTATCACCACGGCGACCTCCGACACGCCCTGCTCACCGCGGGCCTCGAGCTCGCGCGCGAGGGCGGGCCTGACGCCGTGGTGCTGCGCGAGGCGACCCGGCGCGTCGGAGTCTCCCCGAATGCGGCGTACCGGCACTTCGCCGACCGGGACGCGCTGCTCTCCGCCGTGAGCGACGAGGCTCTCGCGATGCTCGCCACCCGCATCGACGCGCTCTTCGACGGAATTCCGGTGGGCACGCCCGAGGCCGTCGCTCGCGCCCAGCTCCGCGCCGTCGGCACCGGCTACGTCGCGTTCGCCCTCGACGAGCCCGGGCTGTTCCGCGCGGCGTTCTTCGTTCCGACGAACCTGGAGACCTCGTCCGCGGCCAGCAAGTCGGGCCCCAGCGGCCGTTCGCCGCTCGAACTGCTGACGGTCGCGCTGGACGAGTTCGTGGCATCCGGGATCATGCCCGCCTCGCGCCGCCCCCAGGCGGAGTTCCTCGCGTGGTCGTCGGTGCACGGGTTCGCGCTGCTCTGCATCGAGGGGCCGTTGCGGGCGCTGCCGCGGGAGCAGGCGGACGCGGTCACCCAGCGCGTCATCGACATGGTGGAAGCCGGTTTCACGGCGTAGTCGTAGGGTGGTTGGGTGAAGCCGCTGACCCCTGACGACATCCGTGAGAGCTTCGTCAACGCCTCCAAGGGCGAGGCGAGCAGGGTGCCCATGCCCGGGCTCCACGACGTCCTGTGGGACGAGCGCGAGTACCTCGGCTGGCGCGACCAGCAGTCCCCGCAGCGCGGCTACCTCGTGCACTGGGTCGACGACCGGCCGCTCGGGCTGGTGCTGCGCGCCTCCGAGTTCTCCCTGCGCCCCGGCATCGCCGCGATGTGCGCGTGGTGCCGCATCACCCGCCGCTCCGACGAGATCTCGATGTTCTCGGCACCGCGCGCCGGGCAGTCCGGCCGCGACGGCAACACGATCGGCACGTACGTGTGCGACGACCTCGCCTGCTCCCACATGATCCGGATCCTCCCCCCGGCGCACGACCTCCTCGACCCCGAGCAGCTGCTCGCCTCGCGCATCGACGGGCTCGTCTCGCGCGTGCGGGCGTTCACCGCCGACGTGATGAAGACGGCGTAGCGAGCTCGCTGTCGGGCCCCGCCCGAGCGGTACCGCACCGTGGAGCTCCAGGGCTGCTCAGGGCTCTAGGGCTGCTCAGGGCTCCAGGGCTGCTCAGGCCTTGGCGCGCGCTGCCGCCTGTCGCGACACCTCGTCGGCGATGGGCGGCAGCACCCTGCGCATGTACGGTGCCCAGAGCAGCCTGACGATGAGGGTCACGATCCAGCCGCGGCCGGGCTTGCCGAAGAACGTGTAGGTCCACCGGATGCTCGTTCCCTCGGCCTCGCGCGCGAACCGCCACTCGGCGCGGGCGCCCTTCACGAGTGCGCCGAAGAGCTTCTGGAAGTCGCTCAGCTCGTACGCGAAGTAGGTGGGCGACTCGGTGTCGGTGATGGTCTCGATGACGTGGCCGCCGTCAGAGAGGCGCAGCATGCGGGTCTGGCCGACCGCGTCCCAGGGACCGGTCTGGTTGCGCACCTCCACCACCGCGGGGAGAGGGCCCGACTTCGGGTAGAACTTCGTGGGGTCGAGCGGGCCGGATATCTCGTACGCCTCTTTCGGCGTTGCCGCCGCCATCGCCACTGCTGTCGCGCTCGTGCCCGCCATCTGCCTGCCCTTCGGTCTACTGCTATTCGTAGCATCCGGGGATCGCGTTTGGCACTCGTGTGAATCGGGAGCTGCCCGCGTTGGGCCACCGCGCTGCAGTTTCCGTGTCGCGCGGCAGCAATTCCTGGAGCGCGGCGGAGAACCTGTAGCGCGGCGCGACAAGCGGGGCCACCGGGGCTACCAGCCCTTGGGGCCGCTCGAGCCTGCCGGGTAGGTGTCGAGCGGCACCCTGTCTGCCTTCCACGCCGCGAGCACCGGCTCGATGATGCGCCAGCACTCCTCGGCCACATCGCCCCGCACCGACAGCGTCGGGTCGCACTCCATGATGCCGGCGAGCACCTCGCCGTACGCGCTCAGCTCGCCGGCGCCGAGGTCGCTGTGCAGCACGTTGCGCTCGAGCACGAACGGGTCGCCCTGTCCGTTGATGATCAGGTCGAGCTCGAGGGTCGCGGGCTTGAGCGAGATGCGCAGGCACGTCGGGTCCTGCACGCCCGCGAGGCCGGTGGGCAGGTGGGGCACGGGCTTGAAGGTCACGAGGATGTCCTGCCGGGTATCCCCCAGGGCCTTGCCCGAGCGCAGGATGAACGGCACCCCCGCCCAGCGCCAGTTGTCGATCTCGAGCGTGAGCTCGGCGAGGGTCTCGGTGCCGCGGGCCGGCTCGACGCCCTCCTCCTTGACGTAGGCGGGAAGCGTGCGGCCGTCGATGGTCCCCGCGCCGTAGCGCGCCCGCCGGCTCGAGGTGCCCTTCCGGTCCTGCAGGTGCGTGGCGCGCAGCACCTGCGCCATGTTGCCGCGCAGGTCGTTCGCGTCGAGGCTCGCGGGCGGCTCCATCGAGGTGAGGGCGAGCACGAGCAGCAGGTGGCTCTGGATCATGTCGACCATCGCCCCCGCCTTGTCGTAGTACCCCGCCCGGTTCTCCAGGGCGAGGCTCTCGTCGAAGACGATCTCGACCTTCTCCACGTTGGGCGCTGAGAACAGCGGCTCGAAGATCCGGTTCGCGAACCGCAGCCCGAGCAGGTTGAGAACCGTGGACTTGCCGAGGAAGTGGTCCACGCGGAAGAGCTGCTCCTCGGGGAGGATCGTCTCGAGCAGGCGGTTGAGCTTCTTCGCGCTCGCGAGGTCGGTGCCGAACGGCTTCTCCAGGGCGAACATGATGCCCTTCGGGAGCGTCATGGTCGCGAGGGTCTGGCACGCGAGGATCGTCACCGCGGGAGGCAGCGCGAAGTACAGGGCCACCCTGCCGGTGGCCTCGGCGAGAACGCGCGCGAGGTCATCCGGATTCGTCACGTCCGCTTTGATGTAGCGGGATGCCGACGCCACCGAGGTCGCGAGCGCGGAGGGCTCCGCCTTGAAGGCGCCCTTCACCCGCGAGCGCCACTGCGCGTCCGTCAGGTCACCGCGGTCGACGCCGATCAGGTGGACGGGCTCCCCGCGCGAGGAGCTGAGGAGCGACGCGAGGCCCGGCAGCAGGAGCCGCGACGTGAGGTCGCCTCCCGCGCCGAGGATGACAAGGGTGCCGATATTCTGAGCCACCCGCTGACCCTACTCGCGCGCCATGACCTCGGCCAACCGGCGCTCCAGGAAGCGCGCCTCCGGCTCCGACGGCTCGAGCCCCAGCGCCAGCCCGTACTGCTCGGCGGCCTCCCGGCGGCGGCCGAGCCTGCGCAGGAAGTCGGCCCGCGCGGCGGGCAGCAGGTAGTACCCCTCCACCCGGTCGGCGACGAGGTCGAGCCGCTCGAGACCGGCGGCCGGCCCCTCGGCCATCCCCCACGCGATCGCGCGGTTGAGGGCGATCACCGGCGACGGGTCGAGCTGCGCCAGCTCGTCGTAGGCCCGCACGATGGCGCGGAAGTCGGTCTGCCCCCACGTGGGCGCCGAGGCGTGCTCGGCGGCGATGGCGGCCTGGAGCTGGTAGCTCCCCGCGCGGCGGCGGCGGAGCGCGCGGCGCAGGATCGCCCGGCCCTCGGCGATGGCGGCGTGATCCCAGGCGGCGCGATCCTGCTCCTCTATCGAGACCGGGTCGCCCGCGGCATCCGTGCGCCCCGCCCGTCTGGCGTGCTGCAGCACCATGAGCGCGAGCAGTCCGCCCACCTCGGGCTCGTCGGGCATGAGGAGGGCGAGCAGCCGACCGAGCCGGATCGCCTCCTCCGCGAGGGGCTCCCGCACCAGGCGATGCCCGGACGACGCGGAGTAGCCCTCGGTGAAGAGCACGTACAGCACGGCGAGCACGCCCGGCAGGCGCTCGCCGAGCAGGTGGCCGGGCGGAACGCGGTACGGGATGCCCGCATTGCGGATCTTCGCCTTCGCGCGCACGAGGCGCTGGGCCAGGGTCGCCTCCGGTACGAGGAACGCGCGGGCGATCTCGCCCGTCGTGAGCCCTGCGACCGTCCGGAGGGTGAGCGCCACCCGGGACTCGAGTGTGAGCGCCGGGTGGCAGCAGGTGAAGATGAGGCGGAGGCGGTCGTCGAGCTCCTCGTCGTCCGACTCCATCACCGTCGCCTCCTGCACCTTGGCGCGCTCGGTGGCGCTGCGGCGGATGCGGTCGATCGCCCTGTTCTTGGCGACCGTCGTGAGCCACGCGCCGGGGTTGGACGGCACGCCGTCGGTCCCCCAGCGCGCGAGCGCCTGCTCGAACGCGTCCTGCGCGCTGTCCTCAGCAAGGCTCCAATCGCCCGTCACGCGGATGAGAGTGGCGACGATGCGCCCCCACTCCTCGCGGTGCGCGCGGGCGACGGCAGCCTCGACTAGTCCTCCCACACCCAGAACGGGCGGATCTCGATGTTCCCGGCGGTGGCCATGGGGTGGAGGCGCGCGATCTCGATCGCCTCGTCCAGGTCCGCGCACTCGATGATGTCGATGCCGGCGATGTAGTCCTTGCCCTCGACGAAGGGCCCGTCGGTGACGAGGAGCTCGCCCTTGCGGACCCGCACCGTCGTGGCATCCGCCGCCGACTGCAGGCGGTCGCCGAACTTTCGCACGCCGCGGGCGTCCATCTGGTCGACCCAGTCCTCGATGCCCATCGGCTCCTTCTCGGCCGGAGCCGACGGGTCGATGTCCGGCGAGGTGTTGATGAAGAGCAGGTACTGCATGGTTTTTCCTCCTTGGTGTGACGTTACGCAAGAGCGACGAACGGGGCGAGGGGGAAATCGACATCCGTGGGAAACTTCCGACATGAGAATCTTCCGCCGCACCCTCGCCGTCATCGCCGTCGTCGTGGTGCTTGCGGTCGTCGCCTTCCTCTTCTACGCGAGCATGGTGATGCGCGGTGACCGTGCAGCAGCGCTCGAGGCGTGGAACGACCCCGCCGTCCGGATCACGTCGACCGACCACTCGATAGTCATCGCGCCCACCGGTGGCGCGACCGGCGCGGGCCTGGTCTTCATCCCGGGCGCGAAGGTCGACCCGTACGCCTACCTGTACAAGCTCTCCGGCATCGTCGCTCAGAGCGGGGCGACAGTCGTGATCACCAAGCCGACCCTCAACCTCGCGTTCTTCGATACCCGCCCCGTCTCCTACTTCGAGGCGGACGCACCGGATGTCACGCGCTGGTTCGTGGGCGGGCACTCCCTGGGCGGCGTCCGGGCCTGCCAGCTCGCCGCGTCGGGCGACGTGGTGGGACTGGTGCTCTTCGGCAGCTACTGCGCGAACGACCTGAGCGGAACGGGTCTCGAGGTGCTGAGCATCGGCGGCAGTGACGACGGCCTGAGCACGCCCGCGACGATCGAGGCCGCGCGCCACCTCCTGCCCTCCTCCGCGAATGTCGTCGAGATCGAGGGGCTCAACCACGCCGGGTTCGGCGACTACGGCGTGCAGCCCGGCGACGGCGTCGCGACCCTCACCGACGAGCAGGAGCGCGCGGCGATCACCGACCAGCTTCGCAGCCTGTTCGACAACCCGCGCTAGCCGCGCGCCCGCGGCTGCCGCCGCGGCGGCCCTTGCACCGAGAGTGCAGTTTGACGGGGTGCGCGCTCGGGCCCACCCCGTCAAAGTGCACTCTCGGCGTCGCGCGGCCGGTTCGGCACGACCGCGGGCGGCCTGGGCCTCAGTCGCGCTTGACGTCGATGGAGGGGTCGGCGGGCTTGGCGGCGACCGGTGCGGGCTCGGCGGTCTCGACCGCGGCGGGCCCGCGGTGCGCCCACGTCATCCAGAGCCAGACGAGGATGCCGACGACGACCGTGCCGAGAAGGGCGATGAGCGGGAACGGCAGCCCGTCGGTGGCGCGGGCGATCGCGAGGTAGGCGAGGATCAGCGGCAGGTCGATGATCGCGGCTATGAGGACGGCGGTCCACGTGGTTCCCCACGGCTTGCGCACCCTGCCGCGGCGCAGGATGAGCCCGCTCACCACGATCGACAGCACGATGAGCACCGCCGAGGCGATGGTGAAGCCGAGCACGATCCCGCCGAGCACGCCGCCCGCGCTCGCGAAGATCTCGGTGCCGTCGCCGATGCTCTGGAGGGTGCCGCCGAGGATCGCGGCGATCGTGCCGCCGAGAAGCGTGACGCCGAGAGTGATCCATCCTGCCGCGAACAGGAGGTGGCCGAAGATTCCGGCAACGACTGCGGCGCCGGTCTGGCCGCCCGTGAGTGTGGCTTTCGTCATGAGCTATTTCTAGCCGCGCGCGCACCCCGCCCGCTAGGGCTCGAACCGTCACACCGCCGTCACGGAGCGGGCCAGCGCGGTCGCCGTCCCCTAAGGTTTGAGGCATGACAACGGCCGACGCTCTCGGTGACGCGGCGCGCTCCGATCTCGACGGGCTGCTCGCCGCCGCTCTCCGCATCGCGCAGCAGCACCTCGCCGAGGCCGCGGAGTTCGAGCCGTTCGTCCTCGTGGTCGGAGCAGACGGCCGGATGCTCGCCGCCGAGATCGACCGCTCGCAGCTCGAGAAGCACCCCGAGTCGGAGGAGGTGGTCGAGGCGGCCACCGCCCAGCTCGTGGGGCTCGCAGCCTCGGTGCGGGCCACCGCGCTCACGCTCAACACGCGCCTCAGCAAGGAGCGATCCGACGCCGTCGAGGTGCGGCTCGAGCACCGCGACGGCGTGTCGCTACTGGTGCTGCTGCCGTACCGCCGGCCCAAGTTCGGCGGGCGCACCGAGTACGGCGAGGTTCGCACGTTCCGCGGCGCGCACGAGGTCTGGCCGCAGCGCCTCTCCTAGAGTGTTGGCATGAGCGACGCCGCCCGAACCCGAACCGTCGAGAACCGGTCGTCGTCGATCGACCTCTCCAAGCGGGATCTCACCCTCGATATCGCGCGGGTGTTCTGCGTGCTGCTGGTGGTGGCGATCCACCTCATGATGGTCGGGGTCGGGGTGGACGGCCAGGGCAACCTCGTCGCCCAGGCCCCGAACGACAGCCCCCTCGGCTCGCAGCCGTGGTTCGCGGGCGTCACCTGGGCCGGCCAGATCATGCCGCTGTTCTTCGTGGTGGGCGGCTTCGCGGCGATCACCGCCTGGCGCAGCACCGTGCGGCGGGGCGGCACCGCCGCGGACTACGTGCGCAACCGGGTGCTGCGGCTCGCCCAGCCCGCGCTGCCCCTCTACATCTTCTACGTCGTCGTGATCGGCGGCGCGCAGCTGGCCGGGGTGGACCCGGCGCTGCTCGACCTCGCGGTGCAGGGCGCGGCATCCCCGCTCTGGTTCCTCGCGGCCTACACGCTGTGCCAGGCGCTCGTCCCCTTCATGGTGGGATGGCACGCCCGGGCGCCGCGCGCCACACTGCTGGTGCTGCTCGCGGGCGCCGTCGTGGTCGACGTCGTGCGCTACAGCGCGGGCATCCCGGAGATCGGGCTCGCCAACCTGTTCTTCGTCTGGCTGCTCGTGCAGCAGATCGGGTTCTGGTACGCCGACGGCTGGTTCGCTGCCCGCACCTGGTGGCAGCTCGCGCTCATCGCCGTGATCGCGTGGGCGGCGCTCGTGCCCATGACGTTCCTCGGCCCGTACTCGTTCGACATGCTCACCAACCTGAACCCGCCGACGCTCCCGCTCGTCGCCCTCGCGATCGCGCAGGCCTGCGTGCTGCGCCTGCTGCGGCCCGCGCTCGCGAAGCTCATGAACACGCACGCCGCCCGGGCCGTCGTCTTCGTGGTCGGGTCGCGGCTGATGACGATCTACCTGTGGCACCTGCCGATCATCCTGATCATCACCGGGCTGTCGCTGCTGATCCCGGGCGCCGCGCCCGACCCCGGTTCGCCGGCGTGGTGGCTCTCCCGCCCCCTCCTCTACGTCGTCGTGCTCGCGGGCGTGTTCGGGCTCTCGTTCCTGGTCGGCAGGTGGGAGGCACCGCGGGAGGTCACGGCTACCCCGCCGACCGGCGTGGTGGCGGTGGCGGCGGTGCTGTCGTTCATCCCGTCGTTCCTCGTCATGGAGTTCTTCATGGACTTCACCCTCGCGGTCATCGGCAGCGTGCTGTTGGCCGTCGCGGTGCTGATGCTCGGGCGCTGGAGAACGCGGCAGATTCTGTAGCACGCGCGCAACCTGCCCGAAACCGTCCGTCCGTAGCGTTGAGGGCATGGCATTCCACGTCCCCGCAGTCGATATCTCCGCCTGGGTGCGCGACGGCTCCCCCGCCGAGCGCGCCGACGTCGTTGCGGCGGTGGATGCCGCGTGCCGGGAGGTGGGCTTCATCCAGGTCACCGGCCACGGCATCCCGACCTCCGTCACCGAGGGCCTCGCCGAGGCCATGGACAGCTTCTTCTCGCGCGGGCTCGAGGAGAAGAAGCTCACCGTGACGCCGAAGGGCATCAACCGCGGGTACAGCCCGCCCAAGGCGGAGTCCCTGTCGCTGTCGCTCGGGGTCGAGTCCGCGTCGCGGATGAACGACTTCTTCGAGGCGTTCAACGTCGGGGCCGCCGCATCCGACTTCCCCGGGCTCGGGCTGGAGGACCAGGCCGACTACGCGGAGAACGTCTGGCCGGAGGTCCCCCGGTTCCGCCTCAGGGTCGAGCGCTACTTCGCCGAGGCGCAGCGCGTGTCGCGCACCCTCACCGACATCTTCGCGGCCGCCCTCGGCCTCCCGGAGCGCTTCTTCGACACCTTCACCGATCACTCGATCGACGTGCTGCGCATGAACAACTACGCCCTGCCGCCCGGCACCGTCGACCTCGACGGCGACCTCATCGGCATGAGCGAGCACACCGACTTCGGGATTGTGACGGTTCTGTGGGCGGACCAGGTGCGCGGCCTCCAGGTGCTCGGCGCCGACGGGTCGTGGAACGACGTCTCACCGGATGACGACGCGCTCCTGATCAACCTCGGCGACCTCACTGCCCGCTGGACCAACGAGCGCTGGCAGTCGACCCTGCACCGCGTGAAGCCGCCCATCGTCAACGGAACGATCAACCGCCGCCGCTCCGCCGCCTACTTCCACGACGGCAACGCCGACGCCGTCATCGCGGCGCTCGAGACCTGCGTCGCGCCCGGCGAGAAGCCGCTCTACGAGCCCACCACCGTGTCGGCGCACATCGC
This sequence comes from Rhodoglobus sp. GW821-FHT12B09, assembly GCF_058809925.1. Lineage (NCBI taxonomy): Bacteria > Bacillati > Actinomycetota > Actinomycetes > Micrococcales > Microbacteriaceae > Rhodoglobus > Rhodoglobus sp. GW821-FHT12B09. The sequence continues at coordinate 214,344 of NZ_JBXATB010000001.1, read as the reverse complement.
CGCGAAGCTGGCCGGCTCGCGCGCCGGGCAGCTCAACACCTCCGCGACGCGGGAGGCCGCGCGGGTTCTGGGCGCCGCGGGCTGAGCAGCGCCCCCTAGGGGCGCGTATCGGCAGGGCTTCGACACGGCCGCGGGCGGCCCACTCAACCCACGGATCGACTTCTTGCTATTCAGTGTTGCTATCTACCGGTAGTCGGCGTTACTATCTACTGGTAGTCAGCAGTACTGAGTAGTAACGAAGGGAGGTCTCCATGGCCAAGCAGATGACCGAGATGCTCAAGGGCACGCTCGAGGGCATCGTCCTCGCGACGCTGGCCGGGCAGCCGGCATACGGCTATGAGATCACGGCGCGGCTGCGCGAGCAGGGGTTCTCCGACATCGTCGAGGGCACCGTCTACGCGCTCCTGGTCCGGATAGAGCAGCGCGGCTTCGTGGACGTCGAGAAGGTGCCGTCCGAGAAGGGGCCGCCGCGCAAGGTGTACTCGATCAACGCCGCCGGCGCCGAGTACCTCGAGGAGTTCTGGGGGGCCTGGAGCTTCCTCTCAGAGCGGATCGCCCAGCTCCACCACAACATCGAACACATCGCGAAGCCCCAGGGCGAAGGAGAGTAATCATGGCAGCAAAGTGGATCGAGGCCCTCACCGGGTCGCTCGAGCAGAAGAAGCAGTACAAGCAGGACAAGGCCCGCATCGACGGCCTTCCCGAGCCGTACGGAACAGCCGCCAAGGCGATGCACCGGTACTTCATGTACTACGGCGGCATCACCGACGGCGACACGCTCGTCACGATGTTCACCGACCTGGCAGACCTGTGGGAGCGCGCCTCCCTCGACGGCACCCCGGTGCGCGACATCGTCGGAGACGACCCTGTCGAGTTCGCCGAGACGTTCGCGCGCGCCTACAGCGGCCAGCAGTGGATCGACAAGGAGCGCGCCCGCCTCACCAAGGCGATCGACGATCTCGAGGACGGGGGCGGGAAGTGACCGCGGAGGCCGCCATCCGGGTGAAGGGCATCACCAAGTCGTTCAAGGAGGTGCACGTGCTGCAGGGCGTCGACTTCGACGTCGCCGCCGGCACCATCTTCGCCCTGCTGGGATCGAACGGCGCCGGCAAGACCACGCTCGTGCGCATCCTCTCGACGCTGTTGAAGGCCGACGGCGGCGCAGCCACCGTGCACGGCTTCGACGTCGCCCAGAAGCCCGGCGACGTGCGCGAGTCGATCAGCCTCACGGGCCAGTTCGCCGCGGTCGACGGGGTGCTGACGGGGCGCGAGAACCTGGTGCTGGTCGCCAGGCTCCGCCACCTGCAGAACCCGGGTGCGATCGCGGATGACCTGCTCGACCGCTTCGCCCTGACCGACGCAGGCAACCGCAAGGCGGCGACGTACTCCGGCGGCATGCGCCGCCGGCTGGACATCGCGATGAGCCTGATCGGCAACCCGCCGATCATCTTCCTCGACGAGCCGACGACCGGGCTCGACCCTCAGGCGCGCATCGAGGTGTGGAACACCGTCAAGCAGCTCGCGGGCCAGGGCACCACCGTGCTCCTCACCACGCAGTACCTCGATGAGGCCGAGCACCTTGCCGACCGCATCGCGATCCTGCACAAGGGCACGATCATCCAGAACGGCACGCTCGGCGAGCTCAAGCAGCTGCTGCCGCCCGCCAAGAAGGAGTACATCGAGAAGCAGCCCTCCCTCGAGGACGTGTTCCTCGCCCTCGTCGGGGAGACCGAAACGGAAAGGGAAGTCGCATGACCACGCACGTCATCGCGGACACCGGTGTCCTCACCGGCCGCTCGCTGCGCCACATCCTCCGCAGCCCGGACACGATCATCACGACCGCGGTCACGCCGATCGCGCTCATGCTGCTGTTCGTGTACGTGCTCGGCGGCGCGATCAAGACCGGCTCCGACGAGTCGTACATCAACTACATGCTGCCGGGCATCCTGCTGATCACGATCGCCTCGGGCATCGCCTATACGGCGTACCGGCTGTTCCTCGACATGCAGGGCGGGATCGTCGACCGCTTCCAGTCGATGCCGATCGCGCGCTCGAGCGTCCTCTGGGCGCATGTGCTGACCTCGCTGGTGGCCAACCTGGTCTCGGTCGCGATCGTGGTCGGCGTCGCGCTGATCATGGGGTTCCGCACGGGCGCCTCGGTCGGGGCGTGGCTGGCGGTGGCGGGCATCCTGATCCTGTTCACCCTCGCGCTGACCTGGCTCGCGGTGATCGCCGGCCTCTCGGCCAAGACCGTGGACGGAGCGAGCGCGTTCAGCTACCCGCTGATCTTCCTGCCGTTCATCAGCTCGGCCTTCGTCCCCACCGGGACGATGCCCGGCCCGGTCGCGTGGTTCGCGGAGAACCAGCCCGTGACGTCGGTCGTGAACACGATCCGCGCACTGTTCGCCCAGCAGCCGGTGGGCAACGACATCTGGATCGCGCTCGCCTGGCTCGTGGGCATCCTGATCGCGGCCTACGTCTTCGCGATCGTGCTCTACCGCCGCAAGGTCGGCTGACCCGTTCAGCGCCGACTCCCCCGCCATCCCGATCCGGGAGGCGGGCGGAGCCGTTTAAGCCCGCCCGCGTGCGAGTAACGTCGAGCGCATGGTCGAGTTCAGCGCGGGCATCCTGCTCTACCGCCGGTCGCCGGGCCTCGAGGTGTTCCTCGGCAAGATGGGCGGGCCCTTCTGGGCTCGCAAGGATGCCGCTGCCTGGAGCATCCCGAAAGGCCTGTACACCGACGAGGAGCCGCTGGCCGCAGCCCTGCGCGAGTTCGCCGAGGAGATCGGCGCGCCGGCGCCCGACGCCGAGTACGCGCTGCTCGGCGAGTTCCGGCAGCCGTCGGGCAAGCGGCTCACGGTGTTCGCCGCCGAGGCCGACGCCCGGTTCGTGGCGAGCAACACGTTCGAAGTCGAGTGGCCGCCGCGATCGGGGCGGATGCAGCAGTTCCCCGAGATCCAGACCGCGCAGTGGTTCGACCTCGACACGGCGCGCGAGAAGCTGGTGAAGGGCCAGCTGCCGATACTCGAGAGAATTCTGTCCGCCGTCTCTGGTTAAGTGGACACCGTGAACACAGCCGACTCCCACGACACCATCTCGATCCGCGGCGCGCGCGAGAACAACCTCAAGAACGTCGACGTCGACCTGCCCAAGCGGCGGCTCACCGTCTTCACCGGCGTCTCCGGCTCGGGAAAGTCCAGCCTCGTCTTCGGGACCATCGCCGCCGAGTCCCAGCGGCTCATCAACGAGACGTACAGCGCGTTCCTCCAGGGGCTCATGGCCGCGCCCGGGCGCCCCGACGTCGACGTGATGACCGGCCTCACGACGGCGATCATCGTCGACCAGGAGCGGATGGGCGCCAACTCGCGCTCGACCGTGGGCACCGCCACCGACGCGAACGCCATGCTGCGCATCCTGTTCAGCCGGCTCGGGGAGCCGCACGTCGGCTCGCCGCAGGCGTTCTCGTTCAACATCGCCTCGGCGACCGGCGCCGGGGCGATCTCGGTCGGCGACAAGAAGGCGGAGCGGCGCGAGTTCACCATCACCGGCGGCATGTGCCCGCGGTGCGAGGGCATGGGCAGTGTCACCGACATCGACCTCACGCAGCTGTACGACGACAGCAAGAGCATCGCGGACGGCGCGATCACGATCCCCGGCTACACCGCCGACGGGTGGATGGTGCGCATCTTCGCCGAATCGGGTTTCGTTCCCGGCGACAAGCCGATCCGCGACTTCACCGCGAGGGAGCTGGAGGACTTCCTCTACAAGGAGCCCACCAAGGTGAAGGTCACGAACATGAACCTCACCTACGAGGGCCTGGTTCCCAAGGTGCAGAAGTCGATGCTCTCGAAGGACGTCGAGGCGATGCAGCCGCACATCCGCGCCTTCGTCGAGCGCGCCGTGACGTTCACCGCGTGCCCGGACTGCGGCGGCACCAGGCTCAACGAGGGCGCCCGCTCGTCGAAGATCCGCGGCATCAACATCGCGGAGGCGTGCGCGATGCAGATCAGCGATCTCGCTGAGTGGGTGCGCGGCATCGACTCCCCCGGCATCGCGCCGCTGCTCGCGAACCTGCAGGGCGCCCTCGACTCCTTTGTCGAGATCGGCCTCGGCTACCTCACGCTCGACCGTCCCGCCGGCACGCTCTCGGGCGGGGAGGCGCAGCGCACCAAGATGATCCGGCACCTCGGCTCGAGCCTCACCGATGTCTCCTACATCTTCGATGAGCCCACGATCGGCCTGCACCCGCACGACATCCAGCGGATGAACACCCTGCTCCTGCAGTTGCGCGACAAGGGCAACACCGTGATCGTCGTCGAGCACAAGCCGGAGACCATCGCGATCGCCGACCACATCGTCGACCTCGGCCCGCGCGCGGGCGTCAACGGCGGCGAGATCCAGTTCACCGGCACGGTCGAGGAGCTGCGGACGAGCGGCACCCTCACCGGCAAGCACTTCGACGACCGCGCCGCGATCAAGTCGTCGGTGCGCACTCCGAGCGGGTCGCTTCAGATCCGCAACGCCACGCGCAACAACCTCAAGGATGTCTCGGTCGACGTGCCGCTCGGAGTCCTCACCGTCATCACCGGCGTCGCCGGGTCGGGCAAGAGCTCGCTCATCCACGGGTCGCTGCCGACGGACGCCGACGTCATCTCCGTCGACCAGACCCCGATCCGCGGGTCCCGCCGCAGCAACCCGGCGACCTATACGGGGCTGCTCGACCCGATCCGCGCTGCGTTCGCGAAGGCGAACGGCGTGAAGCCGGCCCTCTTCTCCGCGAACTCCGAAGGCGCGTGCCCCACCTGCAACGGCAACGGGGTCATCTACACCGACCTCGGCGCGATGGGCAGCATCGCGAACGTCTGCGAGGTGTGCGAGGGCAAGAGGTTCCAGGCGGAGGTGCTCGAGTACACGCTCGGCGGCAGGAACATCGCCGACGTGCTCGCGATGTCAGTGACCGAGGCGGAGGAGTACTTCGCCGAGAACGGTGTGAAGGCGGCGCACGCGATCCTCGCCCGCATGGTCGATGTGGGGCTGGGATACCTCAGCCTCGGCCAGCCCCTGACCACGCTGTCGGGCGGCGAGCGCCAGCGCCTCAAGCTCGCGATCAACATGGCCGAGAAGGGCGGCATCTACGTCCTGGACGAGCCGACCACGGGCCTGCACCTCGCCGACGTGGAGCAGCTCCTCGGGCTGCTCGACCGCCTCGTCGACTCCGGCAAGTCGGTGATCGTGATCGAGCACCATCAGGCCGTGATGGCGCACGCCGACTGGATCATCGACATCGGCCCGGGCGCCGGCCACGACGGCGGCAGCGTCGTCTTCGAGGGGACGCCCGCCGCGCTGGTCGCCGACGCGTCGACACTGACCGGAAAGCACCTGAAGGAGTACGTTTCCTAGCATGAACGCACCCTCGATCAACTACATCGCCGTAGTACTCGCCACGCTCTCGAGCATGGTCATCGGCTCCATCTGGTACACGCCGAAGGTGTTCGGCAACTACTGGATGAAGGCCGCGGGCATCACGCCGTCCGGCAACGCGAAGGACGCCGTCCGGCCCATCGTCATCACCGTCATCGTGAGCTTCATCACGGCCTGGGTGCTCGCGGGCGCCGTCTCCATCTCCTTCGAGTTCTACGGCGGCAGCTTCCTCGTGAACTCCCTGCTCACCGCGCTGATCCTGTGGGCCGGATTCACCGCGGCGAGGTTCATCACCCACGACGCGTTCGACGGCCGCCCGACCGGTCTCACCGTGCTCAACGTGGCGCACGAGCTCGTGACCATCATGGTCATGGCTCTCATCATCGGGGTGTGGCCGGCCTGAAGCTCACACTCGCGTCCCTAGCCGACCCGCTCTACGCCCTCGCGCCGGCGGAGTTCACCGCCGCTCGCAACGCCGCCGCGCGGGAGGTGAAGGACTCCGCCGACCTCGAGCTCGCGGCCCGCGTGCAGGAGCTCAAGAAGCCGTCGCCGGCGGCGTGGGCGGTGAACCTCCTCGCGCGCCAGCGGGCCGACGAGCTCGAGCAGCTGGCCGAGCTCGGGGAGACCATGCGCGAAGCACAGGAGGAGCTCGACCGCGCACAGCTCGGGGAGCTCACCCGGCAGCGGCGAGCGCTGGTCAACGCGCTCGCGAGGGAGGCATCCCGGCTCGCGTCGGAGGCGCGCCACAACCTCACCGCGACCGTCGTCGAGGAGGTCGCGAAGACCCTGCAGGCGGCGCTGAACGATCCCGCGGCCGCGGCGGCAGTGCGCAGCGGCCGCCTGGTTCGCGGCCTCGAGGCGACCGGTGTCGAGCCGGTCGACCTCACGGATGCGGTGGCGGCGCCGTCAGCCTCTATGGTGTCCGCTCCCCGCCCTGCAGCCGAGCGGAAGGCCGTGCGCGACCTGGCAGCCGTGCGGGCTGCGAAGGAGGCCGAGAAGAGGGCCGAGGAGGCCGAGCTCGAGGTGCGCGGCATCGAGCGCAGCATCTCGGACGTGGAGACCCGCCGGGCGCGGCTCGAGTCTCGCCTCGCCGACCTCGAGGAGCAGGTGAGCGCGCTCGAGGACGAGCTGCGCGAATCGGACCGCGACCTGCGCGCACTCGGCCGCGATCGCGACCGCGCGGCGCGGCGCTCGGCCGACCTCCGGGCCGAGGCCGCCCGGCTGGTTGAGTAGGGCGCTCTGGCGCACGTATCGAAACCCCCGCCCAGCTGGTTGAGTAGGGCGCTCTGGCGCACGTATCGAAACCCCCGCCCGGCTGGTTTCGATACGGCCGCGGGCGGCCTACTCAACCCGCCCAGCTGGTTTCGATACGGCCGCGGGCGGCCTACTCAACCCGCCCTAGGCCAGCCAGGCGTTCACGATCAGGTCGCCGCGGATCTCCCGCAGCCTGTCGAGCACGCGGTCCACGGTGCGGGCCGAGGTGCCGCCGTGCACGTCGTACGGGCCGATCGGCTTGAGCTTGCCGGTGCGCACCCGGACCACCTCCCAGTGCGCGGCGCGCAGCAGGCGGTCTTTCCGGAGGTCGACGAGCTCCCGCTTCCCGACGTGCTCGAGGCCGTCGCGCCCCGTCGTGTCGTACTCGATGGCCACCCGCAGGTCGGGCAGCACGATGTCGGGCCACACCTCGAGGTGCGTGAAGAAGGCGCGCGGAACCCGGACGGCGTTCGCCGTGCCCAACGGGAGCCGGGAGAGCAGCTTCTGGCGCAGCAGGTCTTCGGCGGCGGAGGCCGGGCGCGGGGCGCACTCGCTGTGGAAGGCCTCTCCCACGACGTACCGGTCGGCGACGGACGTGGCGCACAGCGTTGAGCGCGGCGTGGCGGGCCGGCCGGCGCCGGCGAGCGCCGTGCACTCCGGACACCACGTCGACCGGCGCCGCGACCGCCCGGGCCGCAGCCGCTGCTCGCTGGGTGTCGCCACGAACAGGTGCCCCATGTCGCACTGCCACAGCAGCCAGACATCGGCGGCCGGCGGCACCTGCGACAGCACGATGCCGCGGTTGAGGTCGGGGTGGAACTGGTTCACGAGCACCGGGTAGGTCTCCCAGAACTCGCGGTAGGAGCCGACCGGGTACGGCACGCGCGCGCCCTTCGAGCGCTGACGGCGCGCCCACCAGGTCTCGACATGCTCCGGCACAACGCCACGGTACGTCCGGCAGCCGACACAATGGATGCCATGCCGAACCCGGACGCCCCAGCCCCGCGCGCGGTGGTCGCCGCCGACGGCACGAAGATCGCCACCTACGAGTGGGGCGAGCCCGATGCGTCCACCGTCCTGCTCGTGCACGGCTTCGCGTCGAGCGCCCTCGGCAACTGGAACCTGACCGGGTGGGTGCGCGACCTGCTGCGTGCCGGGTTCCATGTGATCGCGATCGACCAGCGCGGTCACGGGGCCAGCGACAAGCCGCACCATCCGGAGCAGTACAGCATGGCCATCCTCGCGGACGATGTGCTCTCGGTGCTCGACACCTTCCTGCTCGACGAGGTGCAGTACGTGGGCTACTCGCTCGGCGCGAGGGTCGGCTGGAAGGCGGCGCGCGAGTTCCCGCACCGCATCACCCGGGCGGTTCTGGGGGGCATTCCGGACGGCGACCCGCTCACGCGGTTCCGCCTCGACGAGGCGCGGCGGTTCATCGCCGACGGCACCCCTCTGGAGGACGCGCTCACGGCGGCGTACGTGCAGATGGCCGCGGGCATCCCGGGCAACGACCTCACCGCGCTGATCGCACTCGTCGAGGGCATGCGCGACGGCGAGCAGCCGACCGTCGAGAACGCGCCCTCGCAGCCGCTGCTGTTCGCCACGGGCAGCGAGGACCGCATCCTCGAGAAGTCACGGGCGCTGTGCGCGGCGAGCCCGGATGGCACGTTCTTCGAGATCCCCGGTCGCAACCACTTCAACGCCCCGACCTCGCGGCAGTTCCGGGAGGCGGCGCTGGGTTTCCTGCGGGTTGAGTAGGCCGCCCGCGGCCGTATCGAAACCTCACAACCGGTTTCGATACGCGCGCTGGAGCGCGCTACTCAACCCACGGCGCTACCCCTTCGTGACCGAGGCGGTCACCGGAGTCGGGTTCGCGAACAGGTCGAGCACCGGGCAGTGCGCGTCCACGGCGGCGCGCAGCTCGTTGTAGCGCTCCTGGGTCTCGGGGCCCGTGATGGTGATAGCGAGGTCGATGGAGGTGAAGCCGGCGCGCGGGCCCCCGTCGATACCGAACAGGGTCCGTGCGTCGAGCTGCCCGGTCGCGTCGATGGCGATGTCGTCGACCACGATGCCGAGCGCCTGCGCGTAAAGGCGGTAGACGACGACCTGGCAGGAGATGAGCGCTCCGAGCGCGTACTCGACGGGGCTCGCCGCGACGTCGTCACCGGCGAGGGCGGCCGGCTCGTCGACGACGAACTCGTGCTTGCCCGCACTGATGGCGGTCGCGACCGCGCCCTTGCCGACGCCGCGCACGCGGTAGGCGAGCTGGGCCGCCGTGGCATCGGCGGTGATGCGCGAGCCCCAGGCCGCTCCGGCCTCGGTCAGGCGGGCGGCGCGCTCGTCGGGGGTGGTCGTCGGGACGGTGGTGTCGGAGAGGAGAGTCATGGGCACGACGTTAGAGGCGCGCCGCGGCATCCGGGCATCTATGACGCCAGATGAATCTGTGTGACGAAGTGTTAGCCCGTCACGCGGTCCAGGAACGCGACAGTCTTCTCCAGGGCGGCCTGGGCGTCCGCGAAGTCGAGGTGGAACTGGTACTCGTGCGGCAGCGACGGCTCGTGGTCCTCCGGGTAGAAGACGCTCGTGACGGGCACGCCGAGGTCGGTGAGCTTCGCCGCGAGCTTCTCCGACTGCGCGGGGGTGAGCGGGTCGCCGTTGCCGCCCGAGATCCAGGTCTCCGGGAAGTCGGCGGTCACGTAGTCGAGCGTCGACATCTGCTCGCCGCCGGGGGTGTTCGACCAGTCCTTCTCCCCCAGGTACGCCCAGAGGGCGACGCGGAATCCCCAGCCGCCGATGCCGGGCGCATTGGGGATGCCGCTCACGTCGTAGATGCCGCAGTTGAGGATGACCGCCCGCAGCTGCTCCTTGGTGAGGGCGGGTTCGATCCCCACGGTCGAGGCGTACTCCGGCGACGTGGTGAGAGTGGCGAGCTGGCTCGTGAGGTTCGCACCCGCGGAGTCGCCGGCGATCACGATCCGGCCGGGGTCGATGTTGTACTCGTCGGCGTGCTCGACCAGGAAGCCGAGCGCGTCGTTGAGCTGGGTGAGCGCCGTCGGGTACGTCGCCTCCGGCCCGACCGTGTAGTTGAGGCTCACTGTCGTGTAGCCGCGGCCGGCGAGGATCTGCACGTACGGCCGCACGTTCTCCTTGTCGCCGGAGATCCAGGCGCCGCCGTGGATCCACACGACAGTCGCCAGTGGGCCGGATGCCCCCGCCGGCGTGAACACGTCGAGCGAGGTGTCCGTTCCGGACGGACCGTACGAGACGTCGAGGTGCTCGTCGAGAGCCGTATCCGGGACGTACGGCAGCATCTCCTTCACGGTGTCCGCGGCGCCCTTCTCGAACATCGCGCGGATGAGCAGCGCCGCCGGCCAGGGGCTCAGCGTCCAGACGAGGGCGGCGATCACGCCGAGCGCGAGCGCGCCCGCCGGGATCACGCGGGAGGGGCGACGGAACCACGGTTTCTTAGCCACACCTTCACCCTATGGGGCGCCCTCGCCGCGCGAGACGTCAAGAAATGCCCCAAATCGGGGTTGGTGGGAGCATCTTCTGCGGGTTCGCGGGCGCCGCGGGGCGCTAGCTCCCGCGCTTGATCTTCCCGCCGATCTTCGCGAGGGCCTGCGCGTAGCTCTCCGTGAGCAGCGTGATCGCGTCCGGCGTGATCTCCGCTCCCCCGCCGAGCCGGTCGCCGAGCTCGTTCAGCGACGTGATGCCCGAGGCGAGCTTGGGCGACATCTTCTTCTTCTCGACGAGGCCCCGCACGACGGACGGGATCGACAGCGAGGCCGGCACGTCGTGATCCTGGGCGAGCTTGCGCACCTCCAGCTCGAGGGCGATGCGGCTCTGGAGCAGGCGGAGCCGGGCGTCCGCCACCCCCGCCTTCTCGAAGAGCGGGCGCGAGAGGTCGGGAGCCTCGGTCGCCGACACGATGTCCTGCTTCACGGCCTTGGCCTCGCCCTCGTCGATCGGGGTGCTGCGCACGCCCGCCGCCGCGACTCGGCGCAGCCAGTACTCGCCGAGCAGGATGCGCTGGGTCGCGAACGCGAGGAACAGCGACGCGAGGGTGATGAGCAGCAGCTGCACCACGATCACCGCGACCCTGCTGCCGAGGAACGGCTGGTCGACCGCGGCGCTGGCGGGCGAGGTCGTCACGAGGACGGAGCCCTGCTCGCCGCCCTCGGTGACCGTGGTCTCGGTGACGATGCGCGGCGCGAGCGTCGGCCGGCTCGGCGGGTTCGTCGTGGTGACCGTCTGGGTCGTGGCGGCTCCCGGTACGGGGCTGGACACCACAGTCGTGCTCATCGACGTGGGCGGTGCTGCCGGCGCTGGAGCCGTGGCCCCGATCGCCATGAGCGCGATCCCCGCGAGGAAGGCTGCGCCGCCCACCCCTGCGGCGATGCGATCGACCCTGTCTCGTGAACCATTCCCCAGCACTGGCACGGCGCTCCCCGATCCTCGCGCGGCTTTCGGATCCGCGCGACTTTCGTGCAATTGTCACCCGGCCGCGCGCAAATCGGGGTACGTGTCGCTCAGGCTTAGGTTGAGGGAGAGGGTTTCGATACGGCCCTGGCGGGCCTACTCAACCCGCCGGCGCCGGACTACCGTGGAGGCCATGTGCAGAAACATCCACGTCCTCCACAACTTCGAGCCCGCGGCCAACCACGACGAAGTGCACGCGGCCGCCCTCCAGTACGTGCGGAAGGTCAGCGGCTCGACGAAGCCCGCCAAGGCCAACCAAGAGGCCTTCGACCGGGCAGTGGCCGAGATCGCCCACATCACGCAGCACCTGCTCGAGGACCTCGTCGCGTTCGGACCGCCCAAGGACCGCGAGGTCGAGGCGGCGAAGGCGAAGGAGCGGTCGCTGAAGCGCTTCCCGGAGCGCGCGACCGCCTGACTCTCAGGCCGAGCGGCCCGCGATCGCGATGAGCACGCGGTCCGCGATGTGGGGAGCCTCGGCGGGGGCGGCGAGCGGAACGCTGAAGGCGGCGGTGCGCCCGGCGACGAGAGCCGTGACATCCATGGCGCCGTCGTCGATGCCGATGGCCGCCAGCTGGCCCAGGCGCAGCGTGAGCACGGGAGACTCGGCCCAGATGACGAGCCCGTCGCCGCTGACGGCGATCGAGAGGGCGGACTGGTCGCCGGTCATCGCCGTGTGGCCGAGCAGGGCGCGGATGCGGTCGAGCTCGCGCACGACCTCCGCCGTGCCGACGCCGCCGAACACGATCGCCTCCGGATAGAGCGCGCGCAGGCCGTCATGCAGCCGAACGACTTTCCCCACAGTGCCGCCTCCCCGGTAAGCACTTCAAGACTCACAGGATGCCCCGGCCAGCGCTGCCCCCAAAACGCGGCGCGGCGCGTGCCTAGGAGGCGGGCACCAGGCCGACTGCCGCGACGAACCGGCTGTCGGACTCGATGCGCATCGTGACCGCGCCGCCCGCCGAGAACGTCGGGCTCTGAGTCGTCGCCGTGACGATGCCGGTGGGCGGGGTCTCGCCGCAGTAGGCCTCGTACGCGACCGGGGCGCGGCCGTCCGCGAAGGTGAGGGTCACGTCGACACTGTCGCTCGCGTCGGTGGCGCAGGTGACGCGCAGCAGCCAGGTGCCCTCGGCCAGGTCGAACGAGACGTTCTCGCCCTCCCCGGCGATGTGCGCAGTGGAGAACCGGATGCTCGGCTCGCGGGTGTCGTCCGCGAAGTGGTCCAGCTGGTCCAGCAGGAAGTCGGTGCCGGGCAGCGGCAGCATCGCGGGCGGGGTCGTCGACGGGGTCGGAGTGGGGGCCACCGTCGGCACCGGCATCGGCTCGGCGCTCGAGCAGCCGGCGAGAGCGAGCGCGGCGAGGGCGGGTACGGCGAGTGCGGCGATGACCTGTCTCATCTGTTCCACGCTACGTCGTGCCGCTGGGAGGTTCCACTACCGGGGCGCCCCGGGTGCCAGACTTAGCCCATGGCCGAAGCAAACGAGACCCGCGTTGCCGTGTACATCGACTTCGACAACGTGGTGATCTCCCAGTACGACCACGAGCACGGGCGCGGCAGCTTCATCAAGGAGAAGGCGCGCACCGCAACCGGCGACACCGCGGGCAAGCTCGAGGAGGCGACAGTCGATATCGGCGCGATCCTGGACTACGCGTCATCCTTCGGAGCCCTCGCCATCACGCGCGCCTACGCCGACTGGGCCGCGCCCGCCAACACGCGCTATCAGAAGCAGCTGATCAACCGCGCTGTCGACCTGGTGCAGCTCTTCAACACGTCGGGCACGAAGAACGGCGCGGACATCCGCCTCGCGATCGACGTGGTCGAGGACCTCTTCCGCATCGAGGACATCTCCCACGTCGTGATCGTCGCCGGAGACTCCGACTACATCCCGCTCGCCCAGCGCGCCCGGCGGATGGGCCGCGTGGTCGTGGGCATCGGCGTCGAGGGCTCGACGAGCTCGGCGTTCAAGAACGCCTGCGACGAGTTCTCCTACTACGAGCAGGTCGCGCAGTTGAACGTGGTGGAGCCGCCGGCCGAGGTCACCCCGGAGGTCGCGCCGAAGAAGACCGCGCGCAGGGCCTCCGCCGAGGCCAGCGTCACCGCCGCCGATCCGCAGCGGGAGGCGAGCAAGGTGCTCCAGCGGGCGATGGAGGCGCGCAAGAACGACGACGTGGACGGGTGGGTCGTGGCATCCGCCCTCAAGCAGCAGATCAAGCGCCTCGACGCCGGCTTCGACGAGAAGAAGCTCGGCTTCAAGTCGTTCACCGACTTCATCAAGGCGAACGCGTCGCTCGTGGAGCTGCAGGAGGACGGGCAGAACCGGCGGGTGCGGCTGAAGTCGCGGTGATACTGAGGAGCCCGCGCTAGTCCGCCTTCACCAGCTCGATCAGCAGGCTCGCCACGGTGGTGGCACCGCCCACGCCCTGGCTGATCGTGATCGACGAGGAGTTGGTCCCCGAAGCACGAAGGGTCATCATCTCGCCCGCCGACACGTGGATGAGCGTGGTGAGCCCGATGAGGCTCGTGCCGGTGTCCCGGCCGGAGGTCGTGTAGGGCAGGAGAACGCCCTGCACCGACATGGCGAGCTGGCCGGGCTCGTTCACGGGAACCTGGTAGCTCACGCGGTAGGTGCCCGCGATGGTGAGCTGGAAGTCGTACGGCGTAACCCGGACGATGTGCGTGCTCGTCGAGGGTCCGTCGTGCGGGAAGGTGACCTCGGCCCCGGCCGCGATCGGCGCCAGGTTGTCTCCGGGCATCACCGCGTAGAACAGCGCGGACTCGCCCGACCCCGGTGCGCCAGCCACTCCGGGCGCGCCCACTGGTCCGACGGCCCCCGCGACGCCGGTCGCGCCGCGCGGGCCGGCAGCTCCTGCAGGTCCTTGCGCTCCGGATGCCCCGCGCTCACCGGTCGCGCCGTCAGCGCCCTTCGGCCCGGGCACGCCCTGCGGCCCCTGTGCCCCCGCGGCCCCGTCGGCCCCCTGCGCTCCCACCGGACCTGCAGGCCCGGCCGGACCGGTCACGCCCGTCGGCGCGCACGCCGCCAGGGGAATTACGAGAGCAAGCGCTGCGACGCCCAGGAACAGTTGTGATGCGCGCACGGTGGTGCCCTTCGTCGGTGCTACCTGTGCTCACTGTAGACGGCCCACCAGCCCACCGGCCTCCACCTGCGCCGTTTTCTGACTGAACGATCCGCCGTTGCGGAGGACGCCACGCCGCGCATACCGGGCCGGCGGGCGCGTCTGCGGCGCGTCGTCCTCCGCAACCGGCCTCCGCCCCTCGGGGCTGTGTCAGTCGAGCTCGACCCGAGTGCCGAGCCCGAACTCCCCGGCATCGGAGTCCGTGACCATGGCGAACGCGCCGGTCGGCACCCCGGGCATCCGGGCGATGCGGGCCGCCGCTGCGAGAAGCGACGCCTCCGAGGCGCCGTGGAGGAAGAAGACGTAGTTGTCGCCGAACTCCTCGCCGTCCTCGTACTGGGCGGCGCCGTCGGCGGCGGGGTCGTCCTCGAGGTCGGCCAGGAACTCGGAGACCTCGTCGATCCACGGGAAGGGCTCCTCGCCCTCCTCCAGCTCTTTCGGGAGCGAGAGGGGGATGTGCACCTCGACGACGAGCTCGGACACTACTGCTGCGCCCGCTCGAGCACGAGCTCGCGCACGCGGGCCGCGTCGGCGGTGCCCTTCATGGCCTTCATCACCGCGCCGATGACGGCGCCGGCGGCCTGCACCTTGCCCTCGCGGATCTTCTCGAGCACGTCCGGCTGGGCGGCCAGCGCCTCGTCGATCGCGGCGAGCAGAGCGGTGTCGTCCGAGACGACGGCCAGGCCGCGCGACTTCACGACCTCGCCGGGCGAGCCCTCCCCCGCGACGACGCCCTCGAGCACCTGGCGGGCGAGCCGGTCGGTGAGGTCGCCGTTCTCGATCATGGCCACGAGCTCGCTGACGTGCAGCGGGGAGACGAGCGAAGAGGCGTCGACGGATGCCGTGTTCGCGAGCCGCGCGATCTCACCCGTCCACCACTTGCGGGCCTGAGCAGGGGCTGCTCCCGCCGCGACCGTCTCCTCCACCTCGACGAGAAGGCCGGAGTTGAGCACATCCTGGAACTCGAGGTCGGTGAATCCCCAGGCCTCCTGCAGTCTCTTCTTACGAAGGGACGGCGCCTCGGGGAGGGCGGCGCGCAGCTCCTCGATCAGCTCGAGCGAAGGTTCAACGGGAAGGAGGTCGGGCTCTGGGAAGTAACGGTAGTCGTCGGCGTCGCTCTTGGGGCGGCCGGCCGAGGTCACCCCCGTGTCCTCGTGCCAGTGACGGGTCTCCTGGATGATCGTGCCGCCCTTTTCCAGGATCGCCGCCTGGCGCTGGATCTCGTAGCGGATCGCCCGCTCGACGGACCGGAGGGAGTTCACGTTCTTCGTCTCCGTGCGCGTGCCGAGCTTGCCGGAGCCGCGGGGGCTGAGCGAGATGTTGGCGTCGCAGCGGAGGTTTCCGCGCTCCATCTTCGCCTCGGAGATGCCGAGGGACACGACGATGTCGCGGATGGCGGAGACGTACGCCTTGGCGAGCTCAGGGGCATCCGCCTCGGCGCCGGTGATCATCTTCGTGACGATCTCGACGAGCGGGACGCCCGCGCGGTTGTAGTCGACGAGCGAGTACTCGGCACCCTGGATGCGGCCGGTCGCCCCGCCCACGTGGGTGAGCTTGCCGGCGTCCTCCTCCATGTGCGCGCGCTCGATCTCGACCGTGAAGGTCTTGCCGTTGGCGAGCTCCACCTCGACCTGGCCGTCGAACGCGATCGGCTCGTCGAACTGGCTGATCTGGTAGTTCTTCGCGAGGTCCGGGTAGAAGTAGTTCTTGCGGGCGAAACGGCTGGAGGGCGCGATCGAGCAGCCGAGCGCGAGGCCCAGGCTGATCGAGTACTTGATCGCCTGCTCGTTCACCACCGGCAGGGATCCCGGCAGCCCCAGGTCGACCGGGGTGATGGTCGTGTTCGGCTCGTGGGGCTCGTTGCCGGCCGCGGCGGGGTTCGGGGCATCCGAGAACATCTTCGTCTGCGTGTTGAGCTCGACGTGCACCTCGAAGCCGAGCACCGGCTCGTACAGTTCGAGGGCCTTGTCGTAGTCCATCAGTTCAGCTTTAGCCACCTGACGATTCTACGGGCGCGCCTGCGGTTCCAAATCCGGTAGGTGCTCGCCCACGGGCTCGACGGCTGCGGGCATCTCCAGCGGCTCGACGGGCACGGCCGCGCGGCGCTCGGAGTACACGAGCACGATGCCGGCGAGGATGAGCGCTCCCCCGAGGAACTGCGACAGGGTGAGCGTCTCGCCGAGCAGCAGCCACGCGAACACGGTGGCGAACACGACCTCGAGCAGCGCGATGAACGACATGAGGCGCGAGCCGAGCAGGCCGGTCGCGATGATGCTCGCGGCGTAGCCGATCGCGGTCGCGAAGATCACCACAATGCCGAGCGGCACCCACCACGGTGCCACTCCGCCAAGGAAGGGCACGTCCGTGAAGACCATCGTGAAAGGCACGGCGCGCAGCCCGCCCACCGCGAACAGCGTGAGGGAGCCCAGGAACAGGCCCGCCCAGGCGAGAGCGACACCCGGGAGGCCCTCGTTCGGCCTGGCGGCGATGAGGTAGTAGCCGGCCGCGCCGATCGCGGCGAGGAAGGCGAATAGGACGCCGAGCAAGTCGACCGACGCGAGCGCGCCCGGGCCGATCACCAGGACGAGCCCGGCGATCGCCACGGCGGAGCCGAGGAGCACGACCACGCGCGGCATCCTCCGGGTGCGCGCCCACGCGAACAGCACGAGCAGCACCGGGGCGGTGTACTCGACGAGAATGGCGGTGCCGACGGGAATCCGCTGCACGGCCATGAAGTAGAGCAGCTGGCAGCCGGCCACGCCGATGAGGGCCATCCCGAGCACGCGCCAGCGGCCGCGCCACAGCGCCGCCCACCGGCCGCGCAGGGCGACAACCGCGAAGGGCGTGAGCAGGATGCTGCCCGCCAACGCTCGCAGCGCGACCGCCGCCGCGGGGCTCCAGCCGGCCTCGAACAGCGGCTTCACGAACGCCCCGGACGTGCCGAACGCGAGCGACGCGAGGACGGCGATCACGATGCCCTGGGCGGTCTTTGTCTTCATGGTGAGCCTGACGGTACTCTGGTCGAGAATAAGGAGTCAAATTGCTTTTTGCCCCTGACACGATCGCCACGCTCGAGTTCACCGTGGCGCTCGCGAACACCCATCCCGCAGCCTCGAAGAGCGGGCTGGATGAGATCGCGACAGCCCCGGAGCTGACCGCACTGGTCGACGAGTACAACTACACCGGGCGGTTCGACCGGGACGAGGCCGAGCTCGCCGAGGTGCAGCAGACGCGGGAGCTCATCCGCGGCTTCTGGAGCCTCGACCGGGACGCGGCGGCGCTCGAGGTGAACCGCATGATGCGCGAGGCGAACGCGATGCCGTACCTGATCCGGCACGACGAGTACGACTGGCACCTGCACGCGACGGCCCCCGACGCGCCCCTCGCCGAGCGCATCCGTGTGGAGGTGGGTCTCGCGCTCATGGACGTGATCCGCTCCGACGAGACCCAGCGGATGCGCGTGTGCGACGCGCCCGACTGCGAGGGCGTGCTCGTCGACCTCTCCCGCAACGGGTCCAAGCGGTTCTGCAGCGTGCGGTGCGGCAATCGCGTGAACCAGGTCGCGTACCGGTCTCGGCTGGTTGAGTAGGGGCCTTGGGGCCGTATCGAAGCCACGCAGTCGAGTAGCCGGTTTCGATACAGGCGCCAGAGCGCCTTACTCAACCCACCGGGTTTCGATACAGGCGCCAGAGCGCCTTACTCAACCCACCGGGTTTCGATACAGGCACCAGAGCGCCTTACTCAACCCACCGGGTTTCGATACAGGCGCCAGAGCGCCTTACTCAACCCGCGCTAGAGCGCGGGCGCCTGGCTGATGAGGGTGCGGCCCCACTTCTCCTCGAGGAGGCGCTCGAGGGTGGCCCCGAGCGTGTAGAGCCGGGCATCCTCGCGGGCCGGCGCCATGATCTGGAAGCCGACGGGCAGGCCGTCCTCGGGGGCGAGCCCGATCGGCAGGCCCATGCCGGGCACGCCCGCGAGGTTCGCCGGGATCGTCGTCACGTCGTTGAGGTACATGGCCAGCGGGTCGTCGATCTTCTCGCCGAACGTGAAGGCCGTGGTCGGCGCGGACGGCGAGATGAGCACGTCGGCCTTCTCGAACGCCGAGGCGAAGTCGCGCTGGATGAGCGTGCGCACCTTCTGGGCGCTGCCGTAGTACGCGTCGTAGTAGCCGGCCGAGAGCGCGTAGGTGCCCAGGATGATGCGGCGCTTCACCTCAGGACCGAAGCCGGCCTCGCGGGTCGCGGCCATGACGTCCTCGACGGTGCCGCTCACCTTGGAGCGCATGCCGAAGCGCACGGAGTCGAACTTGGCGAGGTTGCTGGATGCCTCGGCGGGCAGGATCACGTAGTACGCGGCCACCGCGTACTCGAAGTGGGGAGCGGAGACCTCGACGATCTCGGCACCCGCCGCGGTGAGCAGCTCGATGGCCTCGTGGAAGCGCTGCGAGACGCCGGCCTGGAAGCCGGGGCTGTCGAGCTCCTTGACCACGCCGACGCGCAGTCCCTTGAGCGACTCCGCGCGGGCACCCGATCGGGCGGCCTCCGCGAACGACGGCCACTCGTCCTTGAGCGACGTGCTGTCGCGCGGGTCGTACTTGCCGATCACGTCGTGCAGGAGCGCAGCGTCGAGGACAGTGCGCGACACCGGGCCGACCTGGTCGAGCGAGGAGGCGAGGGCGATCGCGCCGTAGCGGGAGACTCCGCCGTAGGTGGGCTTCACGCCGACGGAGCCGGTGACCGCGGCCGGCTGGCGGATCGAGCCGCCCGTGTCGGAGCCGAGGGCGAGCGGCGCCTCGAAAGCCGCAACGGCCGCGGCAGAGCCGCCGCCCGAGCCGCCGGGGATGCGGTCGAAGTCCCACGGGTTCTTGGTGGGGCCGTACGCCGAGTGCTCGGTCGACGAGCCCATGGCGAACTCGTCCATGTTGGTCTTGCCGAGCGGGATGAGTCCGGCGGACCGGAGCAGCGCGACCGGGGTCGCGTCGTAGGGCGGGATCCAGCCCTCGAGGATCTTCGAGCCCGCGGTGGAGGGCATCCCGATGGTGCAGAGCACGTCCTTGATCGCGACGGGCACACCGGCCAGGGGGCCGAGCTTCTCACCGGCCGCGCGCTGGGCGTCGACGGCGGCCGCGGCATCCAGCGCCGAAGCGTTAACGTGCAGGAAGGCGTGGATGTCGCCGTCGACCGCAGCGATGCGGTCGAGGTGCGCCTGAGTGGCCTCGACGGACGAGACCTCGCGCGAGGCGAGCTTCTCCGCGAGCGCGGCGGCGGAGAGGTGGATCAGGTCGCTCACTGCTCCTCCCCCAGGATCGCGCTCACCTTGAAGCGGGAGCCGTCGTGCTCCGGGGCTCCGGCCAGCGCCTGCTCGGTGGTGAGGGTCTGGCCCGGGACGTCGGGCCGGAACACGTTGACCAGCCGGATCGGGTGGCTCGTCGCGGGAACGTCGGGCGTTGCCACCTCGCTCACCTTCGCGACGGACTCGACGATCACGCCGAGCTCGCCCGTGAGCTTCTCGATCTCCTCGGGGGTCAGCGCGATGCGAGCGAGATTCGCGAGGTGGGACACGACATCGGTCGTGATTTCAGACATGCGACTCCGGGGTGTGAGTGAACAGCGGCGTGCGGAAGGGGACCGCACAAGTCTACGGTCAGCCCGTCTGGGTCAGCGCAGCGGGGCTGGGCGGCACTCGCTCTCGCCCTGCAGAGTCATGGCGCGGTCGCTGAGCCGGAAGATGAGCAGCGCGGCGCCCTCGTTCGTTCCGATGAGCTGCGCGACGGGGCCGATCTGGGTGCTGTCGACCGTGTAGCCCTCCTCCTCCCAGGCCGCCGCGACGGCCGACGAGGGGTCGCCGACAGGCGGGGCGGTGCGCAGCGCGGAGAAGGTGCGGCCGGCGGCACTGCCGAGGATGCAGCCGCGGCTGTTCGGGTCGTCCAGGTTGCTCCAGCTGCCGCCGATCAGCTCCTGCGTCTCGTCGAGGGTGGAGTAGAGGTCGCTGCGAGCCTGGGCGAGAGTGGGGGCATCCGACGCCGAGTCTGCCTGGGCGCGGGTCATGCAGCTGCCCAGCAGGAGGACGGGAAGCACGAGGAAGCACGCGGCCCCCACGCCGCGTGCTATCCCCTGTGCAACACCTGACCGCATTGGACCCCCATCGCAATTGCGTCGGGTATCACGCTACGACTGGCGCGCGGCGGTGTCGCGTCCCACTACGGGGAGCACTCATTCGGGGTACGGGCTACTGGCCCGACGTGACGTACTGCCCCTGGCCGATGCTGATGAGGGCGAAGTTGCGCATCGACTCGGTGCCGGCGGAGAAGTACTCGTTGTGACCGGTGGATGCCCCGAGCGCGAGGTGCGTGAGAGGGTCAGTTCCCCCGCTCACGCCCATGGGCTTGGCGCCGTAGCTCTTGGCACCCGGGTCACTGCCGAAGTACGCGCTGTTGGGGATCGGATCCCACGCCGCCTCCCCCACGTAGACGTTGCCGTTGCGCACGTGCAGCTCCTCCACCGACTTCGCGGGACTGCCGGGCGAGCCGACCATGGCGAGCGCGTCGATGTCGAAGTCGTACTCGGTCAGCGCCATGAGGGCGGCGGTCGAGCCGTAGGAGTGCGCGATCACCGAGACGTAGGGCTCGTTGCCCGCGCGGACCGACTGGAGCCCCTCGATGGCGCTGGCCAGGGCATCCCGGCCCTCGTACGCGTTCTGGATGCCGCCCACGTTCGTGAGGTTGGGGGTGTGGTAGCCGATCCAGGCGACGGTCGCGACTGTCGGGTCGGCCGTGGTCGTGGTGCCCGCGCCCGGGCCGAGGAGCGCGAGCCAGCTGAGCTCCTCGTCGTGGAGGCGGGACGCGGCATCCACCCAGTCCCCCATCTGGTTCTCGATGGTGAAGAACATGCCGGGCACGAGGTAGCTCACGTAGTCCGCGGTGCGGAGGTCGCCGAGGACGATGGCCGCGCGGCCCTGGCCGGTGACATCGAGGGTCATCAGGGTGCGGTTCGACGACCGGCTGTCGCCGAGCGCGTCGGAGATGGATTGCAGCATGTGCAGCTGCTGCTTCGCGTTCTCCACCACCGTGCGGCCGGACTCGGTCGCGATCGTCTCGTTGAGGCTGCGCATGGTCGACGTGAGCACGGCGCGGTTCGCGACGTCGCGGATGGAGTACGGGATGCCGTCGAGGTTGCCCACGAGCTGCGGGGTGGCATTGCGCAGGGCGAGCCGGGCATCCATGTCGAGGCCCTGCCACCACAGCGTGACGTCGTGCGCCGGGGGCGGGCTGGCGAGGAGGCCGGCGATGGCCTCCGGGTTGGCGGCGGCCCAGGTGGTGATGCCGCGGGACGGCAGCAGCGAAAGCTGGTCGAGCAGACGGGTGCCCTGCACCTGGCCGCTGACGCCCTCGGCAGGCTCGGGGCCGATGAAGGGGGCCGGCGGGGCGTCCGGCAGGGCATCGGGCTGCGCGACCGGCAGCGTGCTGTGCACGGAGTACGTGGAGATTTCGTGAACGCCAAAGGCCTCGGCGACCGGTCCCAGTGTCACCGAGGTCAAGATTGCTGCGACGTCAAACAGCACTTCGGGTGTCCCTCGTTTGCACGATCGAACGCCGTGGGTCGGCGTGCGTTCGCGCACCCCCCCATGGTAGGGGATAGAACGCCCCGTTTGGGGGGTCACCAATGTTTCCACTGTGAAAATTGTTAATTGGAATTCCGCCGGGTTACAGGGAACTCCAACGAGCGCGGAAGGCGTACGGAATCGGGGGTCGACAACCCTGAATTCGGGGTACATTTCAGCCCGGCGATATACCGGTTTAGTCGCCGATCAGGCTCCCGGTGTCGCACATCCCTGAGTCTCGGCTGCCGAGAGTGCAGAAAACGCTCTCTAGGTCGGATTTGGGAGCGTTTTCTGCACACTCGTGGGTGTGCGGTCGTGGGTCTGGGGTCGTGGGTGTGGGGTCGTGCGTCTGGGGCTCAGTCGAGCGCCGAGGGGCCGCCGGCCAGCAGTTTCGCGAACTGCTCGGCGTCGATGATGCGCACCCCGAGCTCCTCCGCCTTGCCGAGCTTCGACCCGGCGCCCGGGCCCGCGGCGACGAAATCCGTCTTCTTCGAGACGCTCGACGCCGCCTTGCCGCCCGCCGCGATGATCGCCTCGAGCGCGCCCTCCCGCGTGAACCCCTCCAGCGAGCCGGTAGCGACCACGGTCAGTCCGGCGAGCGGGCCGTCGTTGGCCGCAGCGGCACCGGGACCGGGATGCCCGGGGGTGGAGAACTGCACGCCGGCCGCCGCCCACTGCTCGATGATCTCCTGGTGCCAGTCGACCGCGAACCACTCGATGAGCGCGTCCGCGATGATCCCGCCGACGCCGTCGACGGCCGCGAGCTCCTCCCTCGTGGCGGCGCGGATCGCGTCGAGCGAGCCGAAGTAGTTCGCGAGCGCCCGCGCGGCGACCGGCCCGACGTGCCGGATGCTGAGCGACACCAGGATGCGCCAGAGGTCTTTGGTCTTCGCCTTCTCGATCTCCTCGAGCAGCTTCGTCGCGGCGCTGGACGGCACGAACTCGGAGTCGCCCTCGCCGTCCTTCTTGGCGCGCTTGCGCTGGTACGGCGTCTCGGTGCGCCCCGTCGGCAGCCCGGTCTCGCGATCGCGGACCTCGACACGGATGTCGACGAGGTCGTCGAGGGTGAGCGCGAACAGCCCCGCCTCGGTGACGAGCGGCGGGACCTCGGGCACGAGCGGCTGCGTGAGCGCCGCGGCGCCGACCTCGCCGAGCCCCTCGATGTCGAGCGAGTTGCGCGAGCCGACGTGCTCGACCCGCCCCCGCACCTGGGCGGGGCAGCTGCGCGCGTTCGGGCAGCGCAGGTCGATGTCGCCCTCCTTCGCCGGGGCGAGCAGCGTGCCGCACTCCGGGCAGTGGGTGGGCATGACGAACTCGCGCTCGGTGCCGTCCCGCAGCTCGACGACCGGCCCGAGCACCTCCGGGATCACCTCGCCCGCCTTGCGCAGCACGACGGTGTCGCCGATGAGCACGCCCTTGGCCTTCACGACGTCCTGGTTGTGGAGGGTGGCCTGGCGCACCACCGAGCCCGCGACGCGCGCCGGCTCCATGACGGCGAAGGGGGTAACCCGGCCGGTGCGGCCGACCGAGACGACGATGTCGAGCAGCTTGGTGTTCACCTGCTCGGGCGGGTACTTGTAGGCGATGGCCCAGCGGGGCGCCCGGCTGGTCGCCCCCAGCTCCTCGTGCAGGTACAGCTCGTCGACCTTCACGACGATGCCGTCGATCTCGTGCTCAACCGAGTCTCGGTGGTCGCCGTAGTACTCGATGAACTCGGCGGCCCCGGCGGCGTCGGGCAGCACCCGGTAGTGGGTGCTGGTGGGCAGGCCCCAGCCCTTGAGCAGCTCGTACGTCTCACTCTGCGACGCCACGGGAGGGTTGCCCCAGGCGCCGATGCCGTGCACGAGCATCCGGAGCCGCGACAGCCTGCGGTGCATGAGGTCGAGCCCCGCCGCGTTCTTGCCCTCGGACTTCTGGCGGAGCGACCCGGATGCCGCGTTCCGTGGGTTCGCGAACACCCTCTCCCCCGCGGCAGCCTGCTCGGCGTTCAGCTCGCGGAACGACTCCACCGGGAAGAAGATCTCGCCGCGGACCTCGACGAGCGGCGGATGCCCCTCGCCGGTCAGTCGCGCCGGGATTCCGTTGATGAACCGCACGTTCTCGGTGACGTCCTCCCCGACCACCCCGTCGCCGCGCGTGGCGGCACTGACGAGGCGGCCGTTCTCGTAGCGAAGGTTGATGGCGAGGCCGTCGATCTTCAGCTCGCACAGGAAGTCGACGCGGCGGCCGGAGTCGCGCTCGACCTTCGTGGCCCAGGCGGTGAACTCGTCGAGGGAAAACACGTTGTCGAGCGAGAGCATGCGCTCGGCGTGCGTGACGGGGTCGAAGAGGGTCGCGGCGCGGCCGCCGACGGTCTGGGTGGGGCTGTCCTGCCCCTGGAGCTCGGGGAACATCCGCTCGAGCTCGTCGAGGCGCCGCATCATGCGGTCGTACTCCTCGTCGCTGACGAGCTCCTCGTCCCGCTCGTAGTACGCGTCGCGCAGTTCGAGGATGCGCGTGGTCAGCGCGTCGACCTCGGCCTTCGCCGCCGTCAGTTCCGCATCCGCGTGTTGATGTACTTCGCTCTCTGCCACCCCGCCAGTTTACGGACGGCCGCCGACGTTGCTCAGGCGCGAATGGGCACGGCGGAGACGGTGCGCGCGACCGTGCACTGGCCGAGAACGCGGGTGCCGACGTACAGCACGGCGGTCTGCCCCGGCGCGAGGCCCGTGATGGGCTCTACCGGCGTGACCACGAGCTCGCGGTCGCGCACGACAGCCGTCGCGGGCACCGGGTCGGCGTGGGCGCGCACCTGCACCTCGCAGTCGAACGGCGTGGCCGGATCGCGGGGCGGAAGCCCCGCCCACGAGTACTTCGTGCCCGCCAGCTCCCCGATCTCGAGCGCCTCGCGCGGCCCGACCACGACCTCGTTCGTCTTGGGTCGGATCTCGAGGACGAAGCGCGGCTTGCCGTCGTCCGTCGGGTAGCCGACGTTGAGGCCCTTGCGCTGGCCGATCGTGAAGGCGAGCGCACCCTCGTGCTGGCCGATCACCGTGCCGTCGCGATCGAGGATGGCGCCCTGCTCGGCGCCCACCCTGTCGGCGAGCCAGCCGCGGGTGTCGCCGTCGGGAATGAAGCAGATGTCGTGAGAGTCGGGCTTGTTCGCGACGCTGAAGCCGCGGGCGGCGGCCTCGGCGCGGACCTCCGCCTTGGAGGGGGTGGCGCCCAGCGGGAACATCGCGTGCGCCAGCTGCTCCGCGGTGAGCACGCCGAGGACGTAGCTCTGGTCCTTCGCCCACGCGGAAGCGCGGTGCAGCTCGCGGTTGCCGTCGGCGTCGGTGACGATCGAGGCGTAGTGGCCGGTCACGACGGCGTCGAAGCCGAGCGCGAGCGCCTTCTCGAGGAGCGCCGCGAACTTGATGCGCTCGTTGCACCTCATGCACGGGTTGGGGGTGCGGCCGGCGGCGTACTCGGCGATGAAGTCGTCAACGACGTCGAGGCGGAACCGCTCGGAGAAGTCCCACACGTAGTACGGGATGCCGATGATGTTGGTCGCGCGCTGGGCATCCATCGAGTCCTCGATGGTGCAGCACCCGCGGGCACCGGTGCGCAGCGTGCCGGGAGTGCGGCTGAGCGCGAGGTGCACCCCGACGACCTCGTGGCCGGCGTCGACGGCGCGCGCGGCAGCGACGGCGGAGTCCACTCCCCCACTCATCGCCGCGAGAACCTTCACCCGACGAGTGTACGTACTACTCCTGAGCTACTGGATGTCGGTGAGGGTCTTCTCGACGACGCCCAAACGGGTCTCGATGCTCTCGAGCTTGGCAAGCACCGCCTTGTTGGTCGCGATGTTCTCCTGCATCACGTCGCCCGCCTTGGCGTTGCCCTCCTTCGAGCGCCCGTAGCCGCGGGCGCCGATGATGACCATGGCTGCCCAGCCGATGACGCCGATGATGGCGATGTAGCCGTACCAGGGGATGTCCATTGTCGTGCTCGCTCTCGTTAGGGGATCTCGGTGAGGGTCTTCTCGATCGAGCCGAGGCGCTGTTCGACGGCGCCCAGTCTCGCGAGGAGCTCGGTGTTTGTCGCCGCGGCATCGTCGGCGAGCTTCTTGTAGTCGCCGCCGTTCGCGGCGTCGGCAACGTAGCGCTTCGTCTCGTTGCCCTTGTTCACGGCGTTCGTGATCACTCCCGCGACGATCGCGATGATCGCGACGAGGGCGAGCCAGAACCAGAGGCTGTAGAACCAGTACTCCATTAGTCGTTGCCTTCCTTCGGGGGTTCCTGCGGAGTTTGTTGGGGGGATGCCGCGACCGCCGCCACGAGAGCGGCAAGGTCGAGGGTCTTGGTGAAGGGCGCTGCGGTGAAGAGCTTCAGCGCCTTGCCGTCCTCGGTGAGCTCGTGGTGGCCGGTCACGAACCCGGCCTCCTCGAGCTTGGCGAGGTGCATGTAGAGCAGTGCGCGAGACATCCCCATCCGGCGCGCGATCTCACTCACGTGCAGGGGTGCCTCGGCGATCGTGGCGAGGATGCGCATGCGCTGCGGACTCGAGATCGCGGTCAGCCACGTGCTCAGCTGCTCCGCATTCACGCTTCCTCCTTTCACCTGTCAGAAGTTTATTACAGGTGCAAAGGCGGGCGCAAGTGCACGGTCGGTCGCGCTGCCCGAGCCATGCGGTGGTTGCGACCTCGCGCGGAGGGAACGGCGGGCGCGCCGTGTCGAAAGGTCCGCACGGGTGCGGAGGCGGCCACCCCGCGCGGCGGGTGGCGCAGTCGCGAGCTGCTCAGCCCGCCGCCATGCCCGCCGACCTCGCGCGCTCGACCGCCGCGGGGAGCGCGGCGAGGAACGCGTCGACCTCGGCCTCCGTGGTCTCGTGGCCGACGGTGATGCGGAGGGCTCCGCGGGCGTCGGGCTCGATGAGTCCCATCGCGAGGAGCACGTGGGAGGCCTCGGGCACCCCGGCCTGGCAGGCGGAGCCGGTCGAGACGCTGAAGCCCGCGGCATCCAGCAGGAAGAGAAGGGAGTCGCCCTCGCAGCCGGGGAACGTGAAGTGCGCGTTGTTCGGCAGACGGTGGAGGGGGTCGCCGCGCAGGATCGCCGTCGGCACGGCGCGCTGCACCCCCGCGATCAGCCGGTCGCGCAGGGCGGTGCTGTCGAAGAGGGGCAGGGATGCCGCGACGCCGAAGGCCACGGCGCCCGCCGAGTCCTGCGTGCCCGACCGGGCGCGCTGCTGGTTGCCGCCGTGCAGGAGCGGGGTGACGGTCGTCGCGCGGGAGATGAGGAGCGCGCCGACGCCCACCGGCCCGCCGATCTTGTGGGCGGAGACGCTGAGCGCGGCGAGCCCGGACGCGTGGAAGTCGATCGGCACGTGCCCGTAGGCCGAGACGGCGTCGCAGTGGACCGGCACCCCGTGCACCGCCGCGAGGGCGACGAGCGCCTCGACCGGCTGGACAGTACCGACCTCGTTGTTCGCCCACAGGGCGGTGACGAGGGCTACGTCGTCGGCGAGCGCAGACTCCACGTAGGCGAGGTCGATACGGCCGGCCGAGTCGACGGGGATCCAGTCGATGACCGCGCCCTCGTGCTGCTCGAGCCACTCGACCGCGTCGATGGTGGCGTGGTGCTCGGCGCGGGAGACGAGGATGCGGCGCTTCGCCGGATCCAGGGCGCGCTGCGACCAGAACAGCCCCTTGATCGCGAGGTTGATCGCCTCGGTCCCGCCCGACGTGAACGTCACCTCGACGGCGTCGGCGCCCAGGGAGGAGGCCACCGCCTCGCGCGCCTCTTCGAGCATCCGCTTCGCCTGCTGGCCCCGTGAGTGGATCGACGACGGGTTGCCCACGACGCCGAGCGCCTCGACGTAGGCGGTGAGCACGGACGGCCGCAGCGGCGTCGTGGCCGCGTGGTCGAGGTAGATGCCCGTGCGCTGTGCTTCCGTGCGCTGTGCCTCCATGTGCTGTGCCTCCTTCGTAACAAGCATGACTCACGCGTTGGCTACCCTTGTCCCCATGCCTGACCACCCGACTGACCATCTGGCCGACCTCGGAGTGACCCTCGGCGACAGGGGCGGCGAGCTGCGGGTGTGGTCCGCCTCGGCGACCAGCATGGAGCTCTGCCTGTTCGACGAGAAGGACCCGTCGTGGGTCGCCAAGACGATCCCGATGGCCAAGGGCGAGGGCGACGTCTGGGCTGCCGAGTCGAAGCAGCTCGTGCCCGGCGTGCGGTACTCGATCCGCGCCAACGGCCCGACGACCCCCGGCCACGCGTTCGACCCCGCGCTGCACCTCATCGACCCGTACGCCCGCGGCCTGGCCCGCACGTCGAGCGGCGACTGGCGCGGCTATGTGCAGGAGCCCGACACCTTCGACTGGGGCCACTCGAGAAAGCCCCGCATCGGCATGGACCACACCGTACTGTACGAGGCCCACGCGAAGGGCATCTCGAAGCTCAACCCGGAGGTGCCGGAGGAGCTCCGCGGCACGTACGCGGGGCTCGCCCACGAGTCCACCATCGCCTACCTGAAGGACCTCGGCGTCACCACGGTCGAGCTCCTCCCGGTGCACCAGTTCGTGAGCGAGCAGCGGCTCATCAAGCAGGGCCTCATCAACTACTGGGGCTACAACACACTCAACTTCTTCACCCCGCACGCCGCGTACGCCAGCCGCGAGGCGCAGTTCGGCGGCACCGGCGCGGTGCTGCGCGAGTTCAAGGGCATGGTCAAGCTCCTGCACGAGGCGGGGCTCGAGGTCGTGCTCGACGTTGTCTACAACCACACCGCCGAAGAGGGCCTGGGCGGGCCCACCACGAGCCTGCGCGGCCTCGACAACAAGAACTACTACCGCCAGACACCGGACGGCGAGTACGTGGATGTCACGGGCTGCGGCAACTCGGTGAACACCGCGACGGTGGCCGCCCAGCGGCTCATCCTCGACTCGCTGCGGTACTGGGCGAACGACGTGCAGGTAGACGGATTCCGCTTCGACCTCGCGGCGACCCTGGGGCGGGATGCGGCGAACGAGTTCCAGCCCGAGCATCCCCTGCTGCTCGCCATTCGCGACGACCCGCAGCTGCAGGGCGTGAAGATCATCGCCGAGCCGTGGGACGTGGGCATGGGCGGCTGGCAGGTCGGCAAGTTCCCCGACGGCTGGTCGGAGTGGAACGACGGCTACCGCGACCGGATGCGCGACTTCTGGCTCACGGACATCGGGGCCGCCCGGGCGAACGGCGCTGCGCCGAACGGCATCGGCTCCCTCGCGCGGCGGCTCGCGGGCTCGGCGCACGTGTTCTCGCAGGAGCGCGGGCCCATGGCCTCGGTGAACTTCATCACCGCCCACGACGGCTTCACCATGGCCGACCTCACCGCGTACAACGAGAAGCACAACCTCGGCAACGGCGAGAAGAACCGCGACGGCACCGACAGCAACCACTCGTTCAACTACGGCGCCGAGGGCCACACCGACGACGAGACCATCAGGGAGGCCCGCTGCAAGGCGATGCGCAACCTGCTCGGCACGCTGCTGCTGAGCGCGGGCATCCCGATGCTGACCGCCGGCGACGAGTTCGGGCGCACCCAGCGGGGCAACAACAACGCGTACAACCAGGACGGCGAGCTCACCTGGCTGCCGTGGGAGCACGAGGACTGGCAGGACGACCTGCTGCAGGTCACCCGCCAGCTGATCGAGCTGCGGCGCGAGAACCCCGCCCTGCGGCCGGTGCGGTACGGGAAGTGGGGCGAGACCGTGCCGAGCGCCACGCAGATGGACTGGTACAACAAGCAGGGGCTCGCCATGAGCGAGAAGGACTGGGACTCCCCCGAGGAGCGCACGCTGCAGTACCTCGCCGCGTCGACCCCCGAGTTCGAGGAGTTCAACCGCATCCTGCTCATCGTGCACGGCCTCGAGGACGACGTGACCGTGACCCTGCCCGAGCACGAGGGCGTCACGTCGTACACGCTGCTGTGGGATTCCGCGGTCGAGGACGCGACCGAGTCGATGGACGAGCACGGCCCGGGCAGCGAGCTCGTCGTGGCGGGGGCGTCGATGCAGCTGTTCAGGGCGCACTGAGCGCATGAGCGGCACCCCTGCGACGGTCGCGCTCGGGGCGGCGGGCATCCCGTTCACCGCCCATGAGTACGCGCACGACCCCGGCACCACGAACTTCGGCCTCGAAGCCGCGGACGCGCTCGGCCTCGACCCCGGCCAGGTCTTCAAGACCCTGATGGCGGATGTCGACGGCCAGCTCGTCGTGGGCATCGTGCCGGTCTCGGGCAAGCTCGACCTCAAGGCCCTCGCCGCGGCGGCGGGCGGCAAGAAGGCGGAGATGGCGGACCCGAAGCTCGCCGAGCGGCGGACCGGCTACGTCGTCGGCGGCATCTCCCCCATCGGGCAGAAGCTGCGGCACGTGACCGTGCTCGACGAGACCGCCGAGCTGTACGACACGGTGTTCGTGTCGGGCGGCCGCCGCGGGTTCGACATCGAGCTCGCGCCCGCCGACCTGGTGAGCGCCACGGGGGCGATCATCGCGGCGATCGCTCGCTAAAGCGGTTTCGCAGCTAGGATCGACGAAGGAACCTCAGGGAGCGAACGTGGCGACGAAGTCTGTACGACTCATCGATCTCGCGCGCGCCGCGGACGTGTCGATAGCGACGGCGTCCCAGGTGATGAACGGCTCGGGCCGCGTGGCGGAGCAGACCCGGGAGCGCGTGCTGGAGACGGCCCGGCGCCTCGACTACCGGCCCAACGCGCTCGCGCGGTCCGTGGCATCCGGGCGCAGCAACACCATCGGCATCCTCGCCGAGAATGCGTCGGGCGCGTTCTGCATGCCCGTGCTGGTCGGGGTCAACCGCGCGCTCTCCGACGTCGACCTCGCGAGCACGCTGTACGACGCACAGCACGACGGCAAGCAGCGGCGCGAGCACGTGCGCCGCCTGCAGTCGCGCCACGTCGACGGCGTCGTCGTGATCGGCGAGGGCACCGACTTCCTCAGCGCATCCGTGTCGCACGACTTCACCGGGCCCGTGGTCTACGCCTTCTCGCGCTCCGACGACCCCGACGACCTCTGCACGCTGCCGGATGACGCGTTCGCGGGCGGTCTCGCCGCTGAGCACTTCGCCGGCATCGGTCGCACCCGCGTGGTCCATGTGACCGCCGAGGCGCGCCTCAACTCGGTGCGGGACCGCGCGCGCGGCCTGCGCGAGGGGCTCGAGTCGCGCGGACTCTCCCTCGTCGAGCCCGTGCGCCACGGCGACTTCACGCGGGAGTGGGGCTTCGCCGCCGCGAACGCCATCCTCGCCGACGGCGTGGAGTGCGACGCCATCTTCGCGGGCAACGACGAGATCGCCATCGGCCTGCACGCGCAGCTGCTCGCCGCGGGCATCCGGGTTCCGGAGGACATCGCCATCATCGGCGTCGACAACAAGGCCGGCCAGGCGGGGGTCACGGAGACGCTGCTCACCACCATCGACCTCCGGTTCGACGCGGTCGGCTCTGCCGCGGTCGAACTCGTCGCCGCGAAGCTCTCGGGCGAGGAGGCCACGACGGCCCTGGTGCCCGGAGTCCTCGTTCCCGGCCGCTCGACCCTCGGCGGCCCGGAGACCCCGCGGTCGCTCGTCGTGGAGTCGTTGCTCGGCTGACGCTGCCGCCTGCTCCGGGCGTCCCCCGGCCCCGGGCACCCCGGCTCCGGGGCGTCCCTCGGCCCCGGGCATCCCCCGGCTGTATCAAATGCAGGAGTGCCGCTCGCCCAATCCGCGTACTTCTGCCGGAGCACTCTGCGTGAGAGCGCTCACCTCCTGCATTTGGTACCGGGGCGGGCGGGGCGGCTGGCAGGGAAGGCGGGCGGCGGGCGGGGGGCGGGCAGGGCGGGGCGCCCGCGGGAGCAGCTAGCGGCGGCGGGCGCGGGCTCCCCAGCGGCCGTCGCGGAAGTCGACGTCGATCGGGTGCTCGAAGGCCGCGGTGACGTTCGCCGTGGTCACGACGTCGTGCACCGCGCCCACCGCCGTGAGCCTGCCGTGCGACACGAGCATGGCGTGGGTGGTCGTGCTCGGCAGCTCCTCGAGGTGGTGGGTCACGAGGATCGATGCGACCTCGGGATGCGACTGCTCGAGCGTGTCGATCGTCTCGAGCAGCTGCTCCCGGGCCGCGACGTCGAGGCCGGTCGACGGCTCGTCGAGCAGGAGGAGCCGAGGCTCGGAGATGAGTGCACGGGCGATGAGGGTGCGGCCGCGCTCGCCCTGCGAGAGGTTCGGCCAGAGCGAATCGGTGATCCCGGCCAGGCCGAGCGCGCCGATCAGCCCGTGCGCGCGATCGAGCTCGCCGGCAGTGGGCTCCCACCGCATGGCGCTCTCGATCGTTCCCGTGATGCCGGTGAGCACCACCTCGAGCACGGTGAGCGGCGACCGGACCGGGTGCCGCGGATTGACGTGCCCGATCGACCGCCGCAGCGCCTGCAGCTCTGTGCGCCCCAGCTGGCCGTCGAGCACGTGCACGGTGCCGGTGGTCGGGTGCGTGAGAGCGCCGCAGAAGCCGAGGATCGTGCTCTTGCCCGCGCCGTTGGGGCCGAGGAGGGCCCAGTGCTCCCCCGCCTCGACGACGAAGGACACGTCGTCGAGGATGCGCCTGCCCTCCCTGACGAACGAGACGCTGCGGAGCTCTACGACCGGTGGCACGAAGACGAGCCTACGGTCAGTCCTTGAGCCCCGAGGTCGCCCCCACTCCGGAGAGGATCTGCTTCTGGAAGACCGCGAACAGCAGCACCGGGATGATCGTCGCGAGCAGCAGCGCAGCCATGAACACCGAGAGGTCGGTGATCTTGCCCACCAGCGGCAGGGCCACCGAGATGGGCTGCACCGCCGAGTCGGCGAGCACCAGCGAGGGCCAGAGGTAGTCCTTCCACGCCGCGATGATCGCGAGCAGGGCGACGACGCCCAGGATGGGGCGCGACAGCGGGAGCACGATGTACCAGAGCATCCGGAGGTTGCCGACCCCGTCGATCCGGGCCGCCTCGATCAGCTCGCGCGGCATGGCGCGGAAGAACCCGACCATGATCAGGATGCTGAACGCGTTCGCCGCCGCGGGCAGCCAGACGGCCCAGTACGTGTTCTGCAGGTTGATGCCGAACGGCGGCACGTCGAGGATCGTGAGGTACAGCGGCACCAGCGAGACGACGCCCGGCAGGAACAGCGTCGCCAGGATCGCCCCGCTCAGGATTCCCGCCCAGCGCGGTTTGAGGATCGCGATGACGTACGCCGCCGAGATCGCCACCGCGAGGTTGGCGAGGCACGCGCCGCCCGCGACGATGATCGTGTTCAGCAGGTACTTCCCGACGTCGACAACTCCGAACGCCGCCGCGTAGTTGCCCCACTCGTCGGCGTGCAGGAAGACGCCGAACGGATCGCGCAGTACCTCCTGCGTCGTGTTGAGCGACGCGAACGCGAGCCACGCGATCGGGCCGAGCCCGGCGATGACGACCCCCGCGAGCACGATGGCGTGCACGAGCCGCACCGCCACTCGGGTGCCGGGACGGACGAGGTCGTGGCGGGAGACCAGGGTGCGCGCGTCGTCGCTCATGCGTCGCTCCACTTTCTCGTGACCAGCAGGTAGACGGCCGAGAGGGCCGCGAGGAACACCGCGAGCAGCACGCCCAGGGCGGTCGCCGCCCCGTAGTCCCCCGCCGTGAAGGCGTACCGGTAGAGCAGCACGAGCACGGTGACCGTCGCGTTCTGCGGCCCGCCCCCGGTGAACAGGAACGGCTCGGCGAACACCTGCGTCGCCCCGATCAGCTGCAGCAGCAGCATGATCACGATGACCGTGCGCAGCCCGGGAAGGGTCACGTGCCAGATACGGTGCCGGATGCCCGCGCCGTCGAGCTCTGCGGCCTCATACAGCTCGGGCCGCACGCTCGTGATGGCGGCGAGGTAGATGAGCGTGGCCGTGCCCGCGCCCGCCCACGTCGCCTCGAGGACGATCGAGGGCATGGCGGATGCCGCGGAGTTCAGCCACGGCTGCGGGCCGATGCCCACGATCGCGAGCAGGCTGTTGAAGAGCCCGTGCGGGCTCGAGTCGTAGAACACCTTCCACAGCAGGATCGCGACCACGGGCGGCACGATCACGGGAAGGTAGGCCAGGAAGGACGCGAGGCGCCGAGCGGGGCCGCGCAGGGTGGAGACCGCGACGGCGAGGGCGATCGGCAGCGGGAATCCGAACAGGATCGCGAGCACCGTGAACCACAGGGTGTTGAGCACCGCGGTGCCGAGCAGAGGGTCGGCGAGCACGTACTCGAAGTTGGAGAGGCCGACCCAGGTGGGGTCGGCGACGAAGTTCCACTTCTGGAAGCTCATGGTGATGCCCTGGAGGAGGGGCTTCCAGGAGAAGTAGCCGAAGATCAGCAGGGTGGGCACAGCGAGCGCGAGTGTGCTGAGCCCTCCCCGGCGGCGCCAGCGCGTGAAGCGCGAGGCGGGTGGTGCTGCTGTCATGGTTCTCCGGGAGATCGGCGGGGGGACGTGCTGCGGGGGCCGGGGTCGCCGGCCCCCGCAGGTCTTACTATCGGCCCAGCTTCGCCTGAACTGCCTTGGCGGCCTCGGCGACGAGCGAGTCGATGTCGGCGTTCTTGTCGGTCAGTACAGCCTGCACGACCGGGTCGAGCGCCGCGTAGAGCTCCTGCGAGTTGCTGGCGGGCTCGGCGAGCACGGTCTGCTTGGGCGCGCGGTCGAGGTACGGCTGGAAGTTCGACGTGGGCACGTTGTTGACGTCCTTGATCCAGCCCAGGTAGGTCTCGAACTGCTTGTCGCTCACGGGCGAGAGGCCGGGGATCGCCACCGCCGTGTTCTGCGAGACCTTGAGGTTGGCGTCCTCGAGCGCCGCGTCCTCAGAGCGGTACTTCTCGAGCTTGTAGTAGTCGATCCACTCGACGGCCGCGACCTTCTCGGCCTCCGTCGCCTTGGCGTTGACGATCTCGACGTTGCCGCCCGAGAGCGTCACCGAGTCGCCGCCGTCCACGGTCGGCAGGGTCGTGAAGCCGAAGTCGGCGGAGGGCATCCCGAACACCTCGACAATCGGCTGGTAGGCGAGGGACTGGATCACGAACATGCCCACCTCGCCCGCGGCGAACTGCTGGGCGAGGTCCGCGGCTCCGAGCAGGAAGTTCGAGCCCATGGAGTCGTCCTCCCAGCGCAGGTCGTGCAGGTACTGCAGCGAGTCCTTGGTGGCATCGGAGTCGAACGTGACCTTGGTGCCGTCCTCGTTCTCCATGGTGCCGCCGCGGCTGTACGACTGCGCCGCGATGATCCAGCCGCCCTGGTTGTCCTTGGTGAGCTGCGAGAAGCCGGTCTTGCCGGTTTTGTCGGCGATGGTCTTGGCAGCGGCGCGCACCTCGTCCCAGGTCGTGGGCGGGTTGTCGGCGTCGAGGCCGGCCTGCTCGAAGAGCGCGCGGTTGTAGGCGAGCCCGAGCGAGTAGGCGTCGGTCGGGATGCCGTAGACCTGGCCCTTGGCGTCCTGGGCGATGGCGAGCGTCGAGGCGTTGAGCTCCGACGAGAGGGAGGTCGTGGCGAGGGCGTCCGTGATGTCGGCGACCTGGCCGCGCTGGATGAGGCCGCTCATCTCGGTGAAGGGAACACCGAAGACGGTCGGGAGGTTGCCGCCGGCGAGCTGGGCGGCGAAGGTCTCCGGATCCCAGGTCGCCTCCGACGTCTTGATCGTCCACTTCGGGTGGGCGCTCTTGAACGCGTCGAGCTTCTCGTTGAAGTACGCGAGCTCGGCCTCCTGCGAGGCGGGCGGCTGGTTGCCGATCGTGATGGTGACCTTCTGCTGGTCGATGTCCTCGGCGGTCGGGGCGCTTGGCGCGCACGCCGCGAGGGAGAGGAGGCCGACCGCGGTGACCGCGGCCAGTGCCTTGCTTGCGAGTTTCATCGTCGAAACCTTTCTCGGCCGAGCCTGCGCTCGAGCGTCGTTGCTGTGGTGCGTGAGGGGGTGCTACCGTGTGAGCCGCGCTGCCAAAGCGCTTTATCACTTGGCTGGAATGAGCATCGCCGCTGAACCCCGACAAGTCAAGCCAATCATGCAAAATGCCGAATCTCCGGCATCGAAAGGACTTCTGCGAAATGTTGCGAACCGTTTTGACCGACGGCTGGACGGGCGCGCTCGCGTCAGAGACGCCCGGCGATTTCGCGCAGTTCCCGGCAACGGTGCCGGGCAACGTGTTCACCGACTTGCTCGCCGCGGGACTCATCCCCGACCCGTTCGACGGCGACAACGAGAAGAAGCTGCACTGGGTAGGCGACAGCGACTGGAGCTACTCGACGGCGTTCGACGCCCCCGCCGGTGCGTTCGACCGCACTGACCTGGTCTTCCACGGCCTGGACACGATCGCGCGCATCGTCGTGAACGGCCAGCAGGTCGCCTCGACCGCGAACATGCACAGGACGTACCGGATTCCCCTTGAAGGGCTCCGCCCCGCGGGCAACACCCTCGAGGTGCACTTCAGCGCCCCGCGCCGCGTCGGTGCCGAGCTGCGGGACCGGTACGGCGTGCGGCCCGTGGCGTTCAACGACGTGAGCCCGTTCCTGCGGAAGATGCAGTGCGACTTCGGGTGGGACTGGGGCCCCGACCTCGCGCCGAGCGGCATCTGGCGCGACGTCGAGCTCGAGGCGTGGAGCACGGCACGGATAGCGAGTGTGCGCCCGATCGTGAGCGTGGACGCGGCGGACCGGGGAGCCGTCCGCTTCGAGGTCGAGCTCGAGCGGGTGAGCGAGTCGCCCGTGACCGTGCGGGCCTCGGTCGGCGGCGTGACTGTCGAGGAGACGGTTGCTGCGGGGCGGGCATCCGTGTCGCTCGTCGTCGACGTCGACCACGTCGAGCGCTGGTGGCCGCGCGGGCGCGGCGAGCAGAACCTGTACGAGGCGGTGGTCGAGCTCGTGGGGCTCGACACGTGGAGCAAGCGCGTGGGGTTCCGCGAGCTCGAGGTCGAGCAGCTCGAGGACGCCGATGGCGAGGGCAGCAACTTCCGCGTGATCGTGAACGGCGAGCCGCTCTTCATCCGGGGCGTCAACTGGATTCCCGACAGCTCGTACATCGCCGCCGTCGGGCGCGAGAGGTACCGGGAGCGGCTCGGCCAGGGAGTCGCTCTCGGCATCAACCTCGTCCGCGTGTGGGGCGGCGGGGTCTTCGAGAGCGACGACTTCTACGACACGTGCGACGAGCTCGGCGTGCTCGTGTGGCAGGACTTCCTGTTCGCCTGCGCCGCCTACCCCGAGGAGGAGCCGTTCGGCACCGAGGTCGAGGCCGAGGCGCGCGACAACATCACGCGCATCATGGCGCACCCGAGCCTCGCGATCTGGAACGGCAACAACGAGTGCGTGTGGTTCTGGTTCCTGCACGACTGGCAGACCGTGCTCGAGGGCAAGACGTGGGGCGAGAAGTTCTACTTCGACCTGCTGCCCTCGCTCGTGGCCGAGCTCGACCCGCAGCGCTTCTACCTCGCGGGCAGCCCGTACTCGGGCGCGCGGGACCGCGAGCCGCTCGACCCGCGCCGCGGCGTCGTGCACTCGTGGGTGCCCGGCGACTACCGCGAGTACGAGGCGATCCGCCCGCGCTTCGTGTCGGAGTTCGGCTTCCAGGGGCCGCCGACGCGCGAGCTCTTCAACACCGTGGTGCACGTCCCTTCGCCGACGCCGTTCGATCCCGCG
Organism: Rhodoglobus sp. GW821-FHT12B09; assembly: GCF_058809925.1. Taxonomy (NCBI): domain Bacteria; kingdom Bacillati; phylum Actinomycetota; class Actinomycetes; order Micrococcales; family Microbacteriaceae; genus Rhodoglobus; species Rhodoglobus sp. GW821-FHT12B09. The sequence continues at coordinate 176,805 of NZ_JBXATB010000001.1, read as the reverse complement.
GTCGCCCAGCACCAGAAGGCGGCGTACGGCACCGAGCGCATCGAGGACGTCATGCGCATCCACACCGGCATTCCGGCCGACTTCGACGACTGGTACTGGACCGCCCAGCTCACCCAGGCCCGCGCCGTGAAGTTCGGCATCGACTTCTTCCGGGCGCTGTCGCCGTGGTGCTCGGGCACCATCGTCTGGCAGCTCAACGACTGCTGGCCCGTCATCTCGTGGTCGATGATCGACTCGTCCACGCGCTGGAAGCCGGCCGCGTACGCGATGCGCACGGCGTTCGCCGACCGCGTGGCCTCCCTGCACCGGGTCGACGGCGTCGTGCGCATCGCGCTGGGCAATGAGGGCCCGGATGCCTGGGCCGCCGCCGCCCGCATCGAGCGGTGGCACCCCTCGGGCCGCCGCGCTCACGGCACCGTCGAGGTGTCGACCCCCGCACGCTCGACCACGTGGATCGACCTCCCCGCCGAGGTCGGCCAGCCCGCCGCCGACGAGCTCATCGTCGTGACCGTGGGCGACGTGCGCGCGACGTTCCTCGGCGGGGTCGACCTCGACTTCGCCGACGCCGCGCCGGCGTTCTCCGTCGCGGTCGCCGCCGCCCGCGACGGCGTCGACGTGACGATCACCGCCGAGAGCCTCCTGCGCGAGGTGTGCCTCTTCCCCGGCTCGATCGACGAGAATGCCCACAGTGACAAGAACCTCATCACCCTGCTCCCCGGCGAGTCGGAGACGTGGCACGTCTCGACGAGCCGCCCCGGCGGCTTCACCTCCGAGTCGGTGCGCGCGCTGGTGCGGACGGCCCGGCGGGTTGAGTAGGCCGCCCGGGGCCGTATCGAAGCCGGGCGCAGCCGGGGTTCGCCCATGATCCTCGAACCGGGCGCGGGCCCCGCGCACGCCCCCGCCTCGGCCAGCGCCGGACTGTTCACCGACGCGCCGCTGCGCTACTCGGGCCGCGGGCGCGTCACCCTCGGCGACGCCGGCGCGGGCGACGAGCTGCGGTACGCGGTCTTCCCCGTCTACGCGGACGGCTTCGGCGCGACCGCGATCGCCGTCGACGTGCTCTTCGACGACGGCACGCGGCTGCTCGACCTCCCGGCGGTCGACCAGTACGGCCTGCCTGCAGACGCCCTCGGCTCCCTTGAGAGCCACGCGCTCATGCCCGACCAGTGGAACCTGCGCCGCATCGGACTCGGCGGCCGCCGGGCTGTCGCGCTCGAGGTCGTGTCGGAGACGGACGGAGAGGGCTGGCTCGACGGGGTGGCCGTCGGCGACCCGCGTCCGCTGCCGCGCGTCGACACCCGCCGCGGTAGCCACTCCTCCCCGTACCTGTCGCGCGGCAACACCGCCCCGTTCGTCGCGGTGCCGCACGGCGCGGTCTTCGCGACCCCGATGACCGACGTCTCGAACCCGCACTGGAACTACACCTGGAACGCCCACGGCCCCGGTCGAAAGCCGTCGCTCGCGGGCCTCGCGATCTCGCACTCCGCGAGCATCTGGATCGGCGACTGGGGAGTGGTGCTCTTCACCCCGCACGGCGACGGCGCCTTCGACCACGACAACGAGACCGCGCTGCCCCACCGCTACTCCGTCACCCGTGACGACGGCGTCCGCGCCGAGGCGACCGCGAGCGACTGGGGCCTCGTCCTCCGCTTCCGGTTCCCGGCCGGCTCGGGCGCGATCGACGTGTCGTCGTTCGGCCCCGCCGAGTTCGCCTTCGACGGCGGCCTACTGAGCGGCTGGGTGGACGGGTCCACCGTGCACGGCCAGGTCATCCCCCGGATGCACCTCCGCGCGGCAACGGAGGGCGTGCTCTCGTTCGACGGCACGACTCTGACGACCGGCCCCGAGGCGACGCTGCACATCGGCACGTCGCTGATCGGCGAGCCGAGCATCCCGGACGACTTCGACGCCGTCGCCCGAGACGCCGAGCAGCGCTGGGAGGAGCTCTTCCAGCAGGTGCACGTGGAGGGCGCTACCGACGACCAGCTCCTGACGCTCTACTCGAACCTCTACCGCATGCACCTCTACCCCACCAGCCTTGGCGAGCGGATGCCCGACGGCACGCTCGCGCACTGGTCCCCCGCGCGGGGCGAGGTGGTGCCCGGCGGGCTCAGCGCGAACAACGGCTTCTGGGACACCTACCGCACTATCTGGCCGGCGCTCGTACTGCTGCAGCCCGATCGCGCGGCGGAGCTGCTCGACGGCTTCGTGCAGCACCACCGGGAGGGCGGGTGGGTCCCGCGCTGGTCGGCTCCGGGCAGCCTCGACGCCATGGTCGGGACGAGCTTCGACATCGTGTTCGCGGACGCCGCTTCGAAGGGCGTCATCGACCCCGAGGCCGGGTACGGGGCGGTCCTGCGCGACGCTACCGCGCGCTCCGAGCATCCCGCAGACGGTCGCAAGGGGCTCGGCTCGTCGCTCTACCGGGGCTACGTCGACCGCACCACGCCCGAGGGCCTCTCGTGGACCATGGAGGGCGCCCTCAACGACTTCGGCCTGTCGGTGCTGGCCGGGATGCTCGGGCACGAGGCGGAGCGCCGGTACTTCGCCTCCCGGGCCCTCGCGCACGAGGCGCTGTGGGACGAGGCAACCGGATTCTTCCGCGGTCGCGAGGCATCGGGGGAGTTCGGCTCCGCCTTCGACCCGTTCGTGTGGGGCGGCGACTACACCGAGACGAGCGCCTGGACCATGGCGTTCGCCGCTCCGCACGCCGCCGCTGGCCTGCGCGACCTCGGCCCGCGCCTCGACGAGTACTTCGCGACGCCCGAGCGGGGAGACGAGAGCGTCCGCGGGGAGTACCCCACGGTCATCCACGAGATGATCGAGGCGCGCGACCTGCGCATGGGCCTCTGGGGGCTGTCGAACCAGCCGGCGCACCACATCCCGTTCCTCTACGCGCACGCCGGGCAGCCGGCCAGGATGCAGCGGATCATCGCCGAGGCTCGGCAGCGGCTGTTCACGGGCTCCGAGATCGGCCAGGGCTACCCCGGCGACGAGGACAACGGCGAGATGTCAGCCTGGTGGTTCTGGGCCGCGCTCGGCCTCTACCCGCTCACGCCCGGCTCGGGCGAGTACGTGGTGTGCGGCCCCCTGTTCGACCGGATGACCGTCGCGCTGCCCGGGGGCACCCTGGACGTGGTGTCTCACGGTTCGGGGCCCTATGTGCAGTCCGTGCTGGTGAACGGCGAGCCGTGGGAGCACATCGCTATCCCGCACGCGACCATCGCCGCGGGCGCGACCCTCGACTTCCTGATGGGCCCTGAGCCTTCCGAGTGGGGAGCCGCCTCCCGGCCGTTCTCGCACGCGGCCGATCGGCTCGTCGACGCGTCGCCGGGTGCGATGGTCTCGGTGCCCGCGCTCGTCGACGACGCGGGCGAGACCGTGGTGGCGCTCGACGAGGTCACGTGGGAGTTCGCCGCGCCTACGACACCCGAGCTCTACACGGTCACCTTCGCCCAACCCGGTACGCACGCGTGGCGGCTCGAGGCGTCGGACGACGGCGTTACCTGGACCGTGCTCGACGAACGGGTCGAGGCGACGGACTGGCCGATGCAGCTGCGGCCGTTCGAGGTCGCGACGGCGGCTGCGCGATGGTTCCGTGTCGTCGGGGACAGTACGCCCGTGACCCAGCTGGAGCTGCTCACGCGGGTCGAGTAGGCCGCCCGCGGCCGTATCTCAGCCGGGGTCAGCTCTCGCCCATGCGGAGGTTGTGACACCGTGCGGCTGCCGCCGCGGCCGCGTCGCGCCGCAACCTCCGCGCGGGTTTCGACACGGGCGCCCTACTCAACCCGCCAGCGCGGCCTTCACGGCCGGCAGGATGCGGTTCCAGCGCGGGTCGAACGTGCCCGGGGCCGGGTACGCCATGCGCTGGCTCACGTAGCCGAACGACACCCCCGAGCCGAGCTGCGCGAACCCGAGGCGCCCGCCCATGCCCGAGTGACCGAAGGACCCGGGGCCGAGCATGGGGTTCTCGTAGTTGCTGATCTCGAAGCCCACGCCCCACACCTGCTGGGTGCCGCTCTCCCACGGGTCCGCCCCCGTGCCGGGCTTGCGCACTCCGCCCGCCTGGTCGCTCGCCGCCTCCGCGACGGTCTCGGGGCCGAGCAGCCGCACGCCGTCGACCTCCCCGAGGCAGGCCGCGTACATGCGCGCGAGAGAGCGCCCGTTGGTGATGCCGTTGCCGGCCGGGATCGTGGCACCCCGGAACCGCGGCTGGTTGAACGGCTCGCTCCCCTGCACCCCGCCCACCCGGCGGAACAGCGGCATGAGCTGCACGCCCGAGAGCGCCGTCGAGCGCCAGATCGCGGGCTCCTCGGGAACGGTCACGACCGGTCCGAGCTCCACGTCGTCGGTGAGGCCCGCCAGATACTGGCTCTCGGCAGAGGCGGGCTGACCCACCCAGAGGTCCAGCCCCAGCGGTCGGGAGATGTGCTCGTCCACGTACTCGCCGAACGGCTGGCCGGATGCCCGCCGCACGACCTCCCCGACCAGGAACCCGAAGCTCAGGGCGTGGTACGCGAAGTACTTCGCCGTGTCGTACTGCGGCGCCTGTGCCGCGAGAGTGGACGTGGCCACGTCCCAGTCCGCCACGCCGAGGATGTCGTCGATCTCGATGACGGGAAGTCCCGCGCGGTGCGAGGCGAGCTCGCGCACCGTGATGCGCTCCTTTCCCGCCGCCGCGAACTCGGGCCAGTAGGTCGCGACCGTGGCGTCGAGGTCGACGACGCCGCGCTCGACGAGCTGGAGGAGCGCGATCGCGGCGACTCCCTTCGTCACGGAGAAGCCGATCGTCACCGAGTCGCGCTCCCACGCGCGGCCCGTGAGCGGGTCGGATCCGCCCCACACGTCGACCACGGGCACGCCGTCCACGGTCACCGCGAGGCTCGCCCCCGCGTCCAGTCCCTCGGCGATGTTCTCCGCGAACGCGTCGCGCACCCCCGCCCAGGCCGGATCCGTCTCGCCGTTGACAACCACACCGTCGTTCATGGCTATAGTCTACGTCGAAGTGCCAAAGCGCTTTATCACTTTTCGAGTTCGAGCCTGGAGTTGCGATGACGCAGTCCCGCCCCGTCGTCACGACGATCCCGCCCAGCACCGCCGCCGCCGTCGGGCTGCCCGACGGCCGCGGGTTCGCGGTCGGCTCGGGGGTGCACTCGTGGACGTTGTAACACGCTTCCCCTCGCCCGACATCGAGGTGGTGGGCGCCCTCGACCTCGAGCCCTCGGGCGGGGCCGCCCGCATCCGCCGCCTGCCGGCGTGGACCCGGCGCCAGGTGCCGACGGAGAACTTCGCCTTCGTGCTGCGCATGACCTCGGGAGTGCGCCTCGCGTTCGACACCGACGCGGACGAGCTCGAGCTCGTCGCCGACATCATCGGCATCAACCCGTACGGCGCGGTGCCCGTGCCCGCCGTGGTCGAGCTGCTGGTCGACGGAGCGCCCCGCGAGCGGCTCGTGGTGCCTCCCGACCGCATGACGCTCGTCGAGCCCGCGCACTACTCGGTCGAACGACAGGCAGAGCCCCTCAGTCTCCGATTCACCGGCCTCGGCACCGCGCCCAAGTCCATCGAACTGTGGCTTCCGCACACGGCCGCGTGCGACCTCGTGGCGCTCCGGTCGAGTGCGCCCGTGCGCCGCACCGCCGAGACGCGGCGGCGGTGGGTGCACCACGGGTCGTCGATCAGCCAGGGCGGCGAGGCCGAGGCCCCCACCGAGACGTGGCCGGCGCTGGCCGCCGCGCGTGCGGGCGTGGCCGTGCACAACCTCGGCTTCAGCGGGAACGCGGTGGGCGACCCGTTCGTCGCGCGCACCATCCGGGATCTGCCCGCCGACGTGCTGAGCGTCGAGATCGGCATCAACGTCGTCAACGCCGACCTCATGCGGCGGCGCTTCTTCGAGCCGGTGCTGCACGGGTTCATCGATACCGTGCGCGACGGGCATCCGGATGCCCCGCTCCTGCTCATCGGGCCGATCCCGTGCCCGGCCGTCGAGACGGTGCCGGGTCCGACGGTGTGGGACGACGCGTCCCGCACGACGGGCACGGCGGGCGACCCCCGGCAGCTCGCCGAGGGCGGCTTGAGCCTGACGGGCATCCGCGAGTCGATCGCCACGGTGCTCGCCGCGCGCGCTGACGACCCGCATCTGCACTACCTCGACGGGCGCGTGCTGCTCAGGCCGGAGGAGACTGACGACCTCGAGGACGGGCTGCACCCCAACGCGCGCGCGTACCGGCGGATGGGCGAGCGCTTCGCCGCGACCGCGTTCGGGCCGGGCGGTGCGCTAGCCCGGGTGCGCTAACCGCGGTGCAGCGGGCGCCGTCTAGCGGGCCGCGATGAAGAAGCCGATGACGGCGAGTGCGACGATCGCGGCGGCAGCGGCGAAGTAGAACGGCGAGAGGCCCTGGCGGCTCTTGCTCTCATTGCGGATCGACATTGCTCCTGGTTTCGGGTCAGGCGGAGAGCGGGTCATCTCCTGCTGCGAATCTAGAGTGTGGGCACAAGTGCGGACAAGGTGTGTCCCCCACCCACTTCGGGGGACATGAACGCAACTCACCAAATATTCGGAGCGGGGCCGCCACCGGATTGGCCCGTTAACGACGGTGAGCCGGCGCCTCGGGTGGCTGCCGGCTCGTCGTCGGATGGAACAGAGGTGGTGCCCTAGGACATGAGCGCGACCACGGCGGCGATGGCCACGAGGGCGATCGTCATTCCGATGGCGGCGATGAAGAAGGGCGAGAACGCCTTCTGCTTCGGCGCCGCCTGGTCGATAGTGCTCACTCGGGTTGTCCTGTCAATCGTTTCGGTACTCATGCGATGGTCCTGGATTCGGGTTTCCTGGAAGAGATCGGGTATCTCTTGAATCAATCTTCGCTGTCGGCACTAGGGGGGACAAGCCATGTACCCTCCCCACAACGGGGGCAGCCGATATACCGGCCCTGGCCCCCGAGTTTCCGGCGTTCTCGTCAATCGGGGGACGGGTTGGCTCCCGCATGAGGAGTACCGGCATCATGGAGGACAAAACGGGGTACAGGGATGCCCCGGCAGGCGATCCCGTGCGCATGCCCCCAGTTCGGGGCGAGACGACGAAATCCGCAGGTCGAACCGTCGAAAAGCGCTCTGTTCTGACTCAGGTGCAGCACTTTGTGACGGTTCGCCCGCGCGGGGGCGACGGTTTACTCCGCTACCGCGACCAGCCCCAGCTCGGCCGGGGAGGCCAGCAGCGCGTTCTGCGGCACCACCCGCACCGTGTAGCCGAAACTGCCGGCGCGGGCGAGCGGCACGGTGCCCGCGAAGGTCACGGGTGCACCGGGCTCCGACGCGAGGGCGAGCGGGGCGTGCTGCACGTCCTCGAGGCGGTCCCCGTCGCGCGCGCGGCCGTAGACGACCTCGACGGCGAGATCCTCGGGCGCCAGACCGCCGGTGTCGATGGTGGCGCGCAGGTGCAGGTCGTCGCCGACCTGCGGCACGGCGTCCACTCCCCCGGACTCCACGTGCGTGACGTGCACGTTGGGCCAGGCCGCCGTGACGCGGGCCTTCCACGCCGCGAGGTCGCGCGCCGGCTGCCAGGAGCTCGCGCTGATGGTGTGCTCCGCGGCGGCCGCCGGGATGTAGAGGCGCTCCACGTACTCCTTGACCATGCGGTCCGCGGAGAGCGCGGGCGAGAGCGTCGCAAGGGTGTGGCGGATCGAGTCCACCCAGCGCTTCGGCACGCCGTCCGCACCGCGCTCGTAGAACCGCGGCGCGATCTGGTGCTCGATCAGGTCGTACATGCTGTCGGCCTCGAGCTTGTCGCGCTCCGCGCCGTCCCCGGCGGAGTCGGCGGACGGGATGGCCCAGCCGTTGTCCTCGTCGTAGAACTCCGCCCACCACCCGTCCAGGATCGACAGGTTGAGCGAGCCGTTCAGCGCCGCCTTCATCCCGGACGTGCCGCAGGCCTCGAGCGGGCGCAGCGGGTTGTTCAGCCAGATGTCAGTGCCGGGGTAGAGCAGTTTCGCCATGCCGATGTCGTAGTTGGGCAGGAACACTATGCGCTTGCGCACCTCCGGCTCCATGCTGAACTCGACGAGCTTCTGGATGAGGCGCTTGCCCTCGTCGTCGGCCGGGTGCGACTTCCCCGCGATGACGAGCTGGATCGGCCGCTCCGGGTGGAGCAGGAGCGCCCGCAGGCGGTCCTGGTCGTGGAGCATGAGCGTGAGGCGCTTGTACGTGGGCACACGGCGCGCGAAGCCGATGGTGAGCACGTTCGGGTCGAGCAGCTCGGAGAACCAGGTCGGGTCGCCCACGCCGGGGTTCTGCTCCTGCCAGGCGGCGCTGACGCGGCGGCGCGCATCGGTGACCAGCTGCTCGCGCATCCGGCCCCGCACGGCCCACAGGTCCGCGTCGGAGACGGCCTTCGCCGAGGCCCAGTCGACCGCGGTGGTGTCGACGGAGCCGAACTTCTCCTGCGCGAGCTCGAGCATCGCGGGGTCGGTCCAGGTGGGGGCGTGCACGCCGTTCGTCACGGAGGTGATCGGCACGTCGTCCGCGTCGAAGCCGGGCCACAGCTCGCCGAACATGCCGCGCGAGACCTCGCCGTGCAGTAGGGAGACGCCGTTGGCGCGCTGGGCGAGCCGCAGGCCCATCACCGCCATGTTGAACATGGCCGGGTCACCGCCGGCGTAGTTCTCCTCGCCGAGGTTCACGACGTCCGCAACGGCCACCCCGGGCAGGAGGTCCGTGGAGAAGTACCGCGTGATCATCTCGATCTCGAACCGGTCGATGCCGGCGGGCACGGGCGTGTGGGTGGTGAAGACGGTTCCCGCCCGGACGACCTGCAGCGCCTCCGCGAAGCCGAGGCCGTCGCCGATGAGGTCGCTGATGCGCTCGAGGCCGAGGAATCCGGCGTGCCCCTCGTTGGTGTGGAACACCTCGGGGAACGGGATGCTCGTGAGCTCGGTGTACGCCTTGATCGCCCGCACGCCGCCGATGCCGAGGAGCAGTTCCTGCAGCAGCCGGTGCTCGCCGCCGCCGCCGTAGAGGCGGTCGGTGACCGTGCGCAGCGAGTCGTCGTTCTCCGGGATGTCGGTGTCGAGCAGCAGCAGGGTGATGCGGCCGACCTTCACCTGCCAGACGCGCGCGTACAGGGCCTTGCCGTCGGGCAGGGAGAGCGCCACCTGCGCCGCGGTGCCGTCCGGGTGGCGCAGGACGCTCAGCGGCAGGCCGTCCGGGTCGAGGACGGGGTAGCTCTCCTGCTGCCAGCCGTCGCGGGAGATCGCCTGGCGGAAGTAGCCGGCGCGGTAGAAGAGGCCGACGCCGATGATGGGCACGCCGAGGTCCGACGCGCTCTTGAGGTGGTCGCCGGCGAGGATGCCGAGGCCGCCGGAGTACTGCGGGAGGGCGGCGGCGATGCCGAACTCGGGCGAGAAGTAGCCGATCGAGGCTGGCGCATCGGTGAGCGACTGGTACCAGCGCGGCTTCTCCAGGTAGTCGTGGAGGTCGTCGACGAGGGTCTTCGTGGTGGAGACGAACGCGGCATCCCGGGCCAGTTCGTCAAGCCGGGCGGGGCCGACGGCGCCGAGGAGGGCTATCGGGTCGTGGCCGGTGACCTCCCAGAGCTCGGGGTCCACCGACCTGAACATCTGGCGCGTGGGCTCGTGCCACGACCAGCGCAGGTTGCTCGAGAGCTCGTCGAGCGCGGAGAGCGACTCGGGCAGGACTGTGCGGACGGTAAACCGGCGGATGGCTTTCACCCGAACCACCCTAGGCCAGTGGGATAGCCCGGATGTAAAGCGCTTGCAACCCCCACCGGTATCCTTCGGTGACAAACTACGAGGGAGTAGCGTCGAAGCCGTGACTACCGACACCGAGCACATCGACTACGTGCCGCGCCTGGGCCGCATCCCGATCCGCTACCTGACGCCGCAGCAGCCCGAGAACCGATGGCCGTCCAAGGCCTTCGCCGGCGAGGTGGTGCCCTTCGGCGCGACAGTCTTCCGCGAGGGCCACGACCTGCTGGGCGTGCACCTCATCATCACGGACCCGAGCGGGGTGTGGACAACCCACCGGATGCGCCCCGTCGCGCCCGGCACCGATCGCTGGCAGGCCGACGTGGCGCTGCCCGTCGCGGGCACCTGGACCTGGCGCGTGCGCGCCTTCGCCGACGAGTGGGCCACGTGGCTGCACAACGCCGAGATCAAGATCCCGGCGCGCATCGACGTGCCGCTCATGCTGCAGATCGGCCGCGGACTCCTCGCCCGGGCGGGCTCGCGGAAGGTGGTCCAGGACGCGATCGCCGCCTTCGACGACCCGGCACTCTCCGCCGAGAACAAGCTCGCCGTCGCGCTCGACCCCAAGCTGGCGCTCGCGATCGACGCCAAGCCGCTCGCCGCGCTCGTGACGGACAGCGAGTCCCTCGACCTGCGGGTCGAGCCCGCGCGCGCCGGCGTCGGCAACTGGTACGAGTTCTTCCCGCGCAGCGAGGGCGCCAAGCAGGCCAAGGACGGCACCTGGACCAGCGGCACGTTCCGCACCGCCGCGAAGCGCATCCCCGCGGTCGCGGCGATGGGCTTCGACGTGCTGTACCTGCCCCCGATCCACCCGATCGGCGAGGCGTTCCGCAAGGGGCCGAACAACACCCTCGACCCGAAGCCGGGCGACCCGGGATCGCCCTGGGCGATCGGCGGGGCCGCCGGCGGGCACGACACCGTGCATCCCGATCTCGGCGATCTCAAGGACTTCGCCTACTTCGTCGGCGTCGCCACGAAGCACAACATCGACGTCGCCCTCGACTTCGCGCTGCAGGCCTCCCCCGACCACCCCTGGGTCGCCGAGCACCCCGAGTGGTTCACGACCCTCCCGGACGGCTCGATCGCGTACGCGGAGAACCCGCCGAAGAAGTACCAGGACATCTACCCGATCAACTTCGACAACGACCCGGAGGGAATCCGCGAGGAGGTGCTGCGCCTGCTGCGGCACTGGATCGGGCTCGGGGTGCGCATCTTCCGGGTCGACAACCCGCACACGAAGCCCCTGCAGTTCTGGGAGGTCGTGCTGCACGAGATCAACGCCGAGTTCCCCGACGTGGTGTTCCTCGCCGAGGCGTTCACGCGGCCGGCGATGATGCAGTCGCTCGCGCAGGTCGGTTTCCAGCAGTCGTACTCGTACTTCACCTGGCGGAACACGAAGGAGGAGCTCGCCGAGTTCTTCGAGTCGATCTCGCACGAGACCTCGGGATGGTTCCGGCCGAACCTCTTCGTGAACACCCCCGACATCCTCACCGAGTACCTGCAGTTCGGCGGCCCCGCCGCCTACAAGATCCGCGCGACGCTCGCCGCGACGGCCTCGCCCAGCTGGGGCGTCTACGCCGGCTTCGAGCTGTACGAGGATGTCGCGCGCCCCGGCAGCGAGGAGAACATCGACAACGAGAAGTACGAGTACAAGGCCCGCGACTGGGCTGCGCACGAGAAGGCGGGCGACTCGCTCGCGCCGTACCTGCAGCACCTGAACCTGATCCGCGCGGCGCACCCCGCCCTGCGGCAGCTGCGCAACCTCGACGTGCACTGGAGCGACGACGAGTCGATCCTCGTGTACACGAAGTACCTCGCCGCCGAGCACAACGGCGGCGCCGCGGACGCCCTCATCATCGTCGCCAACGTCGACCCGCACTCGGTGCGCGAGACGACTGTGCACCTGGACCTCACGCGCATCGGCCTTGCCCCGGATGCCCGGTTCCAGGTCACCGACCTCATCACCGGCGCGACCTTCGAGTGGGGCATGGACAACTACGTGCGCCTCGACGCGTTCGGCGAGCCCTGCCACATCCTGCACGTTCACACCGAGCCCCCCAAGAACACCGAGCCGACGAAGAAGGGCCGCTGATGGCTACCAAGAAGGTCGCTCCGGACCTGCCCGAGCTGCATCCCGACCACATCGGCTCACTCGCGAGCGGCTCGCACCCCCGCCCGCACGACGCCCTCGGGCAGCACCCGGTCGACGGCGGGTTCGTCATCCGCGCCGTGCGGCCCCTCGCGTCCGCGGTCACCGCGGTGCGCGCCGACGGCAGCCGCATCGCGCTGTCGCACGTCTCCGACGGGCTGTGGCAGGGCTTCGCGCCCGCCCCCGGGCAGGCCTACCGGCTCGAGACCGAGTACGAGGGCGGACCCACCTGGACCGCGGACGACCCGTACCGCTTCGTCCCCTCCGTGGGCGAGATCGACCTCTACCTGTGGGGCGAGGGCCGCCACGAGCAGCTCTGGCACGTGCTCGGCGCACACTTCCGCCCGCACGAGGACGTCATCGGCACGTCGTTCAGCGTGTGGGCCCCGCACGCCCGCGCGGTGCGCGTCGTCGGAGACTTCAACGACTGGAACGGGGTCGGCCACGCGATGCGCCGCCTCGACGACAACGGCGTCTGGGAGCTCTTCGTGCCCGGGCTCGAGCCGGGCGTCGCGTACAAGTTCGAGCTGCTCACCCCGTCTGGCGAGTGGGTCAAGCGGGCCGACCCGATGGCGCGCTACACCGAGGTGCCGCCGCAGACGGCCTCGAAGGTCGGGCAGTCGCTCTACGAGTGGGGCGACGGCGACTGGATGGCACGGCGCGCGGCCACGGACCCGCACAACTCCCCCATGAGCGTCTACGAGCTCCACGTGGGCTCCTGGCGCCCGGGACTCGACTACCGCTCCCTCGCAGACGAGCTCATCGCCTACCTCCAGCAGACCGGGTTCACCCACGTCGAGTTCATGCCGCTGGCCGAGCATCCCTTCGGCGGCTCGTGGGGCTACCAGGTCACCGGGTACTACGCGCCGACGTCGCGTTTCGGGCATCCGGACGACCTCAAGTACTTGATCGACAGGCTGCACGGCGCCGGCATCGGCGTGATCATGGACTGGGTGCCGGGGCACTTCCCGAAGGACGAGTGGGCGCTCGCGAAGTTCGACGGGCAGGCGCTCTACGAGCACAGCGATCCGCGCCGCGGCGAGCAGATGGACTGGGGAACCCTGATCTTCGACTTCGGCCAGTCGCAGGTGCGCAACTTCCTGGTCGCCAACGCGCTGTACTGGCTCGAGGAGTTCCACATCGACGGCCTGCGCGTCGACGCCGTGGCATCCATGATCTACCTCGACTACTCCCGCAAGGAGGGCGAGTGGCTGCCGAACAAGTACGGCGGGCGCGAGAACCTCGAGGCGATCAGCTTCCTGCAGGAGGTCAACGCCACCGCGTACAAGCGCAACCCCGGCATCGTCATGATCGCCGAGGAGAGCACCTCGTGGCCCGGCGTGACCAAGCCGACCGCGGAATCCGGACTCGGCTACGGCCTGAAGTGGAATATGGGCTGGATGCACGACTCCCTGCAGTACATGCAGGAGGACCCGATGTACCGCTCGTACCACCACAACGACATCACGTTCTCGTTCATCTACGCGTTCAGCGAGAACTTCCTGCTGCCGATCAGCCACGACGAGGTCGTGCACGGCAAGGGCTCGCTGCTGCACAAGATGCCCGGCGACCAGTGGCAGAAGCTCGCCAACGTGCGCGCCTACCTCTCGTTCATGTGGGCGCACCCGGGCAAGCAGCTTCTCTTCATGGGCAGCGAGTTCGGCCAGCCCTCCGAGTGGAGCGAGGAGCGCGGACTGGACTGGTGGATTCTCGACCAGCCCGTCCACCAGGGGCTGCTGTCGCTCGTGTCGTCGTTGAACGCGGCCTACCGCTCCCACCCGGCGCTGTGGGAGCAGGACAACGACTCCGCCGGCTTCGAGTGGATCGACGGCGGCAACTCCGCGCAGAACGTCGTCGCGTTCCTGCGCTGGTCGCGCTCCGGCGCCCCCCTGGTCGGAATCTTCAACTTCAGCGGAACCCCCATCGGCCCCTACCGCGTCGGCCTGCCCTTCGCGGGCGTCTGGGACGAGGTGATCAACACCGACGCCACGGAGTTCGGCGGCTCGGGAGTGGGCAACTACGGCTCGGTCACCGCGACGGACGAGCCGTTCCAGGGGCGCCCCGCGTCGGTGGAGCTGACCCTGCCGCCGCTGGGCGGCCTGTGGCTCGCGCCGCGGGGGTAGCGGGCGGACGAGACAGGCCTACTGCTCGTCGTCGAGCCGTTTCGCGAGCACCGTGCCCGGCTTCACCGTGAGCATCGAGCGCAGCACGGAGCGGCGGCCGAGGGCCGCCGGGGCGGCGTCTGCCGCGCGCAGCAGCTCCTTGGTGCGGGGATGCCGCAGCTCGTAGCCCGCGAAGTCGAAGAGTGTCGAGTACCCCGCGTCCTTCTCGAGCGTGACCGTGCGCGAGCTGCGCAGCCCCAGCACCAGCGCGGCCACGATCGCGGCGAGCGACAGGCCAGCTAGCACGAGGCTCGCGGGAGGGGCGAGGAACAGCGCGACGACCCCGAGCACGAGCGCAGCCACCCAGGCCACGCGGCCCCAGACGTCGAGCTCTGCAGCGGTGCGGCCCGGGACGAGCATCAGTAGAGCAGGCCCGTCAGGCGGCGGCGGGCCGCGATCACGCGCGGGTCATCCGCGCCGGCGATCTCGAAGTACTCGAGCACGCGCGTGCGCACGGTGTTCTTGCCCGCGGCGTCCAGGGTCGGGAAGAGGTCGAGCAGCCGCCCGAACGCGTCGTCGAGGTGGCCGCCGCTCACGTCGAGGTCGGCGACCGCGAGCTGGGCGGGGAGGTCGTCGGGACCGGAGGCGGCCGCCGCACGGACTGTCGCGGCATCCGCACCCTCCAGGCGCGCCAGCAGGGAGACCTGGGCCAGGCCGGCGACCGCGAGCTGGTCGCGCGGGTTCTGCGCGATCGCGGTCTCGTACTCCTTGATCGCCGTCGCGAAGTCGCCCGCGGCGATCGCGTCGTAGGCCTCCTGGTGGTGCGGGGGCAGCGGCTCCTCGACGGGCTCGGCCGGTTCGGCAGAGTCGTCGGCCGACACCGGGATGGAGCCCTGCACGCCGTTCTGCGCGGCGAGCTGCAGCACCTGCTCGATCACGTCCCGCAGCTCGGCCTCGGGCAGCATGCCGGTGAAGAGCTGGATGGGGCGGCCGCCCACGACCGCCGCGACGGTCGGGACCTGCTGCACCTGGAAGGCCTGCACGAGCTGCGGGTTCGCCGTCGCATCCACGGTCGCGAGGGCGACACGACCGCCGTACTGCGCGACCAGGCCGCCGAGGGAGGGCTCGATGCCCTGCCCGAAGAACTCGACGATCACGGGGACCGTCGACGAGAGGTCGAGGATGCCCGTGAAGGTGGCGTCAGACGCCGAACGCACTACACCGCCCGCGCCGGCAGCCGGCGCTCCCCCGGCGGGTGCCGGAGGGCGCACGAGCGACGAGAGATCCACGGCTCCGCGAAGATTCGCGCCGCCGAGTGGTGCGTTGGTCATCCGACCTCCCCTGCCTTGACAAGGCCCTGCGTGTAGCCGAGCAGAACGATCTTCGCATCAGTGCCGGCCGGCGGCACGTAGAACAGCAGCTGATCGCCGTAGGTCGCGATCACGCCCTTCGTGCTGATGGCGAGGCCGGAGAGCGCCTTGACCTGGCCCGACGGGTTTACCGCCGCACCTGCCTCCACGGGCGTCACCGTCGTGATCTCGTTGAGGTTGACGGCGATGAGTGCGCCCGCGTCGTTGGTCGCGAAGGCGATCGCGTCCGCGGCGCCCAGGGCGTGCCCGAAGGTCACGGTCGCGGTCGACGGGAGGTCGGCGCGCACCTTGGCCTTGTACGTGACACCCACGCTGCTGCGCAGGCTGTCGCCCTCGGCCTCGAAGTCGAGGTATGCGTCGCTGTCGACATCCTTCTCCAGGATGTCGGCGTAGCCGAGCGCGAGCTCGTCGGGCGAGAGCCTGAGCACGGAGCTGTCGTCGGCGAGGCGGGAGGTGCCGAGCGCGGCGGGGGCGACCTTCGGCAGCACGGCGGAGGGCTCGAGGGTGACCGCGTAGGAGACCTTGTAGTTCGAGCGCGGGTCCTCCTGCTCGAGGAAGATCGCGAGCGGCGGGATGGTCGAGTCCTTGTCGTCCTGGATGACGGCGAACACGGTGCGTGGCCAGGTGTCGGTCTGCTGCGGCAGGGTCACCTTGACCGGTCCCGCGGGGAAGGCAGCCAGCGCCGGCTGCGAGGAGTCCGCCGTCGTGATCGCGTAGTTCGCGACCCGGAGCTCGAGCGCGGCACCCTGGAAGCGGGTGCCGAGGAGCGTGGCATCCTTGTCGGCGTCGGCCTTGGCGGCGGTCGCACTGATGTCGGCGACAATGCGCTGCACCTGGCGGACCGTCGCGGCGGGCGGCGGGACCTCGGCGCCCTCGGGCACAGCCGTCGGGCTCGCTGAGGGGCCGGTGCCGGTCGCCAGGTCGGCCGTGCAGCCGGCGAGCACGAGGGCGCCGACGAGGACCAGCGGGATCGCGATCATGCCCGCCGCGGAACGGCGGCCGGTCGACGGCTTCTCGATGGCGGCCTTGCGGCTCGGCTTGTAGAGGGGCTTGCGCGGCACCTTGGGCATCTTCTGCGGCTTGCGGCGCGGTCCGCGCGAGCTGCGCATGTGGTTGGTGGCCCACAGCAGGAACGCGAGCCCGAGGAGCAGCGCGACGGCGCCGGCGATGATCAGCGGGCCTGCCCACGGCGTCGAGTTGTCGAGCGGCCAGGAGATCGCGACCTTCGACGGCGCCGGCTTCACCCCGTCGGAGATGACGATGAAGGAGATGTCGGCGGGCACCTTGACCGTGAGGCCCAGGGAGTCGGCGCGGGCGTACTCGTCGAGCCACAGGTCGGAGCCCTTGATCGTGGGCACCTCCTTCTCGGCGCCGGGAACCAGCTTGCTCGTGAGCTCGCCCGTCTCCTTGTCGAAGCCGATCTCGGTGTACTCGGTGTCGCCGATCCAGGCGAGCACGTCGGTGGTGCGCCCGTAGGCGGCGATGATCTCGTCAGCCCCGGAGAGGGTGACGGTCTGGGAGCCGTCGTACGCGTTGAGCGCTGCGCCGTCGATGACGGTCACGGCGGCCCCCGTGGACGACGTCTCCGAGAGGTGCACCTCGTCGGGCTCGAGCAGGATGGTGCGCTGGGCGATGCCGGCGCCGATCATGACGGCAGCGACAACGAAACTGACAATGGCGAGAACGAACCGCACGGATTACTCCTTTCGTGTTGCCGGTAGGACCCATAGTCCTCAACACCCCTCCGCCGCATTCAGGCGGGCGCTCGCACTAGGGACGAGAGGAAGGGCTCACGCACAAGCGCGGATGGCAACAACAAAGACGTTCAAGAATAGCGGACGCCCTTGGACCGGCCTAACCCATGGTCTGGGAAGTTGCTGGGAGTGAGGTGGGAGCGGTCGCCGTTTTGCCCGTCCCCCGAGGGGGATAAACTCGCCTGATCCCCCCTTCGTTGCTAGGAGAAGCCATGGCCGCAGACGACACGACCTTCAGCACCGAGATGCGCGGCTACCGCAAAGAAGAGGTCGATTCCGCGATCCAGGAGCTGCGCCGGGAGCTCATCAAGGCCAACGCCGACCGCGCGGAGTCGGCGAAGGAGGTCAAGCGCCTCCTCGCCGTGAACGAGGACCTGCAGGCCGAGCTCGACGAGTCGGGAAGCCCCACCTACGCCGGCCTCGGCACCAAGCTCGAGAACACCCTGCGCGTGGCCGAGGAGCAGTCGACACGGCTCATCAGCCAGGCCGACATCGACGCCGAGAACCTCCGCACGTCGACCGCGGCCGAGATGGCGAAGCTGCGCGCCGAGACCGAGGCGCAGTCGAAGCGCATCACGGATGACGCCACCGCCGCCGCGACGAAGCTCCTGGCCGACGCCCGCGAGCAGGCCGACACGCTGCTCTCGCGCACCCGCTCCGACGCGGAGGCCCTCACGGCGGACGCGACCCGCGAGGCCGCAGCCCTCCGCGGCGCCGCCGCCACCGAGGCCGCCGACGCGCGCACCACCGCCAAGCGCGAGGCAGCAGCCCTGCGGGCCGAGGCCGAGCGCGAGGTCGCCGAGCTGCGCGCGACCGCCACCCGCGAGGCCACGGAGGCGCGGGAGGCCGCCGCCGAGCTCGCGCGCGACGCCGAGAAGGGCCGCGCCGACTACGAGAACGAGAACGCGAGGCTGCGCGCCGACCTGGCCCGCGATCTCGAGCAGGGGCGCACCGACCTGGCGCGCGAGCTCGAGACCGGCCGCGCCGAGCTCGAGGCGGAGATCCGCACGGCCCGCGAGGCCCTCGCGAACGACACCGCGGCGGCGCAGGAGAAGCTGGCCAACGACACCGCTGCCGCGCAGGAGAAGCTCCGCGTCGAGACGCAGGCCGCGCGCGCGAAGCAGCAGGCCGACGCCAAGGCGGCGGCCGACGCACTCGCCGCCGACACGGAGGCGGCGCGAGCGGCACTCGAGGCCCAGACCACCGGGGCGCGCGACGCCCTCCAGGCGGAGACCGAGGGTGCGCGCGCCGCGCTCGAGGCCGAGACCTCCGGCGCCCGCGCTGCACTCGCCGCGGAGACGGCCGGCGCCCGCACCGCACTCGAGGCCGAGATCACCGGCCGCAAGGCCGAGCTCGAGGCCGAGATCACCAGCCGCACGGCAGCGCTCGAGGCCGAGGTCGCGAGCACGAAGGCCGCGCTGCAGTCCGAGGTCGAGTCGACGCGAGCGGCACTGGAGCAGGAGCTGGCCTCCGCGCGCGCAGAGCTCGAGCACGAGCTCAGCACCGGCCGGGCCGACCTCGAGGCGCGCACCCTGGCAGCGCGCAACCAGCTGACCTCCGAGAGCGCGTCGGCGCGGGCATCCCTCAACGCGGAGATCGCCGAGAAGCAGGCAGCACTCAACGCGGAGATCACCGAGCGCCGCGCCGCCCTCGAGGCGGAGGTCGCCGAGACTACCGCGCGCCTCGCGAACGACGTCGAGAAGCAGACTGCCGACCTCGCACGCGACATCGCCCGCCAGCGCGCACAGCTCGCGAGCGAGACCGAGACCACCCGCGCCGCCCTCGCCCACGAGCGCGACGAGACCCGCTCCACCCTCGAGCGCGAGGCGACGGATGCCCGCGCCGCCCTCGAGGCGGAGCTCTCCGCCCGCCGCGACGAGGCGGAGAAGGAGGCCCTCGCCAAGCACCAGGAGGCCACCGCGCAGACCCAGCAGTACCTGGAGGAGGCGCAGGCGCAGCTCGCCGAAGCCGTGCGCCAGGCCGCCGCGAAGCGCCAGGAGGCCGCCAACCTCGACACGACCGCCAAGAACGAGGCGCGCGCCGTGCGCGAGGCGGCGGCAGCCCACGCCAAGGAGCTGGTGGACGCGGCCGAGGCCCGGGCCACAGCGCTCACGGACGACGCGGAGCGCCGCAGCACGCAGCTCGTTTCTGACGCCGAGGAGCGTCTCGCCAAGATTAGGATGGAGCGCGACACGGTGGCCGGATACTTCGAGAACCTTCGGGGCGTCCTGTCCGAGGCCGAGAAGGTCGCCTCCGAGTCGTAGCTCGTTCTCCTTCGCTGTCTCCGACAGCCCCGACGACTGAGGTGCCGCCGTGAAGATCCAGAACCCGTTCCGCCTCGGCCTCTTCGGCGGCCTCGGAGTGCTCGTCGCCGTCGCCATCGGCGCGACCGTGGGCAACCTCGCGACGATCCTCACCTACATCGGCGCCGCGCTGTTCCTCGCGCTCGGCCTCGACCCGCTCGTCACGTGGCTCGAGAAGCACAAGTTCCCGCGGCCGCTCGCGATCGTCACGGTGCTCGTCGCCGTGCTCGGCGTGTTCGTCGGCCTGGTGTTCGCGATCATCCCCGTGATCACCGAGCAGGTGAACAAGGCGGTCAAGGCCGTGCCCGGCCTGATCAACGGCTTCCAGGACGGCACGATCGCGGAGAACATCCAAAACGCCCTGCCGTGGGTCAACGTCAAGGACATCGTCAAGGGAATCAACGAGTGGTTCACGACGCTCGACTTCACGAGCATCGGCGGCGGCGTGCTCACGGTCGGCATCGGCATCGCGACGGGCGTCACCGGCGCCGTGGTCGTCCTGATCCTCACCATCTACTTCGTGGCCTCGCTCTCCAACCTCAAGCGCGGCCTGTACCAGCTCGTGCCGGCGTCCAAGCGGCCCAAGTTCATCGACCTCGCCGAGCAGGTCGCGGCCGCCGTGGGCCGCTACGTGATCGGCCAGGGCTCGCTCGCGCTCGTGAACGGCGTGCTGTCGTTCATCGTGCTCACCCTGATCCTGCCGCTCTTCGGCCTGCCGATCAGCTACTCCGCGCTGCTCGCGTTCATCGCGTTCCTCGGCTCGCTCATCCCCCTCGTCGGCACCGTCTCCGGCGCGGCCGTGATCACCCTCCTCGTGCTCATCTTCAACGGCCCGCCGAGCGTCATCGTCGTGGCCATCTACTACCTCGTGTACATGCAGGTGGAGGCGTACTTCCTCAACCCGCGCATCATGGCCCAGGCGGTCAAGGTGCCCGGCGCCGTCGTGGTGATCGCGGCTCTGGCGGGCGGCACCCTGCTGGGCATCCTCGGCGCGCTCATCGCCATCCCCGTGGCGGCGGCGATCCTGCTCATCATCAACCAGGTCGTCGTGCCGAGGCAGAACGACCTCTAGTAGGCGGTCGGCAGGGGCAGTGCTGCGGGATTCACCCGCGCCACGATCTCGCTGAGCACGCGGTAGGTCTGCGCCTCCCCCACCCACAGGTGGCGGCCGCCCTCCACCGCGACGAACTCCGTCTCGGGCACCACCGCGAACCGGGCTGCGGCCTCGGGCGGGCGCAGGAAGTCGTCGAGCTCCGGCACGACGGCCACGAGCCGCTTGCCGCTGCCGGCCCAGGCGGCGAGCTCGGCGTCGGTGGTGCGGCGCAGCGGCGGCGAGAGCAGGATCGCGCCCTCCACCGGCTGGGCGAGGCCCCACTTGAGGGCGACCTCCGTGCCGAACGACCAGCCCAGCAGCCAGGGATGCGGCAGCTCCCGCTCGCGGACGAAGTCCATGGCCGCCTGCAGGTCGAAGCGCTCGTCCACGCCGTCGCCGAACTCTCCCTGCGATGTGCCGCGCGGAGAGCTGACCCCGCGGAAGTTGAACCGCAGCACCGCAACGTCGGCGAGGGCCGGCAGTCGCGCCGATGCCTTGCGCAGGATGTGGGAGTCCATGAAGCCGCCGTGCGTCGGCAGCGGGTGCAGCGCCACGAGGGTGGCGACCGGGTCCCCCGACTCCGGCAGCGCCAGTTCGCCGACGAGGGTGAGGCCGTCACCGGTGTGCAGCTCGATCTCCTCGCGGATCGCGGGAAGCTCGGTCGCGCTCTTGATCTCGTCGGGCATCAGGGCCTGATCTTCCAGCAGTGCAGGTGCCAGTGCCTGCGGCCCGCAAGGTCGTCGGCCTCGCCCATGATGCCGTCGGCTCGCCACGTCACGGTGTGGGCGATTCCGGGCTCGATCTCGAGCCCGCACCCTGGGCAGATGTAAACCTTGACGGCGTTGCCCGCCGACAGCGGCTGCACGTTCCACAGCCCGTCCCGCTTCGAGACTGTCGTCTTCGCCCCGAGCAGCGCGCGGGAGAGGTCGAGCTCCGGCTCCTCGCCGCGGCTGCGGCGCGGTCGGTTGGAACGAGGCATACGTCCAGCTTACGAGACGCGCTAGCCGCCGCCGGGGTTGTCCATCTGCTCGAGCCGAGTCTCCTCGAGGTCGATGAGCGCCTGGGCCCGGTTCAGGATGCGGGAGGGGTAGGTCCCCTCGGACTTCGCCTCGAGCAGCGCCTCGCGCTCCGCCTGCAGGACTTCGCGGCGCAGGGCGCGGTACTGCCGCTGCGGCGAGCGGGTCAGTCCCGCCTCCCCCGCCCCGTGGTCGGCGCGCTCCCAGGCCGACTCGGCGGCGAGCAGGGTGTCGTTGCGCACCCGCTCGATCACCTCCTCGTCGATCTTCTCGCCGCCGGGCAGCTCGAAGTCGGGGTTGTCGAGCACCGCGAGCCCCGCCTCCCCGATCTCGTCGAGGAGCGACGCCAGCTCGCGCCGGTCGGCGGTCTTGTCGGTGCCCTGGATGCCCGTGAGCCTGATGAGCCACGGGAGCGTTCCCCCCTGCACCAGCAGGGTCGTGACCGCCACCGTGAAGGCGATGAGGACGAGCTGGGCGCGGTACGGCGTTCCCTCGGGCAGGGACTGTGCAGCGGCGAGGGTCACGACCCCGCGCATCCCGGACCAGCCGAGCACCACGCCGCCGCGCCAGCCCAGCCCCTCGGACGTGAGCTGGGCAACGTCCGCCTTGCGGCGCGCGTGCGACTTCTCGATGCGGGCTTTGCGCCGCTGCACGCGCTCGTTGCCGGCGAGCTCGGGCACCGCGTCGATGCGGCTGCGCATCCGCGACACCACGACGCCCCACCGGCGGGTCTGCCGCTCGTTGAGCGCGTCCTGCCGCCGCAGCAGGAACACCAGCGGCACGAGGAAGGCGAAGCGGATGACGAGCACGAGCAGGGTCATCCCGAGCCCGATGTAGATCGCGGTGTCGGCGCTCAGGTCGAACTTGTGGGTCTCGTCGATGAGAGCGCTGATCTGCACCCCCATGAGGAGGAAGACGCCGTTCTCCAGGACGAACTGGACGGTGCGCCAGTTCAGCCGCTCGGAGATGCGCGCCTGTGCGGAGAACCGTTTAGCGCCGTTGTGGCCGGAGTAGAGGCCGGCGACCACCACCGCGAGCACTCCGCTGGCGTGCACGAACTCGGTGGGCAGGAACGCGAGGAACGGCACGGCGAACGAGATCGCGGTGTCGAGCATCGAGTCCTTGAGCTTCGACCGCACCCATACGGTCACGAACCCGACGACGAGGCCGATCGCGATGGCGACGATGACCGCGAACGCGAAGTCGCCGGCGATGTCCCAGAACGCGACGGTGCCCGCCGTCGCCGCCACCGCGGAGCGCAGCAGCACCAGCGCGGTCGCGTCGTTCACCAGGCTCTCGCCCTCGAGGATCGTCACGAGGCGCGGCGGCAGCCCCAGCTTCTTGCCGAGGGCCGTCGCGGCCACCGCGTCCGTCGGGCTGATGACGGCGCCGATCGCGATGCCCGCAGCCAGGCTGAGCCTCGGGAACAGCAGGTAGAGGATGAAGCCGGTGACGACGGCGGTCACGATCACGAGCGCCACACTCAGGGCGGAGATGCTCGCGATGTTGCGCCGGAAGTCCACCACCGGCACGTTGAGCGCGGCCGAGTAGAGGATGGGCGGCAGGAGCCCGATCAGGATGATCTCGTGCGGCACCTCGACCGGGGCACCGGGGATGAAGCTGAAGCCGAAGCCCACGACGATGAGGATGAGCGGGGCAGCGACGCCGAGCTTCTTGCTGAAGGCCCCCGCCGCGACGATGGTGACCAGTGCCACGACCCCGAGCAGCAGGAGCCTGATGATGTCGGCGCTCTCACCCATTCCGCCAGTTTATGGGCGGACTAGTACCAGCCCTGGTCCTCCGAGTGGGCCCAGGCGCCGCAGGGGGTGTCGTAGCGGCCGCTGATGTAGCTCAGGCCCCACGTTATCTGGGTCGCGGGGTTCGTTGCCCAGTCGGAGCCGACCGCGGCCATCTTCTCGCCGGGGAGGGCCTGCGGGATGCCGTAGGCGCCGCTCGACTCGTTGAACGCGTAGATGTTCCAGTGCGACTCCCGGTCCCACAGGGCCACCAGGCAGTTGTACTCGTCGTCGCCCAGGCCCATCGACTTCAGCATCGAGTAGGCGATCGCCTGCGCGCTGCCCGGATCGGGCACTCCCGCCGCGGGCGCCGCACTGGCGGGCGCCTCGACCACCGGCTCCGAGATCGTGAAGCTGTCGCGCCCGGGCGCGTTGCTGTAGGTGCCGTCGACCGCGAGCGTCTGCCCCTCGCGAATCTGGCCGGGGGCGTACGCGTACGCCGTCGAGGTCGCCATGGGCGGCGCGATGCTCACCGCGAGGAAGGCGAAGGTCACGAAGGTGGCGAACAGCGGGAGCGACCACGGAGCGCGGACATGGCGCCCCGAAACGTCCCCGCCCGCGCTCTTGAGCTGGGCGCGGAGCTCGATTACCCGCGCGCTTGTCCCCACGTCGGTCGATTTTAGCCGACGGGACCGGAAAAGCCTGAGAGGCGGGTCAGCGCACCGCGAGCATGACGTCGATCACGGCGTCGAGAAGGAGGTCGACCTGCGTCTCGTTGTAGCCGCGCTTCACGCTGCGGAACACCACGGTGCGCACCTGGTCGACGCTCATCGGCTTGCCGTGCTGGAAGTAGCCGACGAGTCGGTCGGCGAAGGCGTCGACATCCTTCGGGCTGTAGCCGGTGGTGAGCAGGCCGACCCGCGAGAACCGGTGGCCGGGCTCGCGGGCGAGGCGGTCGAGGATGGACTGCGCTGAGCTGCGGGCCTTCGCGTACCAGGCGGCGTCGCCCACCTCGGCGAACGCGCGCTCCCGCTCGCGCGCGGCGAAGGCGTCCTCCAGGCGCTCGAGCGCGGCATCGACGTGGTTCGTCGAGTAGCCGCCCTTCTGCATGCGGAAGGCCATCGTGCGGATGCTCTCGGCGTTGAGCACGGACAGCTGGCCGGCATCGGCCGTGTACGCGCGGCGCGCCTCCTCGAGGAAGTCCTCGACCTGGTCGACGTCGTAGCCCTGCTTGGACTTGCGGCTCCGGGGGAAAGTTGTGCTCACGCCCCTATTGTGCCCTACGCGAAGATGAGAAACAGCGCATAGGCGACGGCGCCGGAGAGCAGCGCCGAGTCGAGGCGGTCGAGGAATCCGCCGTGGCCGGGCAGGAAGCTCGAGATGTCCTTGATGCCCAAGTCGCGCTTGATGAGCGACTCAGCGAGGTCTCCGGATGTCGCGGTCAGCACCATCGCGAGGGCGAGGATGACCCCCACCCACCACGGCTGCTGCAGCATGAAGATCGCCAGCAGGATTCCGGCGATGAGGGCCGCGGCGACGGAGCCGGCGAACCCCTCCCACGTCTTCTTGGGGCTGATGGTCGGCGCCATGAGGTGCTTGCCGAACGCGAGTCCGCTCGCATAGGCGCCCGTGTCCACCGCCACGACGACGATGAGGAAGGCGAGCGTCCACCACTGGCCGCCGTCCTGCGCGGTGAGGAGCACGGTGAATCCGGCCATGAAGGCCACGTAGATCATGATGAGCGCGCCCGCACCGAGATCGAGCAGGACGTTCTTCGCCGAGGCGCGGGCGCTCGGCCGCACGAGCTCCACGAGCCGCCAGAGGCTGATCACGGCGATGCCGCCGAGGGTCACCCACCAGTGGCCGTCGTCCAGCCAGTAGAACGTCGCCGGCACGACGGCGACGGCGGCGACCACGGTCGGAACGCGCGGGATATCGCGGCCCGCCGACCGCAGTGCCGTCGCGAGCTCGTAGGCGACGAACGCCACGAGGGCGCCCGCGAACACCATGTAGAGCTCTTTGATGATGAGCAGGCTGACGAGCAGCGAGCCGCCCAGGAGCAGGCCGACGCCGATGGCGCGCAGGAGGGGTCGCCCGGTGCGCGCGTTGATCTTGTCGTTCGCCGCGCGCGCCTGGGTCTCGAAGTCTGATGCCATCAGACCTCGAGCAGCTCGGCTTCCTTTTTCTTGAGCGCGTCGTCGATCGCGTCGACGTGCTGCTTGGTCGCGGCGTCGAGGTCCTTCTCGGCGCGGGCGATCTCGTCCTCCCCGACCTCCTTGAGCCCGTCGAGGTCGTCCTTCGCCTTCCGGCGGATGTTCCTGAGCGAGACCCGCGCCTGCTCCGCCTTGTCGCGCACGATCTTCACGAACTCGCGGCGGCGCTCCTCGTTGAGCTCGGGCAGGGTCGCGCGGATGACGTTGCCGTCGTTTCCGACGCTCGCCCCCAGGTTCGCCGCGCCGACGATGGCCTTCTCGATGTCCTTGAGGGCGCTCTTGTCGAACGGGGTGATGAGCAGGGTGCGCGCCTCCTGGTTGACCATCGAGGCCAGCTGGGCGAGGGGCGTCGGCGTCCCGTAATAGTCGACGAGCACCTTCTGGAAGAGCGCGGGGTTCGCGCGGCCGGTGCGCACCGTCCCGAAGTCGTCCTTGGCGGCCTCGACGGCCTTGCCCATCTTCTCTTTGGCTTCGGCCAATACGTCGCTGATCATGTACTGAGTTTAGAGGGCAAGCAGGGCCACACCGGCAAGCACGACCCCCGCGCCCACCAGCCGCTGCACCGGATGCGGCTCGCGGAACAGCAGCCACCCCGCCAGCCCCACGAGCACAACGCTCACCTCGCGGCCCGGCGCGACGATCGACACCGGCGCCAGCTGCATCGCGAACAGGATCGCGATATAGGAGACGGGCGAGAGGATGCCGACGACCAGGGCGTCGCGCCAGTGCCTGCCCGCGACCTCCCGGAGCCGCTGGGGCCGCGCGAGCGCGAGGGGAGCCAGCAGCACCGCCTGCCCGACAGTGCTCCCCAGGCTCAGTACCACCGGGGCCACGGCGAGGGCCGTGACCGCGTGCGCGTCCCAGAGCGTGTACGCCGCGATCATGCAGCCCGTGAGCAGGCCGTAGGCCACGCCGGGCCCGGCCGCGCGCATCCCGTGCAGACCGCCCGCGAAGCCGATCACCATGACGCCCGCGATGACGATCGCGGCGCCGATGACGGCGTGCAGGCCCGGCCGCTCCCCCAGGAACAGGATCGCGACAACCACCGTGATGAGCGGCCCGCTGCCGCGGGCGAGAGGGTAGACCACGGAGACGTCGCCGGCCCGGTACCCGCGCTGCAGCAGCAGGAAGTACGCGATGTGCAGCACGGCGCTCACCGAGCCCGCGAGGAGCACGAGGTTCCAGTCCACCTCGTTGTGGAGGACGAGGGCGAACGGCAGCACGAACACGGATGCGACGACCGCCTGCAGCCACACGAACGTGGGGCCGCCCGCGCCGGTGCGCTTGATCCAGAGGTTCCACGAGGCGTGGGTGACCGCCCCCACCGCGATGAGGGCGAGGACCGCCGGCGTCACTTGCTGACGAGGGTGCCGATACGGTCGCCGCGGATCGCCTTGGTGAGATTGCCGGCGGGCTCCATGCCGAACACCACCATGGGCATCCCGTTGTCCATGCACAGGCTGAAGGCCGTCGAGTCGACGACCTTGAGGCCCTGCACGAGCGCCTCCTGGTAGGTGATCTCGTCGATCCGCTTCGCGTCGGGGTTGTGGCGCGGGTCGGAGTCGTAGACGCCGTCGACGCCGTTCTTCGCCACGAGGACTACCTGCGCGTCGATCTCGAGCGCCCGCTGCGCCGCCACGGTGTCGGTGGAGAAGTACGGCAGGCCGGCGCCGGCGCCGAAGATGACGACGCGCCCCTTCTCGAGGTGGCGCTCCGCGCGGCGCGGGATGTACGGCTCGGCGACCTGCGTCATCGAGATCGCGGACTGCACCCGCGTCGCCGCCCCCGCCTGCTCGAGGAAGTCCTGCAGGGCGAGCGCGTTCATGACGGTGCCCAACATGCCCATGTAGTCGGCGCGGCCGCGGTCCATGCCGCGCTGGCTGAGCTCGGCGCCGCGGAAGAAGTTGCCGCCGCCGACCACGATCGCGATCTCGACCTCCGCGGAGGCCGCGGCGATCTCCTTCGCGAGGCTCGAGACGACGTCGGGGTTCACGCCCAGGGATCCCCCGCCGAACGCCTCCCCCGAAAGCTTCAGGAGAACCCGTCTCTTGCGTTCCGTCATGGGTGCTCCCTCTCGCGCGCGTACTCGTTACAGGCTACCGGGCCGCGGGTCGGGCGCCGAACGCGCGGGGGGCAGTACCGTCGCGTGCCGCCGCCCGGTCGCGTCCCGTCCCGCCGCATGCGCCCTTTCCGCCCGGTCGCGTCCCGTCCGTCCCGTCCCGTCCGTCCCGTCCCGTCCGTCCCGTCCCGCCCCGCCCCGTTCCGTGCCGTCCCGCCGCCCCGTCCCGTGCCGTCCCGTCCCGCCGCCCCGTCCCGTGCCGTCCCGTCCCGCCCGTCCCGTCCCGTTCCGCCGCCCCGCCCGTCCCGTCCCGTCCCGCCGCCCCGTCCCGTGCCGTCCCGTCCCGCCGCCCCGTCCCGCGCCGTCCCGTCCCGCCGCCCCGTTCCGCCCCGTCCCGCCGCCCCGTCCCGCCGCCCCGCCCCGCCCCGCCCGTCTCGCCCGTTCCGTTCCGGAGGACGGCACGCCGTCCGCGGCGGTCTTACGAGCTGTGCTGCGGCGCGCCGTCCTCCCCACGAGACCCCGAGACCCCGAGACCCCGAGACCACCAGCCCCGAGACCCCGAGACCCCGAGACCACCAGACCACCAGACCACAAGCACCGAACGCGCGGCCGTGACCGGCGTCCGGGCATGCAAAAGGGCCCGGGATGCGGCATCCCGGGCCCTTCGTACTGTGCTGCTTAGGCGCCGACCTTGAAGCGGGCGAAGCCGGTCACGTTCAGCTTGGCGTCGGCGACGACCTTGCTGATGGTGAGCTTGTTGTCGCGGGCGTAGTCCTGCTCGAGCAGGGCGACCTGCTTGAAGAAGGCGCCGACGCGGCCCTCGACGATCTTCGGGAGGGCGGCCTCGGGCTTGCCCTCGCCACGGCTGATCTCCTCGACGATGCGGCGCTCGTTCTCGACCTCGGATGCCGGGACGTCCTCCTTCGAGAGGTACTGCGGGTCGGCGAACGAGATGTGCTGCGCGATGCTGCGAGCGGTCTCGACGTCATCACCCTCGTACGCGAGAACAACGCCGACCTGCGGAGGCAGGTCCTTGTTGGTGCGGTGCAGGTAGATGGAGAACTTGTCACCAGCGATGCGGACGATACGGCGGAGCTCGACCTTCTCGCCGAGGATCGCGGCCTCGTCGTCGATCAGCGCGGCGACGGTCTTGCCGTCGACGGCGACCGCGAGGGCTGCATCCAGGGTCTCAGCGCCCGAGTCGGCGAGCGCGGCGAGCACCGTGTTGCCGAGCGCGACGAACTTGTCGCTCTTGGCGACGAAGTCGGTCTCGCAGGCGAGCTCGATCATCGTGGTGGCGGTAGCGCTCTCGACGGCGGCGATGAGGCCCTCGCTCGTGGAGCGGTCGGCACGCTTCGCGTTGCCCTTCGCGCCCTTGAGGCGAAGGATCTCGACGGCCTTCTCGAAGTCGCCCTCTGCCTCGACCAGTGCGTTCTTGGTGTCGACCATGCCGGTGCCGAGGCGCTCGCGCAGGGCCTTGATGTCAGCGAGACTGACGTCTGCCATTTTGAGTGTTCCTAACTGGTTGCGCGAGAGTTACTTCGCGGCGGGCTTCTTGGGGGCAGCCTTGGCTGCGGGCTTCTTCTCGGCGTCGGTGGCCTCGGCTTCGAGCTTCGCCTCGGCGGCCTCGTCGGACTCGACGTGGTGCTCGGGGACGATGGTCTCGTCGGCGGCGGCCTCGTGCTCGGCGACGACGGCGTCTGCGTCGTTCTCCTCGACGGGGACCTCGGCGGCGATGACCTCGGCGACAGCCGCGGCATCCGGAGTACCGCTCACGGCGCCGTCAACGGCCTCGATCTTCTCGGCCTCGGTCTGCGGGGTCTCGGAGGCCGCGAGCAGCTCCGCCTCCCACGCGGCCAGCGGCTCGACCTCGGCGCCGTCCTCGGGCTTCTGGTGGCGCTGGATGAGGCCCTCGGCCGCAGCGTCCGCGATGATGCGGGTCAGCAGGCCGACGGAGCGGATGGCGTCGTCGTTCCCGGGGATCGGGTACTGGACGTCGTCCGGGTCGCAGTTGGTGTCGAGGATCGCGATGACCGGGATGCCCAGCTTGTGCGCCTCGTCGATCGCGAGGTGCTCCTTCTTGGTGTCGACGATCCACACGGCCGACGGGGTCTTCGTGAGGTTGCGGATACCGCCCAGGCTCTTCTGGAGCTTGATCAGCTCGCGCTTCTGGATGAGGAGCTCCTTCTTCGTGTAGCCGCTCTTCGCGGTGTCGTCGAAGTCGACCTCCTCGAGCTCCTTCATGCGCGCGAGTCGCTTGGAGACCGTCTGGAAGTTGGTGAGGAGGCCGCCGAGCCAGCGCTGGTTGACGTACGGCTGGCCGACGCGCTGCGCCTGCTCCGCGATCGAGCCCTGGGCCTGCTTCTTGGTGCCGACGAAGAGGATGGTGCCGCCGTGGGCAACCGTCTCCTTGACGTAGTCGTAGGTCGCGTCGATGTGCTTGAGCGACTGCTGCAGGTCGATGATGTGGCTGCCCGAGCGCTCGGTCAGGATGAATCGCTTCATCTTCGGGTTCCACCGACGGGTCTGGTGTCCGAAGTGAACGCCGCTGTCGAGCAGCTGGCGGATGGTGACGACGGCCATGGCCGTGCTCCTTAACTGGCATGGCTCAGCCATGCCTACTCAGTTGATATCGAGGCCGGTCGGTCTCGAACCTGGTGCCCGGGCACACATCCGCACTCTTTCGAGAGACTGGTGGTTGTGTGCGTCGCCTAGATCGGCAGAGGGCACGCGTAGTCACCCGGATTACTCCGAGTGCTTCGGAAATGATAGCACTGCTCCCCCTCCACGGCGTAGCTGCGGAGTTCCCCACCGGTTCGCCGCGGCATCCCGTCGCCCTGTGCCCTGTCGACAATCATGGCGGGATGCCCCACGCCCTCGCCCTCGCACTGCTCGTCGCCCTCGCGCCGCCGTGGGGGTGGCCTGTCGACCCGCCCCACGCCATCGTGCGCCCGTACATCGCACCGGAGACTCCGTACTCCGCCGGCCACCGCGGCGTCGACCTCGCCGCACCCGGCGGCACGGTCCGCGCCCCCGCCGACGGGGTTGTGCACTACTCCGGCAGGGTGGTGGACCGTCCCGTGCTGTCGATCGCGCATCCCGGCGGCGTGCTCACGAGCTACGAGCCTGTCGAGTCAGTGCTCGCGGCGGGCGACCGCGTGGTGCGCGGGCAGGTGCTGGGGGTGGTCGTTGCGGGTCACTGCGCCGATGCGTGCCTGCACTTCGGCGTGCGCGTGCACGGGAACTACGTATCGCCGCTGAACTGGATCGGCGGTCTTGAGCCTGCCGTGCTCCTGCCCGCGCGTGCAAGCGCCCGCCCACGGTCGAGGGCCACGGATCATCTCTACCCTCGAAGACCCGTGGGCGAGCGCTCGCCCCTCCACCTGCGAAGGGCGGTGCCACGCGGTTAAGCGCGTAACAGCATGTTATTCGACAAACCAGCTATCGTGGCCGGCGCCGGACTGCGCGGATCGCGCAGCACGCGTCAGCTCAGGCAGCTCGCGCAGCTCGCGCGGCTCACGCACCCGACCGCGCAGCTCACGCAGCTCACGCGCGAGGGTGGGCCAGACGGTAGCTCTCTTTGAGGCGCTCCGCGGAGACGTGGGTGTACAGCTGAGTGGTGCCGAGCGACGCGTGGCCGAGCATCTCCTGGACGGCGCGGAGGTCTGCTCCCCCGTCGAGGAGGTGGGTCGCCGCGGTGTGCCGGAACGTGTGCGGCCCCGCCGGGCCCGAGCCCGGCACGCCGGCGAGCAGGCCGGACACCAGCTCGTACACCGCGCGGCTGGTCAGCCGGCTGCCCCGAGCGCCGACGAAGAGCGGGGATGCCGAGGCCCCCTCCTTCGCGAGCGCCGGCCGGCCCCGGTCCAGCCAGGCGACGACAGCCTCGCGCGCCGGGACGCCGAACGGCACTACCCGCTCCTTGGCGCCCTTCCCGAGGACCCGCACCGTGAGGCGGCCCAGGTCGACATCGCCGATCGCGAGCCCGGTCAGCTCGCTCACGCGCAGCGCCGAGGCGTAGAGGAGCTCGACGATCGCGAGGTCGCGGAGCGCGACGGGGTCGCCGGTGTCCGCGCGCGCGGCAACCTTGGCGAGAATCACCTCCATCGAGTCACGGGAGAGCACACGGGGCAGGTGGTGGTCGGATTTGGGCGCCTTCAGGCGAGCCGCGGCATCCCTCGGAGTTGCCTTCGTCCGCGCCAACCACGCACTGAAGCTGCGGGCGGACGCCGCCCGGCGCGCGAGGGTCGACTTCGCGAGGCCGTCCTGGGACGACCGCCAGAGCCAGTCGCGCAGCAGTTCGAGATCGAGGTCGTCGGGGTCGGAAGCACCTCGGGCGGCCGCGAACTCGACGAGCTGGGCGAGGTCCGAGCGGTAGGAGCGCACGGTGTGCTCGCTGAACCCGCGATCAGCGGCGAGGTACGACGCGAAGTCGTCGACGGTGCGCTGGAGGTCCACGGGACAATCGTCGTCCACCCACTGCCCTCCGGGACGCAGGGCGGTGGCGTTTCTCAGTTCGAGCTCTCGACCTCGGCCGCGTTGAACGACGAGTTCTTCGCCGACAGCACCTCGATGCGCCGCTCGGGGGTCATGGCCTCGATCTGCGCCCACGCCGCGGCGGGCTGGCCGGTGACCTCCGGGACGTCCCCGACCGGGATGATCGAGTGGACCAGCTGCTCCTCGTAGACGTGCACCACGTTGACGGACTGGCCGAAGTCCACACCCGAGAGCAGGCGGTCCTCCGCGGTCAGGTCGAGCGTGTAGCAGGTGGCCGAGGCGACCGAGACGGGGATGCCGGCGAAGGTGCTGTGCGTGGAGTAGTGCAGGTGGCCCGCGAGGATGCCGCGCACATCGGTTCCGCGGAGCACCGCCGCCAGCCGGGGCTGGTCGTTCAGCTCGAGGATCCCCATCGCCTCCAGCAGCGGGGTCGGGATCGGCGGGTGGTGGAGGGCCAGGATCGTGCCGTGAGGAGCCGGGCTCAAGAGCACATCGGCGAGCCAGTCGAGCTGGTCGTCCGTGATCTCCCCGTGGTGGTAGCCCGGAACTGTGCTGTCGAACGAGATGATGCGCAGGCCGTCGATGTCGTAGACGCGGTCCTGCGGCGCGTCCGACTCCTCGTCGAACAGGAGGCGCGAGTAGTCGGGGCGCTCGTCGTGGTTGCCCATCACCCAGATGACCTGGGCGTTCATCCGCGCTGCGGCCGGCTCGACGATCTCGCGGAGGCGCACATACGCGTCAGGCTCGCCGAGGTCTGCGAGATCGCCGGTGAACACGATGGCCTGGGGCTTGGCGGTCGACCGCTCCAGCTGGGCCAGCGCCTGCCCGAGGTGCTCGATCGTGTTGACCTTGCCGTACAGGGGGCGCCCGCCTGCGAGCAGGTGCGTGTCGCTGATGTGGGCGATGACGTGGGAGGCGGCGGGGTACTGGCCGAGTTGGATCACGGACCAAGACTATTCGCCCGCGGTGAACGGCATGTGGATAGATCCGAATCCCTCAGAACCATACTTGTATGGTCATACTCCAGTGAGGGCGATGGTCGCCCGCGAAAGGAACAACAATGAACGTGCTGGCCGGCATTACGGCACTCGCTCTCGTTGCCTCGGGCGCTGTGCTCAGCGCGCCGACAGACGACCCCGGCGGTGTCCTCGACTCGCCCGTCGTGAGCGGGATCATCGACGACGCTGCCGCGGGGGTCGAGCAGGCCGACGCTGTCGTGGCCGACGCGGGAGGCTCGACCGTGACCCTCCCGATCGACTCCGGCGAGCCGGTCACTCTCGCGACCGAGGAGGGCCCGGCGCTCTCGATCTCCCTTCCGCAGTCGTCGACGGGCAACTCCGAGGCGGCTGCCGAGAACGGGGCGGTGGTGCACGACCTCAACGACGGCACCGTCATCCTCCCCATCGCGAAGGACGACGGGTCGGTTCAGATCCTCTCCGTGATCGACGGGCCGGATGCCCCGCACACCTTCTCGTACGTCCTCGACGCGTCCGGCGGCGTCGCTCTCGAGCAGCAGCCCGACGGCGGCGCGCGCGTCCTCAGCGCCGACGGTGACGAGCTGGCATCGATCGCCGCGCCCTGGGCCGTGGATGCCTCCGGCACCGCGGTGCCCACGTCGTACACGATCGACGGCGCGACACTCACGCAGCACGTAGACGCGGCGGAGGGCGCGAGCTACCCGATCGTCGCCGACCCCGCGGTGACCCAGACGCGCTACGAGTACAAGTACGTCAACGTCTCCAAGACCTCGAACTTCACCAACAAGGCCCGCCAGCTCGGCATCTGCAAGGTGACCAGCGGCGGAGCCGGAACGAAGTGCTCCATCTCGAACTCCTACAGCGTGGACACGACCGTCGACCTCTCCTTCGGGCTGAGCAGGGCGGCCGTCAGCGCCGGCATCAAGATCAGCGCCACCCAGTCGGCGTCCGGCACCGTGTCGTGCACGTCTCCGCCTCTTCCCGCCGGGGCCTCCTACAAGGCCTGGGCGGTCGGAACCCGCACCACGTACCAGATCCAGAAGTGGAAGATCGTGAAGGCGGGCGGTCGCACGATCACCTCCCTCGAGGGCACCTCGGGCAGCCTGACCGCGTTCAGCCCTGTCGTCGGGTTCGCCTGTGGCCAGTAGCGCGATTCCGGATGACGACGTCGCTCCCCTGACGGCGGGACCGCACTCGCGGCGCTCCTACATCGCCCTGTGGATCGTTGACCTCGTGTTGCTCGCGGTCGGTACCGTCCTCACCGCACTCCAGAATGTCTACGTCACCGAGTCGGCACCCGATGCCAACGGGGTGTACCCGACCGTCGCCGTCTTCGTCGGCGGCTGGGGTGCCGGTCTGCTCGGGGCCGGAGTGGCGACCCTGATCGTCCTGCTGTTCCTGAACGCCTTCACGGGCGGACCTCTGTTCATCCGTGAACGGGTCGAGGCCGAAGGGGACCGGCCGCACTGAGCGGACCCGGGCGGAACGGGGTGACTCATCGAGCACCCCGTTTCGTCCAGCCCCGGTCCACTTCCCGCACGAGGCCGTCGAGCGCGAGGCGCCCGAGCTCGGACTTCGTCTCCGCTACCGAGAGGCCGGACCGAGCGGCAAGGTCGTCCGGGGTCCTCGGAGCGCGCGTGCTCATCGCGTCGAGCAGCCGGGTGCTGCGGCGCGGAGTGGAGCGCGTCTCCTCTGCCTCGGGCTCCCCCGCCAGCTCCGCCATCTCGGCGGCCGTCGTCACGAGAACGGCATCCCCCTCCCGCACCAGCCGGTGGCAGCCCGCAGAGGCGGCGCTCGTGACCGGACCGGGCACCGCTCCCACCGGTATGCCCGCATCCGCCGCGTGATGCGCCGTGTTGAGCGCGCCGGAGCGCCAGCCGGCCTCGACGACCACGGTGGCGAGGCTCGACGCCGCGATCAGGCGGTTTCGTTGCAGGAACCTCCACCTGGTCGGCGCCGAGCCGCAGGGAAGCTCCGAGGCGACGAGGCCGTGCTCCACGATCCGGGTGAGGAGTGCGTCGTGCCCGCTCGGGTAAAAGCGGTCAACGCCGCCCGCCAGGAAGGCGATCGTGTTTCCATGGCTAGCGAGAGCAGCCCGGTGGGCCATGCCGTCGATGCCGTAGGCGGCACCCGAGACTATGGCGAAACCGCGGTCAGCCAGCGCCGCGGACGCCTCCATCGTCACGTGCTCGCCGTAGCCCGTCGCGGCACGAGCGCCCACGAGTGCGATGGACCGCGAGAGGGCCGCAAACGCCTCCTCGCGGCCGCGCGTCCACAGCGCGAGCGGCGCGTGCCGGTGCAGCCCCGCGAACCCGGCCGGCCACGCGGGGTCCCCCGGAACCCGGAGTCGCACTCCGTACCTCGCCGCCTGCCGGAACCACTGCAGCATCATGGGCGGCTGGAGCCGCGGCATCCAGCGATCCAGCCCCAGTTGCACGTCGGCCGCCTTCAGCTCCGGCCCCTCAAGTTCGCTCGCTGGTCGCCGTTCCATCACCGCAGCGAGCGCTCGGGCAGCGCCCAGCTGCGCCACGAGCAGGCCCGCAACCCCATCGCCCGGCTCGACCAGCCCCGACCAGACCGCGTGGGCGAACCGGGTCTCGATCTGCTCGCGGCCGAGCCCGCCCGGCGACACGGCGCGCACGAGCTGCGCCACCTCCGCCTCCGTGAAGCCGAACATGGTCATGATGAGATAGCCCTCCTCAGGTACAGCGCCTGCCCTACGTGGTCCGCGTCCGGTCGCGCCGCCCCCGCCAGATCGGCAATGGTCCAGGCGACCCGCAGCACTCTGTCGTAGCCGCGCATCGTGATGCCGCCACGTTCGAGAGCGCGGTCGAGGGATGCCGTCACCGAGGCGCCGAGGCGCACACCGGGGCCGCGCAGCCATGTCCCGGGAACCTGCGAGTTGACCGCCCAGGGAGTGCCCGCCAATCTCTCCCCCGCAGCGGACCGTGCGGCCGCCACCCGTGCCCGGGCATCGGCACTCGTCATCCGCGCCGACTCACCGGACATCCGCAATTGGGCGGCCGTGATCCGCTGCACCCTGAACTGGATGTCGATGCGGTCGAGCAGCGGACCGGAGAGGCGGCCGATGTAGCGCCGCCGCGAGTGGGGCGGACAGGTGCACTCCGAGTCGCGCGCGCCATACTGGCCGCACGGGCACGGGTTCGCGGCCATGACGAGTTGGAACCGGCCCGGGAAGTGCGCAACGGCGTTCGCCCGATGGATGGTGATCACGCCCGACTCGAGGGGCTGGCGGAGTGCGTCGAGCACTGAGCTGGGGAACTCCGGCGCCTCGTCGAGGAACAGCACCCCGTGAGAGGCGCGCGCGGCGGCCCCCGGCCGGATCTGGCCGCTGCCGCCGCCGACGAGTGAGGCGGCGGTTGCCGTGTGGTGCGGCGCCTCGAACGGCGGCCGCGAGGAGAGGGATGCGCCCACGGGCATCCCGGCCAAGGATCTCAACGAGCTGACCTCAAGAGCGGCGTCCGCGTCGAGGTCGGGGAGCAGGCCCGGCAGTCGGGCGGCGAGCATCGTCTTGCCCGCGCCGGGCGGCCCGAGCAGGAACACGTGGTGACCGCCCGCAGCAGCGACGAGCATGGCCTCGACCGCGTCGTCGCTGCCGACGATGTCGGCGAGGTCGGGCTCGTGGTCGTCGTCAGGCGAAGGCGCCGTCCGGAGGATCGGCTCGACAGCCTCCGGTTCGAACTGGCCGCCGTGCCAGATCACCGCGTCGCGGAGTGAGGCGACGGAGATGATCCGCACGCCCGGCACCAGGGCAGCCTCGTCCGCGTTCCCGACCGGGACCATGACGGTCTCGAAGCCCGCGCGCGAGGCGGCTAGAACGGCCGGCAGGATGCCGTCGATCGGTCGCAGCCGCCCGTCGAGCCCGAGCTCACCGAGGTGGAGGACGCGCCCGATCGAGTCCGTGTCGACCGTCCCGGCGGCGGCGAGCGCCGCGAGGGCGATAGCGAGGTCGAATCCCGAGCCCTGCTTGGGCAGGGCGGCCGGCGACAGGTTGACCGTGATCTTGCGCGCGGGAAGGCCGCAGCCGGAGTTGGTGGCCGCGGAACGGACGCGGTCCTTCGCCTCGCCCAGAGCTGCATCGGGCAGGCCGATCAGCACGAACGCGGGCAGACCGTTCGAGAGATCGGCCTCGATCTCGACCACAGCCCCGCGCAGGCCCAGCAAGGAAACCGACCACGTGCGCCCGATGCCCATCAGAGCACCCGCTCGAGGTGCTCGACCGCGATCTCGCCGACGCGTGGGGCGATGACCGCGACGGCATCGATCCGGATGCGCCCGTGCTCCTCCGGGTGGGCGAGGCACCACGCCCCCGCCAGCCGCTTCAGCCGGGCGAGCTTGCGCGGTGTGATCGCCTCGAGCGGATGCCCGTAGTCGACGCTCGACCGCGTCTTGACCTCCACGAACACCAGCTCGTCGCCGTCACGGGCGACGATGTCGATCTCGCCGTGGACACAGCGCCAGTTGCGCTCGACGATCGTGTGGCCCGAGCGCACGAGGTGCCGCGCCGCGATCGCCTCGCCCCTGCGCCCGAGAGCGTCTTTTGCTGCCATGGGTCAAGCGTCGGGCGGTGGCGCGGTCGCGGCGCGCACCCGGACCCCATCCGTGGTGGAGAGCCGGCGGTCTGTCAGTGGGGAGGAGCCGCGATGATGCCCCGGATGGCGGCGATCGACCGCGATGTC
Source organism: Rhodoglobus sp. GW821-FHT12B09 (assembly GCF_058809925.1). Lineage (NCBI taxonomy): Bacteria > Bacillati > Actinomycetota > Actinomycetes > Micrococcales > Microbacteriaceae > Rhodoglobus > Rhodoglobus sp. GW821-FHT12B09. The sequence continues at coordinate 139,078 of NZ_JBXATB010000001.1, read as the reverse complement.
GTCTCGTGCGGGCGCACGCCGAGCCGTTCCTCTGTGAGGAGGCAGAGAGATCCGCCCGATCGGCGGACAGGCCGAGGGCCGTGACGACGCGGGTTCGGAAGTCGGCCTCGGAATGTCCTACAAACTGTGAACGACGCAGGGTGCCGGGCGAGGCACCCGCGAGGCTCTCCCACCGCGAGATCGACCGCCTCGAGAACTCCCGCTACTCGTCGAGCGCGAGCTCCTTGGGCAGCTCCAGCTCTTTGGCTGACAGCTCCTCCACATTGACGTCCTTGAACGTCAGCACGCGCACCGACTTGACGAAGCGGTCGGAGCGGTAGACATCCCACACCCAGACATCGTTCATCGTCAGCTCGAAGTAGAAGTCGTGCTCCGTGTCCTGGCGGACCAGGTCGACCTCGTTCGCCAGGTAGAACCGGCGCTCAGTCTCGACCACGTAGCGGAACTGGCTCACGACGTCCCGGTACTCCCGGTACAGCGCAAGCTCGACCTCCCGGTCGTAGTCTTCGAACTCGTCTTCATCCATGCTCAGGCCAGTCTAAGCCTGAAGCACCGGACGTTCATGAAGCCAGGTCTGCCTGTGCAGCTCCGACGGCCCCAGGCTGTCGATCGCGGCGTAGTGCTCGGTCGAGCCGTAGCCCTTGTTGCCACTCCAGCCGTACCCGGGGAACGCGGCATCCGCGTCGATCATCAACCGGTCGCGGTGGACCTTGGCGATGACGGATGCCGCGGCCACCGACGCGCAGTCGCGGTCCGCCTTGACGCGGGTGCGCACGCGCGGGGGCTTCGCGAGGCCGGGGGTGAGCCAGTCGTGGGAGCCGTCCAGCAGGATGACGCTGTCGTGGATCGCGAGCCCCGCCTCGTGCAGCTCGGTGAGAGCGCGCCGTCCCGCGAGGGCGAGCGAGGCAATGATCCCGATGGCGTCCACCTCGAGCGCCGATGCGAGGCCCACGGCGGAGAAGTGCGACCACTTCCGCGCGAGCGGCGCCAGCTCCTCGCGGCGCTTCTCGCTGAGCATCTTCGAGTCGCGCAGGCCTGCGGGATGCCTCCCGATGCCGACGCCGACGACGGAGAGCCCGACGGCCACCGGGCCGGCGATTGCACCACGGCCGACCTCGTCGCACCCGATCACGAACTGGATGCCCTCGCGGTGCATGGACCGCTCAAGGCGCAGGGTCGGATCCGCGACGGTCATTTGCTCTCGGCGGCGTCCACGTCGTGGAACGTCACAGGGTAGTTGTCGAGCCACGTCCAGCGGTCGATGGGCCAGCTGATCAGGAGCGCGCGGCCCACCACGTTGTCGATCGGGACGAAGCCGCCGGTGGGGTCGTCCCGGTGGTACGCGGAATCCGCCGAGTTGTAGCGGTTGTCGCCCATCACCCAGAGCTTGCCCGCGGGCACCGTGACCTCGAAGTCGTCACGGGTGGCCTTCGTGATGTCCGGTGGGAGGTTGATGTACGGCTCCTCGAGCGGGACGCCGTTGACGGTGAGCTGGCCGAAGTCGTTGCAGCACACAACTGTGTCACCGGGCAGGCCGATGACCCGCTTGATGAGGTGGTCGTTGCTGTCGGGCGCGCTGAGCCCGACGAACGCGAGCACGGCATCCACGGCTCCGACGAACCAGTTCACGGGCTGGTCGACCTGCGGCGTGAGCCAGCCCCCGGGGTCGCGGAAGACGACGACATCGCCGTGCTCGATCGGCATGAGCTTCGGCTCGAGCTGGTTCACGATGATGCGGTCGTCGATGTGGAGCGTCTCCTCCATCGACGACGAGGGAATGTAGAACGACCTGATCAGGAACGTCTTGATGAGGAACGAGATCAGCAGTGCCGCGAGGAAGATCAGCACGATATCGCGGAGGAAGATCTTCCAGCCGCGCTTCTGCTTCGACTTCGGTGCACGGACGGGCTTGTTGCCTGCGTCCGCGTCGTACTCCGTGCGATATGTCACTTAAACCCCTGAGCTCCCAGCAAGCATAAGCGGGCTGGGAGCTCAGGAAAGTCGAAACGCGGAGGCCGCGAAACCGAACTAGGAGAAGTCGCGCTTCTCCTTGATCTTGGCCTTCTTACCGCGCAGGTTGCGCAGGTAGTAGAGCTTCGCGCGGCGCACGTCACCGCGGGTGACGAGCTCGATGTGGTCGATGATCGGGGAGTGCACGGGGAACGTGCGCTCGACGCCGACCTGGAAGCTCACCTTGCGCACCGTGAAGGTCTCGCGGACGCCCTCGCCGGAGCGGCCGATGACGACGCCCTGGAACACCTGGATACGCGAGCGCGTGCCTTCGACGATGTTCACGTGCACCTTGACGTTGTCGCCGGCGCGGAAGTCGGGGATGTTGTCCTTGAGGGATGCTGCATCGACGCTGTCGAGGATGTGCATGAGTTTTCGCTCTCTGCGCCCGCCACAGGTCGAACGCGTATTCAATGATGAAAGAATGGAGTGTCGCGCCCGAGTACTGAACCGGTTCCCCTGTGGCAGAGCCGTCAAGCAGGCACGAACGGCAATTCTCGCACAGAACCACCACGGGTTGCCACTCAGCAGGCTCAGAGGTGCGCCGAGCTATCTTCTGGGTGCGCCCACCATTGAAAGTTGAGCAGTACACCATGAACGACACAACCGACTTCGTGCCGGCAACCGTCCGCACCGAGCCGGTGCAGCAGCGCTCCGCGGAGCGCATCACGAGCCTTCTCGACGCAGCGGCGGACCTGATCGACCAGAACGGCATCGACGGCCTCACCACGAGCGACGTTGCCACGCGCTCAGGCTCCTCGGTGGGCGTGGTCTACCGCTACTTCCCCAACATCCAGTCGCTTCTGCGCGCACTCGCCTCCCGCAACATGGAGAGGTTCACGAACGACATCTTCGGGGCTCTGTCGGAGCAGCCAGAGGGCTGGATGGACGCGATGAACGCCGCCATCGACGGCTACGTCCACCTGCTGCGCACCGAGCCGGGCTTCCGCGCTCTCGGCTTCGGCGACGTCATCGACAAGCGCTTCATCCAGCCCGACCAGTCGAACAACTCCGTGCTCTCGAAGCAGTTCATGGACCTGTTCACCCGCAAGTACGGGCTCGTGCCCTCCGCCGAGCTCTCTCTCGACCTCGAGATCATCGTCGAGATCGCGGATGCCCTCCTGCACCGCGCCTTCCTCTACGAGCGCCAGGGCGACGAGCGCTTCATCGAGAAACTGCGCACCATCGTGTTCGAGTACATGGGCAAGCACGAGGCCCTCGCCTCATGATCGAGCTGCGCACCCCCGCCGAGATCGACCGGATGCACGCCGCCGGCACGTTCGTCGCGGGCGTGCTCGAGGCGACCGCCGCGGCATCCGCCGTCGGCACGAACCTGCTCGAGATCGACCGCCTCGCGCACGACATGATCCGCAAGGCGGGCGCCGAGAGCTGCTACATCGACTACCACCCGTCGTTCGGCGCCTCCCCGTTCGGCAAAGTGATCTGCACGTCGGTGAACGACGCAGCACTGCACGGCCTCCCGCACGACTACCGCCTGCGCGACGGCGACCTGCTCACCCTCGACTTCGCGGCCTCCGTGGACGGCTGGGTCGCGGACTCCGCCATCAGCTTCGTGGTCGGCACTCCACGGGAGGAAGACCTGCTGCTCATCGACACGACCTCCCGCGCGCTCGATGCCGGTATTGCCGCCGCGGTCGTGGGCAACCGCATCGGCGACATCTCGGCGGCGATCGGCGAGGTCGCCCACGCAGCTGGATACAGCGTCAACACCGACTTCGGCGGCCACGGCGTGGGCCGCACCATGCACGGCGACCCGCACATCCCCAACGACGGCCGTCCCGGGCGCGGACTCCCGCTGCGCGCCGGCCTGGTCTTCGCGATCGAGCCGTGGTTCATGATCGGCACCGACCGCATCTACACGGACAAGGACGGCTGGACGCTCCGCAGCGCCGACGGCTCGCGCGCGGCTCATTTTGAGCACACCGTCGCGGTGACGGAAGACGGCCCGCTCGTTCTGAGCGCGCGCAAGGGTAGTTGAGCAGGGGCTTCGACACGACCGCGGGCGGCCTCCTCGGCCCGCCTAGGACAGCAGGTCGGGGCGGCGCAGGCGCGTGCGCTCGAGCTGCTGCTCGCGGCGCCACGCGGCGATCGCGCCGTGGTTGCCGCTGAGCAGCACCGGCGGCACCTCGAGCCCGCGCCACTCGGCGGGCTTGGTGTAGCTCGGGTACTCGAGAAGCCCGCCCTCGTGACTCTCCTCGTCGAGGCTCGCGGCGTTGCCGATAACCCCGGGCACGAGGCGTCCGACGGCCTCGATCATCGCCATCACGGCGACCTCTCCCCCGTTGAGCACGTAGTCTCCCAGGCTGATCTCGCGGACCCGGGCGACGGATGCCGCGTGGTCGATGACCCGCTGGTCGATGCCCTCGTAGCGGCCGCAGCCGAAGACGAGGTGCGGCTCGAGCGCGAGCTCCCGCGCGGTCGCCTGGGTGAACCGCTCCCCCGCCGGTGACGGGAACACGACTACCGACTCGGGCGTGACGACGGAGTCGAGCGCCTCGCCCCACGGCTCCGGGCGCATGACCATGCCCGCACCGCCGCCGTAGGGGGTGTCATCCACGGTGCGGTGCCGGTCACGGGTGAAGTCGCGCAGGTCGTGCACTGCGACGTCGATGATGCCCGCCTGCCGTGCCTTGCCGAGCAGGGAGACATCGAGCACGCCGAAGAACTCAGGGAAGATCGTGACGATGTCGATGCGCACCTGACCAGCGTACGGGCGAGTGCCCCGCCCCGCGCACGCGCCGCCCCGCGCACGCCCCGCCGCCCGCACGCCCCGCCCGCGCACGCCCCCGTCGCGTGCGGCGGAGGACGGCGCGCCGCCGGACTGCGGCCGTCCCCGGCAGGGCCGGCGTGTCATCCTCCGCAACGAGAGCTCAGGGAACTACCGCACAGAGTGGGGCTCAACGCCCACGGCCGGCACATCCCGCAGGGACCATTCTGCCCATGACAGATCCACTACTCACCGCGCGCCGCCTGGGTGGCGCCGCGCGCACCGCAGCACTCACCTCAGCCGGCGCCACCCCCGGCGACATCAGCTCGGCTCTGCGCCGCGGCACCCTGGTCCGGCTGAGAAAGGGCTGGGTGGCGCTGCCGGATGCACCGGGCGAGGTCATTCGCGCCGTGGAGATGGGCGGCCGGGTGGCCTGCATCTCCGCCGCGCGGCTCCACCGGCTCTGGACGCCCAGGGAGGACGAACGGCTGCACGTTGCGGTCCCGCGGCACGCCGGCCGCGCGGGCGAGCATCCGCCGGACGCCGTTCGGCACTGGCAGTCGGACTCGTGGGCGCGGCATCCGTTCGTCGTTGAGCCGGTGGTCGACCTCGTGCGGCAGATGCTGCTCTGCTGCGAGCGGGAGGACGCGCTGGCCGTGATCGACTCGGCACTCAACACCGGGACGCTGTCGAAAGCTGCACTGTCGAGGCTGGTGCGCACCCTTCCGCCGCGGTTCCAGACTGTGCCTGACGAGGCAGATTCTCGCAGCGAGTCAGGGCTCGAGACCTTCTGCCGTGTTCGCTTCGTGCCCATGGGACTGCCCGTGCGAACCCAGGTGCGCATTCCCGGCGTCGGGAACGTGGACATGGTGATCGGAGACCGGATCGTCGTCGAAGCCGACGGGAAGGAATGGCACGAAGGAGCGGACGCCTTCATCAGGGACCGGTCGCGGGACCTCGCGCTCGTGCGCTTGGGCTACGTCGTCATCCGCGTCGGGTACCCACATGTCGTCCACGAGTGGGAGCTCGTCGAGCTGGCCGTGCGGGGACTTGTCGCGCGCGGTGAGCACCGATGGAGCGCGGCGCACCGCCGGGCGGGGCTGGCGCGCTGAACGCCGTCCGTTCGGGAGGACGGCGCGCCGGAAAACCCGCGCCGTGCGGCACGACTACGGCGTGCCGTCCTCCGCAGCGGGAGGGGCGGGGGCGGGAGGAGCAGGCGCGGCGGGGGCAGCGGCGGCGGGCTCGTCGTCCTCCGCGACCTCTTCGAAGAGGCCCAGCGGCGGGGTGACCGTCATCGTGCCGGCCGAGATGTCGACGGATGCCACGATCGCCTTCACGAACGGAACCAGAACGTCGCCCGTGCTCGTCGCGACCGTCAGCAGGTCCTGCGCCGGGAAGTGGTCGATCTGCGAGACGGTGCCGACCTCGGCGCCGTCGCGGAGCACGCGCAGGCCGACGAGCTGGTGGTCGAACCAGGCGTCCTCCTCATCGGACTCCTGGTCGAAGTCCTGGTCGATCCAGAGGATCGCCTTGATGAGGGTCTCCGCCGCGGTCCGGTCGTTGACGTCCTTGAAGAACGCGACCGGCTGGGCGTTGTAGAACTTCAGCTCGAGGAGCTCGAGCTTCTTGCCGTGCCACTCCGAGCTCGTCGGAACCTGCAGCGAGAACGTCGCGCCCGGGATGAACCGCTTCTCGGGTGCGTCGGTATAGAGCTCGACCTTGATCGCGCCCTTGAGTCCGTGCGCCTTGGTCAGCCGTCCCACGCGCAGCTGCGTGTGGGCGGGCTGAGGAGCCTTTGGCCCGGCCAAGGTCTAGTAGTCGGTGTCGACCACGTCGACGCGCACCTTGCGGCCGTCGGCGAGGGCCGAGACCAGAGTGCGGAGCGCCTTCGCGGTGCGACCCGCGCGACCGATCACGCGGCCGAGGTCCTCGGGGTGCACGCGCACCTCGAGGACATCGCCGCGCTGGGAGTTCTTTGCCACGACCTGAACCTGGTCAGGGTGATCGACGATCCCCTTGACCAGGTGCTCGAGTGCAGGAGCGAGCAAGACTAGGCCTTGTCGGTGTCGGCAGCGGCGTCGTCAGCAGCTGCGTCGTCGCCGACCGGCGCCTCAGCGGCAGCCTCGGCGTCGGGGGCTTCGGCGGCAGCGCCGTCCGAGACGACGTCCTCGGCGACGGGCGCCTCGTCAACGGGCGCCTCGGCCGGAGCCTCGTCGACCTTCGCGACGGGCTTCTCCGTCTTGGGCTTGAGGACCGGCTTCTTCTTCTCGTCAGCCTGGAACTCGACCTTGGCTTCCTTGGTCTTCACCGTGCTCTTGGCGTTCTTGTCGCCCTTGAAGATGCCCCAGTCGCCCGTGAGCTTGAGGAGGGCCTCGACCTGCGGGCTCGGCTGGGCGCCGACGCCGAGCCAGTACTGCGCGCGCTCGGAGTTGATCTCGATGAACGAGGGCTCCTCCGTCGGGTGGTACTTGCCGATCTCCTCGATCGAGCGGCCGTCGCGCTTGGCGCGAGCGTCAGCAACGACGATGCGGTAGAAGGGTGCACGGATCTTGCCCATGCGCTTGAGACGAATCTTGACAGCCACAATTCTCCTGAATTCAATGTTTTGGTGGCGAACCGCTAGCCGTGAGCGTGGGGGCACACTCGGCACAAAAGCTCTGGTGGATTCCGTCGCGGCAGATTAGAGGGTCGGCGCGAACGGACTCGACTGGCTATTCTGCCATGTTTCTAGGCAGACAGAGAATCGGTTTCGGCGGGCTGGGCAATCCGGGGGCGCCGGCGGGAGAGCGCGACGCCCACGAGGCACACCGCGCCGCCCACGACGGCCAGTACCGCGGGCACCTCCTGGAACACGAGAACGCCCATGATGATCGCCAGCGGCGGCACGATGTAGGTGGAGACCCCGAGCTGTCCGGCGGGCATGCGCGAGAGCGCGTAGGCCCAGGTGCTGAACGCGAGCGCGGTCGGGACGGCACCCAGATAGAGCATGCCCAGGATGCCCTGCGCCGGTGCATCCCGCAGCCCTGTCGCCAACTCGCCGGCGAACGGGAGGCACACCACCATGCCGATGGCACAGCCGAGCCAGGTGACCTGCGCGTTGGGCAGCCGCTTGAGCGCGGGCTTCTGCAGCAGCACGCCGGCCGCGTAGGTCACGGCGGCGACAAGTGCGAGTACGACACCGACGCCGTTGCCGAAGCCCGTGGTGCCCGTGCCGAAGCCGATGAGGACGACGCCCAGGAACGCGACGCCCGCGCCGATCGCGAGCCACTTCGGGATGCCCTCGCGCAGGAACACGCCGGCGCCCAGGGCGATGAGGATGGGGCCGATGTTCACGATCATCGCCGTGGTGCCCGCATCGAGCGTCTGCTCCGCGGTGTTGAGCGCCACGTTGTAGGCGCCGAACCACAGCGCGCCGAAGCCGATGATCTGCAGCCACTCCCGGCGGTTCGGCGCAACCCACTTGCGGCCGAGGAGCACGACGATGCCCAGCAGGGCGGTGCCGACGACGAGGCGGCCGAGCGCGAGCGCGCCGCCCGTGAAGTACTGGCCGGTGCCCCGGATCACGATGAAGGCGCTCGCCCACGCGACGATCGTGACCCCGATGGCGATGAAGACGAGCGGGGTGGGCGCGAGAGCGCTGGGGGCAGTTCGGTTCTGGGTCACGTGCCCACGCTAGCGACGGCGTCCGACCATCGGGCCCGATGCCGGGCACGATGGCCGAAAGCCGCCGAAAGTATGGCTAGTTCTGCGCGTCCCGCCACGCGAGCCAGCGCTTCACCGGCGCGAGGTCGTACTCGGGACCGGTGATGCCGAGGGTGAACAGGGTCACGCCGAGCTCGCGAAGCTGGTCGGCATACGCCTCGTCGCGGTTGCGGAGCTCGTTCGAGATCTCGATCTGGCTGACGTCGCGGCCCACCGCGGCGCCGTGCTCGGCGAGGATGTCGAGCTTGCGCTGCAGGTCGTCGGGCGCGGTGAAGCTGTGCCAGATGTCCGCGTGCTGCGCGACGATGCGGAGGGTCTTCTTCTCCCCGCCGCCGCCGATGAGCACGGGGATCTTCCGCGTGGGCGGAGGGTTCAGCTTCGCCCAGCGCGCCTCGATGCGGGGCATGGCTGCGGCGAGGGCATCCAGCCGCTGGCCCGCCGTGCCGAACTCGTAGCCGTACTCGTCGTAGTCGCGCTCGAACCATCCCGAGCCCGTGCCGAAGATGAAGCGCCCACCGCTGATGTGGTCGAGGGTGCGGGCCATGTCGGCCTGCAGGTCGGGGTTGCGGTAGCTGTTGCAGTTGACGAGCGTGCCGAACTCGACGCGGCTGGTGAGCTCGGCCCACGAGGCGAGCTCGGTCCAGGCCTCGAAGTGCAGGCCGTCGGGCTCGCCGCTGAGCGGAAAGAAGTGGTCCCAGTTGAAGAGGATGTCGACGCCGAGCTGCTCGAGCTCGCGAACCGTGTCGCGGATCTTCGGATAGTCGGCGTGCTGGGGCTGGACCTGGACACCCAGGCGGACGGGTCGTGATGTCATAACTTCACGCTACCCCGCTCGCGAGGGAACTACCGCCCGAGGAACTTCTGCAGCGACGCGAGCTCTTCCTCGGAGGGTCCGCCGGGCTTGGAGCCCAGGCCGAACCCCGAGCCGGCAGCGGCGGCGGGCTTGAGGGACTCCCCGGCCGCGAGCGCCGCGTTCTCCGCGGCGCGCTTGGCGGGGTTGCCCGACTTCGAGCCCTTCTTCTTCGGCTGCACCTTCGCGGCGCCGAACTTCTGGCCGGGGATCGGCCCCATCCCGGGGATCTGCGGGGTGCCGCCGCGCGCGACGGTCTTCATCATCTTCGCCGCCTGCTCGAAGCGGTTGACGAGCGCATTGACCTCGGTGACCGTCGTGCCGGAGCCCTTGGCGATGCGCACCCGGCGCGAGCCGTTGAGCACCTTCGGCACCCGGCGCTCCTGGATGGTCATCGACTGGATGATCGCCTCGGTGCGGGTGATCTCCGACTCGTCGAAGTTGTCGAGCTGCTGGCGCATGCCCTTCGCGCCGGGGAGCATCCCGAGCATGTTCTTGATCGAGCCCATGTTCTTGAGCTGCTGCATCTGCGCGAGGAAGTCCTCGAGGGTGAAGGTGTCGGTCGCGAACTTCTCGGCGACCTTGCGCGACTCCTCCTCGTCGAAGTTCTTCTGGGCCTGCTCGATGAGGGTCAGGATGTCGCCGAGGTCGAGGATGCGGCTCGCCATGCGGTCGGGGTGGAACGGCTCGAAGTCGTCGAGGCCCTCGCCCGTGGAGGCGAACATGATCGGGCGGCCGGTGACGGAGGCCACCGAGAGGGCCGCGCCACCGCGGGCGTCGCCGTCGAGCTTCGAGAGCACCACGCCGGTGAAGTCCACGCCCTCCTGGAAGGCGCGGGCCGTCGTCACGGCGTCCTGGCCGATCATGGCGTCGATGACGAACAGCACCTCGTCGGGGTCGACGGCCTTGCGGATGTTCGCCGCCTGCTTCATGAGCTCGGCGTCAACGCCGAGGCGACCGGCGGTGTCGACGATGACCACGTCGAACTGCTTGCGCGTGGCCTCCTTCACCGCGTCCTTCGCGACGCGCACCGGGTCGCCCTTGCCGTTGCCGGGCTCGGGGGCGAAGACTGCCACTCCGGCCTGCTCCCCCACCACCTGCAGCTGGGTGACGGCGTTGGGCCGCTGGAGGTCGGCCGCGACGAGCATCGGCGTGTGGCCCTCGGCCTTGAGCCACTTCGCGAGCTTGCCCGCGAGCGTCGTCTTACCGGCGCCCTGGAGGCCGGCGAGCATGATGACGGTCGGCGGGTTCTTGGCGAACTGGATGCGGCGGGCCTCCCCGCCGAGGATGGTGATGAGCTCGTCGTTGACGATCTGGACCACCTGCTGCGCGGGGTTGAGCGCCTTGGACACCTCGTCGCCGAGGGCCCGCTCGCGAACGCGGCCCGTGAACTCCTTGACCACTTCGAGGGCGACGTCCGCGTCGAGCAGCGCCCGGCGGATCTCGCGAACGGTGCCGTCCACGTCAGCGGGGCTGAGCTTGCCCTTGCCGCGCAGGTTCTTGAACGTATCGGCGAGACGATCCGTGAGGTTTCCGAAGAGTGCCATGGTGCACTCAGTTTAACCGCGGTCGGCGGTCCGGAATGTCTGAATCGTCACCCCTTGGGAATCGGTCCTCGAGTCAACGAGGCTCATCGCGATGCGCGGGCCGTTGTCGGCGAACAGCCGCCGGCCCTGGCCCAGCACGACGGGTACGACCATGAGCTCCATCTGGTCGACGAGCCCGTGCTCCAGAAGCCACTGAATGAGGCGGCTGCTGCCGTGCACCTGCAGCTCGCCGTCGCCGCTCGCCTTGAGGGCCGTCACTGCCGCCAGGAGGTCGGCGCCGAGGACTGTCGTGCCCGCCCAGGCCGGGGCGACGAGCGTCCGGGATGCAACGTGCTTCGGCTTCGAGTTCAGCGCCGCCGCCACGGGGTGCTCCCGGAGCTCCTCCAGAGTTCCCCAGGACTCGAAGAACAGGTCGTAGGTGCGGCGGCCGAACAGGAAGGCGTCGGCGCGCTGGTAGGTCGCGGCGATGTGCTCGCGAGTCGAGTCGTCGCCCGCGCCGAGCGCCCAGCCGCCACGGTCGAAGCCGCCCCTGCGGTCCTCCTCACTGGCGCCGCCGTTGGCCTGGGTCACTCCGTCAAGGGTGAGCTGGGTGATGGTGGTGAGTCTCATTGCCGGTCTCCTGTCGTCGGCGCCCCCGCTGGGCGGCCTTCACTCACTCAACGAACGGGCCGGGCCGAATCCGACAGAAACGGTCAGAACGCGACGAGGTCGCTTACCGTGGAGCGCATGGCACTCATCGTCCCGATCGCGGGCAGCACCCCGTCCGTTCCCGCCTCCGCGTGGGTTGCTCCGAACGCGACGCTCGTCGGCTCGGTCACCCTCGGCGAGCGCGCCAGCGTGTTCTACGGCGCGGTACTGCGCGCGGACGTCGACGCGATCTCGGTCGGCGAGGGCTCGAACCTCCAGGACAACGTCGTCGTGCACTGCGACGCCGGCAGACCGACGACCATCGGCGCGAACGTGAGCGTCGGCCACGCCGCGGTGCTGCACGGCTGCACCGTCGAGGACGGCGTGCTGATCGGCATGGGCGCCACGGTGCTCAACCTCGCGGTGATCGGCGCGGGCTCCCTCGTGGCGGCGGGAGCGGTAGTGCTCGAGGGCACGGTGGTGCCGCCGGGGTCACTGGTCGCCGGGGTGCCCGCGAAGGTGCGGCGCGAGCTCACGGACGAGGAGCGCGCGGGCATCCGGGAGAATGCCGCCCGCTACCTCGAGTACGCCGAGGTGCACCGGGGCGCCGCGACGAACGGGACGAGCCCGGCCGCCTAGGCCGCGAGGTTGGCCAGGTAGAGGGCGAGAACCCCCGCGAAGGGCAGGAGCGCCACGATGATGGTCGCGATCGGAAGGCTCTTCGGCGCACCCTTCGCCAGGCGCACGATGGCGATGACGATCGCCGCGAGGCCGAGCAGCAGTCCCACCACGAAGAGCACCTGGAACAGCACCGACCCGGAGCCGCTGCCCGTGAGGGCCGCCGAGACGCCGAGTATGAAGCTCACCGGAACGAGGAGCGCCGCGATGATCGCGGCGATGAGCGGGATGACCCCGCGAGCGGGCTGGGCGGTCGCAGTCGGGGTCGTCATGTCGATACCGTAGCGGCATGGCAACCCCGCTGTCTGCACATCCCGACTGGATCGAGCACCGCCGCCCCGGCGACCGCGAGCTTCTCGGCTGGATGCAGCCGGAGGGCGACGGCTTCGTCGTCATCGACCTGCTCGGCCGGCGGCGCAGCGGGGTGCTGGACTGGCTCGACGCGGAGGAGGCGCTCGAGGAGATCGGGATCGGCTACCTCGCCGACATCTACGAGCTGAAGCTCGAGTCGGGCGAGTGGCTGCGCGTGCGCCTCGCCGAGGTCTCCCCCGCGCGGATCATCGCGAAGCGGGACGACTTCGGCGACATCAACGCCGACCAGGTCTACTACCCGCTTCCGTTCCCGATGCCGGCGACCCTGCGGCCGCGCTAGCCGACGAGGCCCTGCACGAACACGTGCGGGGTGAATCCCGTGAGGTCGCCGATGCCCTCGCCCTGGCCGACGAGCTTGATCGGGATGCCCGTGCGCTCCTGCACCGCGAGCACGAAGCCGCCCTTGGCAGAGCCGTCGAGCTTCGTGAGCACCAGCCCGGTCACGCCGGCGCTCTCGATGAACGCCTCGGCCTGCGAGAGGCCGTTCTGGCCGGTGGTCGCGTCGAGGACGAGCAGCACTTCCGCGATCTCGACCTGCTTCTCGAGCACGCGGCGGATCTTCCCCAGCTCGTCCATGAGCCCGCTCTTGGTCTGGAGCCGGCCCGCGGTGTCGATGAGGACGATCTCGATGCCCTCGCGCTGGGCGCGCTCCACGGTCTGGAAGGCGACGGATGCCGGGTCCTGGCCCTGCTGCTGCGGCTTGACGATCGCGGCTCCCCCGCGCTCCGCCCAGGTCGCCAGCTGCTCGACGGCGGCGGCGCGGAAGGTGTCTGCGGCCCCCACCACGACGGTGCGGCCGTAGCCGGTGAGGAACTTGGCGAACTTGCCGATCGTCGTCGTCTTGCCGACGCCGTTCACGCCGACGACGAGCACGACGGCCGGCCGGTTCGACAGGTGCAGCGTCGGGTCTAGGCGCGCGAGGCGCTCCTCCAGCGTCTCGCGGAGCATCCGGCGCAGGTCGGCGGGATCGGTGGTGCGGTACTTGGCCACGTTGGCGCGCAGTTCCGCGACCACGGAGTCCGTGATATCCGGGCCGAAGTCTGCCGAGAGGAGGGCGTCCTCGAGGTCCTCCCACGTGCTCTCGTCGATGGTGGCGCGGGAGAACATGCCCTTCAGGGCGGAGGAGAGAGACCAGCTGGGTGCCATTCAGACAGGCTACCCACAGGCGGGTTGAGTAGCGCGCCAGCGCGTATCGAAACCGCGTTTCGGTTTCCCACTCGGTTTCGATACGCGCGCCAGAGCGCGCTACTCAACCCGCCGGGGTCGCGACGCGCTGGCCCACCACGGCGCTGATTCCGTCCGCGCGCATGCTCACGCCGTAGAGGGCGTCGGCGATCTCCATCGTGCGCTTCTGGTGGGTGATGACGATGAGCTGGCTCGTCTGGCGCAGGTCCTCGAAGATCGTGAGCAGGCGCCCCAGGTTGGCGTCGTCGAGCGCGGCCTCCACCTCGTCCATGATGTAGAACGGACTGGGGCGAGCCTTGAAGATCGCGATGAGCAGGGCGACCGCCGCGAGGGAGCGCTCACCGCCCGACAGCAGGCTGAGCCGCTCGATCTTCTTTCCCGCCGGCTTCACGGTGACCTCGATGCCGGTCGTGAGCATGTTCTCCGGGTCGGTGAGGTGGATGCTGCCGGTGCCGCCCGGGAACAGGATCGGGAATACCTGGTTGAACGCCGCCTTCGTGTCCTCGAAGGCGCTGCCGAAGATGTCCTGCATCTTCTCGTCGATCTCCTCGATGATCGTCAGCAGGTCCTTGCGGGTGTTCGTGAGGTCGGTGAGCTGCTCGGTGAGGAACTTGTGCCGCTGCTCGAGCGCCTCGAACTCCTCGAGCGCCAGCGGGTTGACCCGGCCGAGCTGGGCGAGCTTGCGCTCGGCGGCGGCGAGGCGGGCCTGCTGCTCGATGCGGACGAACGGCTTGGCGGGGTGAGCAGCGGCCTGCGGCGCATCGACACCGGCATCTTCTGGCGCGCTACTCGACCCGCTCTCGTCCGGCACCGGCACCTCGGGCCCGTACTCCGCCACGAGCACGTCCTCCACGAGGCCGAGCTCCTCGCCCGCGCGCTCGAGGAGCGTCGACAGGTGCAGCTTCTTCTCGTAGATCTGCATCTCGAGGCCGTGCACGTTCTCGCTGATCGCGAAGAGCCGCTCGCGCAGCGAGCTCTCCTCGCGGCGGAGGGTGGCGAGCTCCTCGTTCTGCTGGCTGCGCTCGCTCTCGCGGGCGGCGAGGCGCACGCGCGCCTCCGACACCGACCTGTCCACCGAGTCGAGCACGGCGGGCAGCGCGGCGATCACCTGGTTCGCGGCGGCGACCTGGCGCTGGCGGATGACGGTCAGCCGCGCCTGCTCCTCCGCCGCCTCGCGCTCGGCGATGAGCTGCTCGGCGAGGGACTCGGCTCGCGCGCGCTCGGCCCGCACCCGCTCGCGGATGGTCTCCAGCTGGATGCGCAGCTCGAGCTCGGCGGCCCGTGCCGCCTCGACCTCGGCGAGAACGCCGTCGCGGGCGGAGGCGTCGAGCATCGGCTTCGGCGCCGACTCGAACGCCTCCCGGTCCGTCTTGGCCTTCTCGACCGCCACCTCGGCCTCGCGCACGTTCTCGGCCGTGGTGCCGAGCGTCGCGGAGAGCCGCTCCCACTCCGCCTGCGCGGCCTCGAGCTGGATGCGGAACCGCGAGAGCTGCTCCGACTGTGCGGCGAGGGCGGCGTCGTACTCGCGCAGCGCGGCGAGGGCCGTCGCGGCCTCCTCCTTCGCCGTCTCCAGCGCGCCGCGCTTCTCGGCGAGGGCGAACTTGGTGCGCTCGATCTGCGTGGTCACGGTCGCGAGCTTGGCGGCGGCGGCATCGCGCTCGGCGACCAGCTCGACCCGCGAGCGCTTGGCGCCGGAGCCGCCGCGCAGCACGAACTGCGTCAGCACGTCGCCCTGCCGGGTGACGAATGTCGCGTCGCCGATCGCCTTGTAGGCGGCGCGGGCGGCATCGAGGTCCTCCGCGATGTAGACGCCCGCGAGCAGCCCGAGCACCCCGCCGGGGGCGGTCACGACGTCGGACGCGGCACGCACGCCGTCGACCTTCTTCGTCGCGGGGGCAGTGCCGTCGGCCACGACGACCTCGACGCGGCCGAAGTCCTTCGCGGCGGACTCGGCGAGCGCGTCGAACGCCGACGATGCCGAGTCGGCGAGCACCGCGTCCGCCAGCGACCCGAGCGCTGCGGCGATCGCGGCCTCGAACCCCGGCTCGATCTTCAGGTGCTCGGCGACGAGGCCCCGGATGCCGGCGAGCTTCGCGCCCACGAGAGCGCTCGAGCCGTCCTTCTGATCCACAGCGAGCGAGAGGGCCGAATTGCGGGCGGCGAGCGCATCCCGCTCGCGCTCGGCAGCGTGGAGGTCGTCCCGCAGCTGCTCGATCTCGGCCTGCAGTCCCGCGACCACGGCCTCGGAGGCCTCGTACGCGGCGTCGAGCGACCCGTCGCCCTCCTCGCCCGTGGCGGCGACCGCCTCGAGGGCGACGAACTCGGTGCGCGTGGCATCCCGCCGCTGCTCCGCCTGCTCGAGCGCGTTCTGCTGGCGCAGGAGCTCGCCGCGAGCGGCCGCGAGCTTGGACTGAGCGACGTCGACGCGGGAGGCGAGCCCCGCGAGCTCGAGCTCGTGGCGGGACACCAGGGCGCTCTGCGCGGAGATCTCCTCGTCGAGGGAGTCGAGGGACGCCTTCGCGGTGGCGGTCGCGGCGGCGGCGGTGCCGACGGCCTCCTCGGCCTCGGCCACTCCGGCGGCGAGGCGGTCTGCCTCGTCGCGGGCCTCCTGCACGGAGGCCTGGCTGATCGTGGAGCCGACGCTGGGGCCGTCGCCCTGCTGCCCGAGGAGCGCGAGGCGCTGGTTGGCGAGCGTGTAGAGGTTGCGCAGGCGCTCCTGCGCGGACTCGAGGCCGAACGCCGTGCGGCGCGCGAGGTCGACGGCGTCGCCGACCTGGGCCTGCTCGAGGCGGCCCTCCCGCAGCTTGTTCTGGTCGAGCTGCTCCTGCAGCACGATGCGCTCGGTCTTGCGCTCGGACTCGCTGCGGCTGAAGTCGGTGATGGCGGCGCGGAGCTCGACAACCTCGTCCGCGAGGAGTCGCGCGCGGGCATCCCGGACTATCGAGGCGATGGAGGCGGCCTCCTTGGCGATCTCCGCCTGCTGGCCGAGCGGCTTGAGCTGGCGGCGGATCTCCCCCGCGAGGTCGGAGAGGCGCGTGAGGTTGGCCTGCATCGCGTCGAGCTTGCGGAGCGTCTTCTCCTTGCGACGGCGGTGCTTCAGGATGCCCGCCGCCTCCTCGATGAACCCGCGGCGGTCCTCGGGGCTGGCGTGCAGCACGGCGTCGAGCTGGCCCTGGCCGACGATCACGTGCATCTCGCGCCCGAGGCCGGAGTCGCTCAGCAGCTCCTGCACGTCGAGGAGCCGGCACTGGTCGCCGTTGATCGCGTACTCGCTGCCGCCGTTGCGGAACAGCGTGCGGGAGATCGTGACCTCGGAGTACTCGATGGGCAGCGCGCCGTCGGCGTTGTCGATGGTGAGGATGACCTCTGCACGGCCGAGCGGGCCCTTCGTCGCGGTGCCGGCGAAGATGACGTCCTCCATCTTGCCGCCGCGGAGGGTCTTCGCGCCCTGCTCGCCCATGACCCAGGCGAGGGCGTCCACGACGTTGGACTTGCCCGAGCCGTTCGGGCCGACGACGCACGTGACGCCCTGCTCGAAGGCGAAAGTGGTCGGCTGCGCGAAGGACTTGAACCCCTTCAGGGTCAGGCTCTTCAGGTACAAGGCGCAGCCTTTCCGTGCAGGGGGATGATCGCTCTAAGGTACCCGACGGCCGCACCTCACGGTTCCGTCACGATCGGTTGACACCGTCGGGCGCCGTTGTAGTCTGGTCGGCTGCTCAACCGGCGGCACCGGATTCCCACGAGGAGCATCACCATGCCCGCCTTCACGATCGACGAACTGACGATCCCCGACACGCTCGACGGCCCCGGCGGAGCCGACTTCATCCGCGCGATCGAGGTGAGCAACGAGGTCGAGGCGCTCGGCTACGGCACGCCCGACCTCGCGTACGAGCCCGACGAGGAGCTCGCCATCGTCCACAACCCGCACGAGCCCACCCGGATCGTCGTGGCCCGCGTCGAGGGACAGATCGTCGCGCGCGGCACGCACGAGACGACGGTCGGAGAGGACGCGGACACCTCGTGGCTGGCCGTCAACGTGCTCCCCGAGTTCCGCCGCCGCGGGATCGGCACGGCGCTGGCCGACGCCGTGGAGGGCATCGCCCGCGAGGAGGGCAAGGCGAAGGTGGTCCTCTACGCGCCGATCGCCGAGGGCCCCGGCGAGCGCCTCCCCTCCCCGACGGGCTTCGGCTCGATCGTCGCCGGCGGCGACGGCGTGCGGTTCCTGCAGAAGCGCGGCTACACCTTCGAGCAGGTCGAGCGGCTCAGCCGGCTCGCGCTGCCCGTCGAGGGGCTCGACGGGCTGCTGGCGGCCGCGCAGGAGCGCTCCGGCGCGGACTACCGCCTGCACACCTGGCACGGGAGCACACCGGAGCAGTGGCGGGCCGATATCGCCAACCTCGGCACCCGCATGAGCACGGACGCCCCGACGGCCGGCCTCGAGGAGCCCGAGGACGTCTGGACCGTCGAGCGCGTCATCGAGTCGGACGAGCGCGCCGCCCGGGAGAGCCCCCGGGTGCGCCACGTCGCCGCCGTCGAGCACGTTCCCACCGGCCACCTCGTCGGCTACACGGTGCTCTCCGTGCCGCCGCAGCTGCACCGCGCCGTCGACCAGTACGCCACGATCGTGCTCCGGGAGCACCGCGGCCACAAGCTCGGCATGCTGCTGAAGGTGGGCAACCTCGCGCACCTCGCGCAGCAGCGGCCGGGGCATCCCTCGGTCATGACCTTCAACGCCGAGGAGAACCGGCACATGCTCGACGTGAACGAGGCCGTCGGCTTCGTGGCGATCGCCAACGAGAGCGCCTGGCGGAAGGACCTGCGGTGAGCTTCACGATCGAGCGGATGACCATCCCCGGCACCCTCGACGAGCCGGGCGGCGCGGACTTCGTCGAGATGGTCGCCGTGCGCAACGCGATCGAGGCGGAGACCTCGGGCCTCGCCGAGATCTCGCCGACGCCGCAGGACCTCCTGCCGCACTGGCAGGACCCGTACTCCCCGCAGGTGCTGTTCGTCGCGCGGGTCGACGGGCACATCGTGGGCCGCGGCGTTCTCACCCTGCCCATCGAGGAGGGGTCGCGCGTCGCGCGCCTGCGGCCCGAGGTTCTCGCCGAGTTCCGCGGGCGGGGGATCGGCGCGGCGCTGCTCGAGGCCGTGGAGTCGGCCGCGCGCGACGCCGGTCGCACGGTCTTCGAGACCGAGTCGATGGCGATCCCCTCCGAGGGCGAGCAGCTCCACTCCCCCACCGGGTTCGGGTCGGTGCCGGCGGACAACGCCTCCGCCCGGTTCGCGCTCCGGCACGGGTACGCGCTCGGGCAGGTCGCGCGCGGCAGCCTGCTGCCGCTGCCGTTCGACGCCGCGGGCGCGCTCGGGGCTGCGGCCGAGGCATCCGGGCCCGCTTATCGCACCGAGGCGTGGACAGGGGCGATTCCGGATGCCCGGCTCGACGACCTCGCCCACCTGCACTCGCGCATGAGCACGGACGCCCCGGCCGCCGCCCTCGAGGTCACGCCCGAGGTGTGGGACGCGGACCGGGTGCGCGCCCTCGACGACCTGCGCGCCAAGACCGGGACGGCGATGCTGACCTCCGTGGTCGAGCACGTCGAGTCGGGGCGGCTCGTCGCCTTCAGCGAGCTCTCGGTGCCCCCGGACACCGCCCTCGCCGTGCACCAGCAGGACACCCTCGTGCTCCGGGAGCACCGCGGCCACCGCCTCGGGATGCTCGCCAAGCTCGCGAACCTCGAGCTGCTCGAGCGCGAGCACGCCGGGCACTCCTCGGTCATCACGTTCAATGCCGAGGAGAACCGGCCGATGCTCGACGTCAACGAGGCGATCGGATTCGTGCCGTTCGTGTACGAGGCGGTGTGGGAGAAGCGGGTGTGAGCAGGGCCGACCTCGGTCAGCGGCAGTTCTGCCACGCGTCGCTGGCCTGGATGCGCTCGGCTGTCGCCTGCGCCTTCGGGCCGTAGCCGCCGTCGAGGGCGGTCTCGGCGATGTCCTTCGCCAGGGCGGGCCGCTCGGACTGGTCGGCGTTGCGCAGCTCGACGAGGTCGCTCGTGAGCTCGGCCGGCAGCTGCGAGATCACCGACAGGCGGTGCGCGCGCAGCTTCTGGGCTCCTGCCTGCACGCCCGGCCCGTACTCGCCCGAGAGTGCCCCGTCGCGGATCTGCTTCGCCTCGTCCTTCCGGTCGGCGGGGTCGAGGCCGCGCAGCGAGGAGAGGTCACCGCGGAGGCCCGCCGGCAGGCGCAGCCAGGCGTGCAGCAGGTGCTCTCCGAACTGGCAGTCGGATGAGGCATCCGCGCCGCTCGTGGGGGCCGCGGAGGCGGCGACCGCACCCGTGGAGAGCAGTGCTGCGGTGATGACGGTAGTGGCGATGATGCGGAGTTTCATGATCGTTCCTTTCGGTTGGTGAGACCACGATGCGCGGGCAGTGTTCGAGGCGCGTGCGGCGAATGTTCGAGGCGTGTAAACCTGCGCGCCCGGGCAGGAACAGATGCACTTGAATGGGCACATGGTCGAAGGGCGCGGTCTCGTTGTCGTCGTGGAGGACGAGCCCTCGATCGCGGACATCCAGCGGCTCTACCTCTCCGAGGCCGGATTCGGGGTGCACGTCGAGCGGGACGGGGTTTCTGGTCTCGCGGCGGTCCGCAGGCTGCACCCGGTCGCGGTCGTGCTCGATGTCGGGCTGCCCGGGATGGACGGCATCGAGCTCTGCCGCGCGCTGCGCGCCGCCGACGACTGGACCCCCGTGATCTTCGTCACCGCGCGCGACGAGGAGGTCGACCGCGTGCTGGGCCTCGAGCTCGGCGCCGACGACTATCTCACCAAGCCGTTCTCGCCGCGCGAGCTCATCGCGCGCATCAAGGGCATCCTGCGGAGGCAGGACGGCCCTGCGGCGACACCTCCGCTGACCGTCGGCTCCGTGACCCTGGACCGGGCCCGGCGCACCGTCGTCGTCGACGGCCGGGACGCCCAGCTCACCACGACAGAGTTCGATCTGCTCGCCAAGCTCATGTCGGCGCCCGGACAGGTCTTCTCGCGCGAGCAGCTGCTCAGCACCGTGTGGGGCCACGTGGACTACGGCGGCGGCCGTACCGTCGACGTGCACGTCGCCCAGGTGCGCGCGAAGCTCGGCGAGGCGAGCCCCATCCGCACGGTGCGCGGCGTCGGGTACACGGCATCATGAGGTCGCTGCGCGCCCGGGCGACGATCGTGACCGTGGCCGTCTCGGTGATCGCCGTGCTCATCACCGGCCTCATCTCGCTGCAGCTCGTGCGCTCGTCGCTCAACGACGAGGCCCGCGACCAGCTCGCCGCTCAGGCCGATGTGCTCGCGCAGCGACCGGGCCTCGTCGACGGCGCTCTCGTCAACAACGCCCTGGACGGCACCCTCACGGCGGTGGTGGTCGACGGGACCGCGACCGGGGCGGCGGCGGAGTACGTCGACAGGGTGATCCTCGCGCGGCTCGCTGCGGGCGAGAGCGTCTCGACCTCGCGGCGCGGCGTGCTCATCGAGGCCCGCCCCACGGCGGACGGCGCCGTCGTGCTCGTCGAGCCGTCGACAACCGTCGAGCGCGCTCTCGGCAGGGCCACGACCCGCATCCTGATCGCACTCGGGATCGGGCTCGCGGTCGCGGTTCTCGGCGGCACGCTTCTCGCCCGCAGGCTCTCCCGCCCCCTCGCGGATACTGCGGCGGCGGCCCGCAGGCTGGCGTCAGGCGAGCGCGGAGTCGCGGTGCCCGCCACCACGACCACCGAGATCGCGGACGTCGCCGCTGCCCTCTCGGCGCTCGACACCGCGCTCGTGACCTCGGAGGGGCGGCAGCGCGAGTTCCTGCTCTCCATCTCCCACGAACTGCGCACACCGCTGACCGCGGTGCGCGGGTATGCCGAGGCCCTCGCCGACGGGATTGTTCAGGACCCGGCATCCGTCGGCCGCACCCTCGTTGCCGAGACCGAGCGGCTCGACGCCTTCGTGCGCGACCTGCTCGAGCTCGCGCGCCTCGAGGCCGACGACTTCAGCATCGCCCTCGCCGATGTCGACCTGGCTGCCCTCGCCGAGAAGGTCGCCCTGGCGTGGGCCAGCACGGGCACCGTCGTGACCACGGGCGCCGGCACGGCCCACACGGATGCCCGCCGCCTGCGCCAGGTTCTCGATGGGCTCGTCGAGAACGCCCTCAGGTCGGGAGCCTCGACGGTCGCCCTCCACGTCTCCCCCACCGCGATCTCGGTAGCGGACGACGGGCCCGGCATCGACCCCGCCGATCTCGCCGTCGCGTTCGAGCGGGGAGCGCTGCACGCGCGCTACCGCGAGGTGAGGGCCGTGGGCACGGGTCTCGGCCTGTCGATAGCGGCGCGACTCGTGGGGCGGATGGGCGGCACGATGCGCGCGGAGAACGGGGCGACGGGTGGAGCGGTGTTCACCGTGGAGCTGTTCACGGCGTCCGCTTGACCGTCATCACCGCAGGCGCTGGCACCACGGGCAGAAGTGCGAGCCGCGGTTCATGAACTGCTCGCGCACGATCGGCCGGCCGCAGCGCGGGCACGGCTCGCCCTGCTGCCCGTACGCGTTGAGCGAGTGCGCGAAGTAGCCCGACTGCCCGTTGACGTTGAGGTACTGCTCGTCGAAGCTCGTGCCGCCCTCGGCGAGCGCCTTCGCGAGCACGGCCCGCACCTCCGCGAGCAGCACCTTCGCGCGCGGGCGTGACAGCGTCGCCGTCGGCTGCTCGTAGTGGATCTTCGCCGCCCACAGCGACTCGTCCGCATAGATGTTGCCGATGCCGCTGATCAGCGTCTGGTCGAGCAGCGCCCGCTTGATCGTCGTGCTCTTCTTCGCGAGCCGCGTCAGGAACGCCGCGTCGTCGAACCGCTCGTCGAGCGGGTCGCGCGCGATGTGGGCGACCGCGGTCGGCACGAGCTGCAGCGGGTGGTCCTTCGTCTGCACGAGGGTGTCGATGGCCATCGAGCCGAAGATGCGCTGGTCGACGAAGTTCAGGCGAAGAGCACCGTGCTCGGGATGCACGAGCTCGAGCCGAATGCGGGTGCGCAGGTCGTCCGTGGCCCGGTCGCGCAGCAGCACCTGTCCGCTCATGCCGAGGTGCAGGACGAGCGCCTCCTGGCCCCCGTCGAGCGGGATCCACATGAACTTTCCGCGGCGCTCTGGCGCGAGCATCCCGCGCCCTGTAAGCCTGTCGACGAAGTCCTCGCTGGGTCCGGGATGACGGCGCAGCGAGCGCTCGTCGTAGACCGCGACGGATTCGACAGTCGCCCCGGTGACCGCCGGTTCGAGGCCGGCGCGCACCACCTCGACTTCGGGCAGCTCGGGCACGGCTAGACCAGGGTGGCGGAGAGCTGCGTCCAGGCGTCGAGGGCCGCGGCCATCTCGGCCTGCTTCTTGCTCGACCCGGTGCCGGTGGCGATCTCGACCTTTCCGAGCAGCACGGTCGCGTGGAAGCGCTTGGAGTGGTCAGGCCCGCTGTCGGTGACCTGGTAGTTCGGCAGTCCCCGGCCGAGGCGGGCGGCGAGCTCCTGCAGGCTCGTCTTCGGGTCCATCGCGGCGCCGAAGCGCTCGGGGTTGTCCATCAGCGGGACGATGAGGCGCAGCACGAGGGCCGTGGCCTTCTCGCCGCCGAGGGAGAGGTAGGCGGCGCCGATGATCGCCTCGACGGTGTCCGCCAGGATCGATGACTTGTCGCGGCCGCCGGTGAGCTCCTCGCCCTTGCCGAGCCGAACGTGGGCGCCGAGTCCGATCGCGCGCGCAACCTCGGAGAGCGCGACACTCGAGACCAGGCTCGCGCGGCGCTTGGCGAGCTCGCCCTCGTCGAGGGTCGGGTTGTCGCGGTAGAGCATGACCGTGACGGCCTGCCCGAGGATCGAGTCGCCGAGGAACTCGAGTCGCTCATTGTGGGCGAGACCGCCGTGCTCGTAGGCGTAGGAGCGGTGGGTGAGGGCCAGCTCCAGCAATTCGGGGTCGATGGAGACACCGAGCACGTCTGTCAGACCGGACCCGGCGCGCTCAGCTTCGTCGCCACTCATGCACTACCTCGATAGAGGATTTACTCGGTATCGCCCGGCAGGCGAACCCATGAGCTAAACGTCGGCGACCTTGCGGCCCTTGTACTCCAGGTACAGGGGCGTGCCGGCGGAGTCCTCAACGACCTTCGCGCGGTGCGGGAGGCTGTAGGTGGTCTTGCCGTTCTCGATCGTCTTGACGAGGGTGGGGGCGTCAGCCTTCCACTGGGCGCGGCGCATGCGGGTGGAGGCCCGCGACATCTTGCGCTTGGGAACTGCCATGGCTATCTCTTCTCTGTGTTAAGACTTGGTGTTTTCGTCGTTCAGGCCTTCGAGCCCGGGCTGTTCTGCCAACTTCGACAGGGCCGCCCACCGTGAATCGACGGGAGCCTCATGCTCGTGACCCGGGTTGTCCAGAAGCCGCACCCCGCACTCTGGGCACAGGCCGAGGCAATCTTCCTGACAGACCGGTTGGAACGGTAGTGACAAGACCACCGCATCCCTGACCACGGGTTCCAGGTCGACGTGATCGTCGTGAACCATGTAGTCAAAAGCTTCGTCGAAAGAATACGCGAAAAGCTCCTGGAATTCGACCTCGACCGGCACCTTCACATCGATCAGGCATCGGACGCACTCGCCCTCGGCCACAGTTTCGACGCCGACGGACGCGAGAATGCCGTCGTGGAGCGACTCGAGCCGGGCATCCACGTGCACGTTCGTGCCCTGGCGGACGCCGATCACCGCGTTGCCGAAGCCCTCGGGCTCGGCGACGTCGAGCGACTTCTCGCGCATCTCCCCCGGGCGGTGCATGAGGTCGTAGACCGGGATGCTGTAGGGGGTCTGGATGTGGTGTGACACGAGCAACAAGCTTACGCGCTGGCGCGGGCCGACGCCCGGGGCGGGGAACGTTCCGCCCGCTCGCCTAGCGTGAGATCCGGCGATCGTCGCTCGGGACGGCCCCGGGAGCGACGATCGTCGGATCTCACCGCGTCAGCTAGAGCGCGGCCTCGACCTCCGTGAACGCCTCGTCGTAGATCGCGAGGGCCTGGGCGACCTCGTCGGGCGTCACGATGCACGGCGGCACGACGTGGATGCGGTTGTCGGCCGCGAACGGCAGCAGCCCGCGGTCCATGAGCGCCTTCTTGAGCTGCAGGATGACGCCGCCCGAGACCGGCTGGCGCGACTCGCGGTCGTCGACCAGGTCGAGCGCCCAGAAGACGCCGAGGCCGCGCACGTCGCCGATCAGCTGGTGCTTGTCGGCCAGTTCCGCGAGGCCGGGAGCCAGGTGGTCGGTGCCGATGGACTTGGCGTTCTCGACGACCTTCTCGTCCGTCATCGCGTCGATCGAGCCCACGATCGACGCCATCGCGAGCGGGTGGCCCGAGTAGGTGAGCCCGCCGGGGAAGACCTGCGACTCGAACACGTTAGCGATGGACTCCGAGATGAGCACGCCGCCCGCCGGCACGTAGCCCGAGTTGACGCCCTTCGCGAAGGTGACGAGGTCGGGCGTGACGCCGCCGTCGATGCCCTGCCAGGCGAACCACTCCCCCGTGCGGCCGAAGCCGCACATGACCTCGTCGAAGATCAGCACGATGCCGTACTTGTCGCACAGTGCGCGCACGCCGTGGAGGTAGCCGGGCGGCGGCACGAGCACGCCCGCCGTACCGGGGACCGTCTCGAGGAGGATCGCCGCGATGCCGGTCGAGCCCTCCGACTGGATGACCCGCTCGAGGTGCTGCAGGGCGCGCTCCGTCTCCTGCTCGGGCGACGATGCCCAGAACTCGGAGCGGTAGAGGAACGGGCCGAAGAAGTGCGCGTGCCCGCGCGCGTACTCGTTCGGCTGGCGGCGCCAGTCGCCTGTCGCGACGATCGCCCCGCCCGTGTTGCCGTGGTAGCTGCGGTAGGTGGAGAGCACCTTGTCGCGGCCGGTCGTGAGCCGTGCCATCCGGATCGCATTCTCGTTGGCGTCCGCACCGCCGTTGGTGAAGAACACCTTGCCGAACGGGCCGCCCGCCTTGGAGATGATGCGCTTGGCCGCCTCGCCGCGCGCGAGGTTCGCGTGGGCGGGAGCGACGGTCGCGAGCACGTCGGCCTGCGCCTTGATCGCCCCGATGATGGCCGGGTGCTGGTGCCCGAGGTTGGTGTTGACGAGCTGGCTCGAGAAGTCGAGGTAGTGCTTGCCGTCGTAGTCCCACACCTCGCTGCCGGCGCCGCCGGCGATCACGAACGGGGTGAGCGCGCCCTGCGCCGACCAGGAGTGGAACACGTGCGCCCGGTCGAGGTCGTACGCGAGCTGGCCGTCTTCTGAAGTCATTGCTGTTCCTTACGAGATGGAGCGGGGCCGGCCCGGGCCGACCCCGCTCACTGTATAACCAACTGCCTACTGGCCGCCCTCAGTGAGGGTCACGTCGATCGGCGTGTACGCGCCGTCAACCGTCACACCGTCGGCCTTGAGCTCGTCGAGAGCCTTCTGGATGTAGGTGTTCGAGTACGCGGAGTCCGCGGGCTCGGCCGTGATGAGGTTGAGGCCGTCCTGGTTGACGGCCGCGAGGGCGCCCTTGACGGTCTTGTCCCACGCCGCCTTGTCCACGAGGCCGAACGGCCCGCCCGCCCAGATGAGCTTGTTGACCTCGTTCATCTGCCACAGCTGGTGGACGGGGCCGACCGGGAAGGCGGCCTCGGCGTTGATCGCGGCGTTGTACGTGATGTCGGCGGCCTTCTCGGGGTTGTCCCGCGCGAAGATCCAGCCCTTCGTGACGGCCTTGAGGAAGCGGACCGCCGCATCGGCGTACGCCGGGTCCTCCAGGCGCTTCGTGTCGGCCCACAGCGCGTCTTGGAGCATCGCACCGTCGGTGTCCTCGTAGGAGACGACGTCGAAGTCCTCGGGCGTGTAGAGCTTGCCCGTCGCCGGGTTCACGACCTCGAGGATCTGCGCCCACTCGTTGTACGTCATCGCCTGCGCGGCGTCGACGTCGCCGTCGAGGAGGGCGTTCATCGAGAAGTCCTGCGTGGTGATGGAGACCGACGTGGAGTCGAGGTTCTCCGCGGCCATGGCCGCGAAGATCTCCCACTCGTTGCCGAAGCCCCACGAGCCGATGCGCTTGCCCTCGAAGTCGGCGACGGATGCCACGCCCGTGTCCTTGAACGACACCTGCAGGGTGCCCGACTTCTGGTAGACCTGCGCGATGTCGGTGAGCTCGGCACCGGTCGCCTCGAGGGTGCCGAGCACCTTCGGGACCCACGCCACGGCGAAGTCGACGTCGCCGGCCACGAGCGCGTCCTGCGGCACGATGTCGCCGCCCGACGGGACGATGTCGACGTTGTCGAAGCCCTCGTCCTGGAAGTAGCCCTGGTCGAGCGCCACGTAGTAGCCCGCGAACTGCGCCTGAGGCAGCCACTGCAGCTGCAGCTTGATATCGGTGATCGGCGTGAAGTCGCCGGTGTCCGTGCCCGGGTCGGCGGCCGGTGCGGCGCACGCGGCGAGCGCGATAGCCGAGATGGCCGCGACGGATGCCACGGTGAGGGAGCGTCGCAAAGAAGGACGAGTGCTGTGTCTCATGCTGTTCCTTTCGTTGGTGTGCGGATGGAGCAGGTGGTGCAGCCGGTCAGACCGGCCTTCCCCTCGTCACGAGCCGCTCGAGCAGCGACATGACGAGGAAGAGCACGAGGCCGATGGCGATGCCGCCGGCGACATAGGCGAACGCGAGAGCGGCATGGCCGGACTTCGCGTAGCTGGCGATCGCGGTGCCGATGCCGTCGGCGGGGCCGCCGAAGTACTCGGCCACGAGGGCGGCGATGACCGCGATCGAGCTCGCGATGCGCAGGCCGGTGAGCAGGTACGGCAGGGCGGTCGGGAGCGTCAGCACGCGGAAGGTCTGCAGCCCGGATGCCCCGGCCGACCGCAGCACGTCGCGGTGCACCGGCCGCGTCTGCCGCAACCCCCGCAGCACGTTCACGAAGACGGGGACGAAGGCGGCGATCGCCGCGACGTACTGCCGCCCGAACTGGCTGGACGCGCCGAACATCGTGTTGAGGATCGGCGTGATGGCCACGATCGGGACGACGGCGATCGCCGCGACCAGGGGCGCGAGCATCCCGTCGACCGGCCTGAAGGTCGCCGCGAGGGCGGCCAGCACGATCGCGACGACGGCCCCGACCGCGAGGCCGACGAGGGCGTTGGTGGCGGTGATGCCCATGTCCTCGAGGATGATGTCGTAGTGGTCGGCGATCTGGCCCACGATCGCGACCGGGCTCGGCAGCGCGCGCGGGGCGGCGTGAAGCACGTCGACCACGAGGAACCACAGGGCGAGGATGATCGCGCCGACGGCGACCGGGGCGACGAAGCGCAGTGGCGCAGGCAGGGTCATCGCTCGTTCGCCCGCTCGACCGGCGCCCCGTGGAGCGCCTCGCGCACCGCGGTCACGCGCTCGAAGTACTCGGCCGACTCCCGCAGGGCCTCGGTGCGGGCATCCCCCAGGCCCATCGTCAGGATGTCGGTGATGCGGCCGGGGCGCGGGCTCATGACCACGACCCGGTCGGAGAGGAACACCGCCTCGGGGATGGAGTGCGTCACGAACACGACCGCCGCGCCGGTGTCCGCGGCGATGCGCGCGAGCTCGCCCTGCAGGTACTCGCGGGTCATCTCGTCGAGGGCGCCGAAGGGCTCGTCCATGAGCAGCAGCCGCGGCTGCTCGGCGAGCGCCCGGGCGATCGCGACGCGCTGCTGCATGCCGCCCGAGAGCTGGTCGGGGTAGCGGTCGACGAACTCCTCGAGCCCCACGAGCGCGGCGAGCTCGGCCACGCGCGCCTGGCGCTCGGACTTCGTGACCGCGTGCAGCTCGAGCGGCAGTCCGATGTTGCCGGCGACCGTGCGCCACGGCAGGAGGCCCGCCTGCTGGAACGCGATGCCGTAGTCCTGGTCGATGCGGGCCTGGCGGGCGGGCTTGCCGAAGATCTCGAGCTCGCCCGTCGACGCGGGGTCGAGGTCGGCGATGAGCCGCAGCAGCGTCGACTTGCCGCAGCCGGAGGGGCCGATGAGCGAGACGAACTCCCCGGGCTCGACGGTGAGCTCCACGTCGGTGAGCGCGACCACGTCCCCGGTCGTGGTCGCGAACGTCTTGCCGATGCCGGTTGCCTTGACTGCACTCATGCGGTTGCTTCTCCCCTGCGGTAGTTCTTGAGGCCGAGGCCGATGAGGGCGACGGATCCGGCCGCCACGAGTCCCAGTGCGATCGAGCCGAACGTGGGACCCCACGGTGCCGCCGGGTCACTGGAGCCCTGCCCGGCCAGCTGGATGAGCATCCGGCCGATGCCGCCGCGCATGCCGATCGAGACCTCCGCGACCACCGCGCCGACCACCGCGTTGGCGGCGGCGAGCCGCAGCGCGGGCAGCAGGTGCGGCACGGCGGCAGGCAGGCGCAGCCGGAACAGCGTCTGCCAGTACCCGGCGGCGTAGGTCTTCATGAGATCGAGGTGGATGCGGTCGGGAGACTCGAGGCCGCGGAGCACGCCCACCGCCACCGGGAAGAACGCGAGGTACGACGCGATCACCGCGACCGAGAGCCACTGCGGCCACGGAACGGCGCCCGCGCGGTCGACCTGGGATCCGATGCTCGCGATGAGCGGCGCGAACGCGATGAGCGGCACGGTCTGACTCACGACGATCCACGGGAGCAGCCCCCACTCGGCGAGGCGCCAGCGCTGCATCACGAGCCCGAGCAGGGCGCCCACGGCGACGCCGATGAGCCAGCCGACCGCCGCGATGCCGAGCGTGGTGAGCGCCGCGGTGACGACGGGGACGACGAGCGGCGGGGTGTCGCCCCCGCTCGCCGACTGGAAGAGCCGCGCGACCATGTCCCAGATGTGCGGCATCGCGCGGTCGTTCGTGCGCGGCAGGATCATGACACCCGAGCCGGTCTCGCCCGCGACGGCGCCGACGACGAGGCCCTCAGCGGGACCGAGGAGCTTGTAGAGCTCCCAGGCAGCGAGTACTGCGAGGACGCCGAGGGCGCCCCATCCGATGACGGCTCCGCGCCTCATGCCTTCGCCACGACGTGCTCGCGCAGGGCGGGCATCACGGTCTCGCCGTACTGGCGAAGGGTCTCCTCCTTGTTGTCGTGCTGGAGGTAGCCCGCGAACTGGTCGACGCCGAGCTCCTTCAAGGCCGTGAGCTTCTCGATGTGCTGCTGGGCGGTGCCCAGCACGCAGAACCGGTCGACGATGTCGTCGGGCACGAAGTCGACGTGGTCGTTGCCCGCCTTGCCGTGCGAGTTGTAGTCGTAGCCCTCGCGCGCCTTGATGTAGTCGGTAAGGGCCTTCGGCACATTCGACCCCTCGCCGTACTTGGCGACGATGTCGGCGACGTGGTTGCCCACCATTCCGCCGAACCAGCGGGTCTGGTTGCGCATGTGGTCGACGTCGGTGCCGATGTACATCGGCGCCGCGACGCAGAACTTGACGGACATCGGGTCGCGCCCGGCTGCGGCCGCGGCATCCCGGACCGTCTTGATCATCCACTCGGCGATGTCGAGGTCCGCGAGCTGGAGGATGAAGCCGTCGCCCACCTCGCCCGTGAGCTTGAGCGCGAGCGGGCCGTAGGCGGCGACCCACACCTCCACCTCCGAGCCCTTCGACCACGGGAACTGCAGCTGCGAGCCGTTGTACTCCACGGGCCGCGAGTTGGCGAGCTCGCGGATGACGTGGATCGACTCGCGCAGCTCCGCGAGCGTCGTCGGCTTGCCGTTCGTCACGCGCACCGCCGAGTCGCCCCGCCCGATGCCGATCACCGTGCGGTTGCCGTACATCTCGTTCAGGGTGGCGAAGACGGATGCCGTCACCGTCCAGTCACGGGTCGCCGGGTTGGTCACCATGGGGCCGACGATGACGCGGTTCGTCTCGGCGAGGATCGCGCTGTAGATCACGTACGGCTCCTGCCAGAGCAGGTGCGAGTCGAACGTCCAGACGTACTCGAAGCCGTACTGCTCCGCGAGCTTGGCGAGGTGGACGGTCCGGCTGGCCGGGGGGTTGGTCTGGAGTACTGCGCCGAATTCCATGTGGCTGCTTTCTTGGGTTCTGCGGGTTGAGTAGGCCGCCTGCCGCCGTATCGAAACCTGGCCTCGATACGGCCCTGGCGGGCCTGCTCGACCCGCCTAGATCAGGTACTGCGAGAGGCCGCGCTTGACGAACTTGCCGTCGCCCTTGGCGCCGAGGTACTGGTTGTCGTCGACCACGACCTTGCCGCGCGAGATCACGGTGTCGACGTGCCCGTCGACCTCGAAGCCCTCCCACGCGGAGTGGTCCATGTTCATGTGGTGGGTCTTGCCTTCGCCGTAGCCGATCGACGTGTGGCCGTTCGGGTCGTAGATGACGATGTCGGCGTCGGCACCGGGCTGGATGACGCCCTTCTTGCCGTACAGGCCGAACATGCGGGCGGGCGTGGTCGCCGTGATCTCCACCCAGCGCTCGAGCGAGATCTGGCCGTCGACGACGCCCTGGTAGAGCAGGTCCATCCGGTGCTCGACCGAGCCGATGCCGTTGGGGATCTTGCGGAAGTCACCGAGGCCGAGGTCCTTCTGGCCCTTCATGCAGAACGGGCAGTGGTCGGTGGAGACCATCTGGATGTCGTTCGTGCGCAGCGACTGCCACATGGCGTGCTGGTGGCCCTCCTCCTTGGAGCGCAGCGGCGTCGAGCACACCCACTTGGCGCCCTCGAACTTTCCCCACTCCTCGCTCGAGGCTCCGAGCTGCTCCTCGAGCGAGAGGTACAGGTACTGCGGGCACGTCTCGCCGAACACGTTCTGCCCGTTGTCGCGGGCCCAGGCGAGCTGCTGAACAGCCTGCTTCGCGGAGACGTGCACGACGTACAGCGGTGCGCTGGTGAGGTCGGCGAGCATGATCGCGCGGTGGGTCGCCTCCTCCTCCATCTGCCAGGCGCGGGCGATGCCGTGGTAGTAGGGGTCGGTCTTGCCCGCCTCGGCGAGCTGGGCGGCGAGCACGTCGATCGCCGGTCCATTCTCGGCGTGCATCATCGTCATCATGCCGGTATCGGCGGAGACCTGCATGGCCTTCAGGATCTGCGCGTCGTCCGAGTAGAAGACGCCCGGGTAGGCCATGAACAGCTTGAAGCTCGAGATGCCCTCGTCGGGCAGCGTGCGCATCGCGGCGAGCGAGTCGTCGTTGACATCGCCGATAATCTGGTGGAACGCGTAGTCGATCGCGCACTGGCCCTCGGCCATGCCGTGCCAGGTCGCGAGGCCGTCGAGCACCCTCTGGCCGTACGTCTGCACGGCGAAGTCGATGATCGTCGTCGTGCCGCCCCAGGCCGCCGCCCGCGTTCCGGTCTCGAAGTTGTCGGAGGCAGACGTGCCGCCGAAGGGCAGCGACATGTGCGTGTGCGCGTCGACGCCGCCGGGGATCACGTACTTGCCCTGCGCGTCGATGACGGTGTCGACACTGCCCGCGACGTCGAAGCCGAGCAGGCTCGAGCCGGGGGCGAGAACGGCCACGATCGTCTCCCCGTCGATGAGCACGTCGGCGAGCGAGCGACCCGTCGAGGTCACTACCGTGCCGTTCTTGATGAGGGTCTTCATTGGTACTCCTTACAAATCTCGCCGGTCGAGCAGGGCCTTCAGCCCCGTATCGAAACCATGGCCTCGATACGGCCGCGGGCGGCCCACTCGACCCGCGTGGAACTACGGCTTGGGGATGCTGGTGTAGGACTCGGGGCGGCGGTCGCGGTAGAACTGCCAGTCGTCGCGCATCTGCTGCACCATGTCCATGTCGAGGTCGCGGATGAGGATCTCCTCGTGCTCGCCCGAGCCGCGCTCGCCCACGAAGTTGCCGCGGGGGTCGATCACCTGCGAGGTGCCGTAGAAGTCGACGGCGAGCTCGCCGTACTCGTTGTCCTCCCGGCCGACGCGGTTGGGCTGCAGCACGAAGTAGCCGTTGGCCACCGCGGCGCACGGGCCCTCGACCTCCCACAGGCGGTTGCTGAGCCCCGGCTTGGTCGCGTTCGGGTTGAAGACCATATGTGCTCCGTTGAGGCCGAGCTCGCGCCATCCCTCGGGGAAGTGCCGGTCGTAGCAGATGTAGAGGCCGATCTTGCCGACCGAGGTGTTGAAGACGGGGTAGCCCATGTTGCCGGGGCGGAAGTAGAACTTCTCCCAGAACCGGTCGAGGTGCGGGATGTGGTGCTTGCGGTACTTGCCGAGGATCGTTCCGTCGGCCTCCACGATCACCGCCGTGTTGTAGTACACGCCCGTGATGTCCTCCTCGTAGATGGGGAGGATCATGACGATGCCCAGCTCCTTGGCGAGCGCGGCGAAGCGCTGCACGATGGGGCCGTCGGCCGGCTCGGCGTAGCGGTAGTACTTCTTGTCCTCGGTGATGCCGAAGTAGGGGCCGTAGAACAGCTCCTGGAAGCAGATGACCTGTGCGCCGTCGGCGGCCGCGTCACGCGCGAACTGCTCGTGCTTGGCGAGCATCGACTCCTTGTCCCCGGTCCAGGTCGTCTGGGTGATTGCGGCGCGTACTACGGTCATGCATACCTCCGGGGTCAGACCCTCATCATCGAGGGCGAACGTTTCCCCATTGTTTCTGTTTGTGACGGCCGCGTAAATAGACTGGGTGAATACAGACCCGTGCGCCGTGTATGGCGTGGTGTGCTGCCCACGTGTTGGGGCAGAAGGTCGATCCGACCCCTCACAGCCATGCCCACCGGAGGCCACTTTGCCCACGCTCGCCCGTGCCCTGCCCATCGTCCTGCTCGCCTCTGCCGCCCTCGCCGGCTGCGCCGCGACACCCGCCGCCGCGCCCACTCCGAGCGCCGTCTCGCCCGTGACCGTCGACAACTGCGGCACCTCCGTCACGTTCGACGCGGCGCCCGAGCGGGTGATCACGATCAAGTCCACGTCGACCGAGATGCTGCTCGCACTCGGCCTGGGAGACCGCATCGTCGGCACCGCCTTCCAGGACGGACCGGTGCCCGAGGAGTGGGCGGCGGATGCGGCATCCCTCACGTCCATCTCCGACAAGGTGCCCAGCGAGGAGGTCGTGCTCGAGAAGCAGCCCGACCTGGTCTACGCGGGCTGGGAGTCGGCGTTCGCGGCGGACGGCGCGGGCGACCGCACCGAGCTCGCCAGCCTCGGCGTCAACTCGTACGTCTCGCCGTCGGCCTGCCAGAGCGCCGAGCAGCCCGCGAAGCTCAGCTTCGACAACGTGTTCGGCGACATCAAGCAGATCGCCTCGATCTTCCGGGTCGACCCCGCTCCCCTGCTCGCCGAGCAGCAGAAGACGCTCGACTCGATCGACGTCGACGGCGGCGGGCGCACCGCGTTCTGGTACTCGTCCGGGTCGGACACCCCGTACTCCGGCGCCGGCATCGGCGCCCCCGAGCTCGTGCTGGAGACCGTGGGGCTCACCAACATCGCGGCCGACGTGAAGGCGACGTGGGCACCGCTGAGCTGGGAGTCGGTGGTCGACGCCGACCCGTACTTCATCGTGCTCATCGACGCGAGCTGGAACACCGCGGCCTCGAAGATCGAGCGGCTCGAGAGCAATCCCGCCACCGCGAACCTCGACGCCGTGATCAACAAGCGGTACCTCGTGCTGCCGTTCGCGTCGAGCGAGGCCGGTGTGCGGACCGTGGAGGCCGCGGCATCCCTGTCGAAGCAGATCGCGGAGCTCGATGGCTAGGTCTCGACAGGCTCGATCACCGATAGTCATCGGCGCGGCGCTCGGGGCAGCCCTCGTCGCGTCGATCGTCGTCGCGGTCACGATCGGCCCCGCGAGCATCACGTTCGGCGAGGTCTGGGGCTCGATCGGCAGCCACCTCGGGCTCGGCGCCTCGCCGCTGCCGCCCCTGCGCGACGGCATAGTGTGGGAGCTGCGGCTGCCGCGCGTGCTCACCGCCGCCGCGGTCGGGGCCGGGCTGGCGATCGCGGGAGCCGTCATGCAGGCGATCACCCGCAACCCGCTCGCGGACCCGTACCTGCTCGGCCTCTCGTCGGGCGCGTCCCTCGGGGCGGTGAGCGTCGTGCTCCTGGGGGCGTCGCTGCTGCTGCCCGTCGCGGCGTTCCTGGGGTCGATGGCGGCGCTCGTGCTCACGCTCCTGCTGGCGAGCTCGCTCGGCGCGATCACGCCCACGCGCACCGTGCTGGCCGGGCTCGCGGTCTCGTCACTGGCGGGGGCGATCACCAGCCTCGTCATCTTCTGGACCGCGACCGGCGACTCCTACCGCGAGATCCTCGGCTGGCTGCTCGGCTCGCTCGCGGGCGCCCGGTGGCCCGCGGTCGCCATCGCCGTTGTCGCTCTCGTGGTGGCGGGCAT
Organism: Rhodoglobus sp. GW821-FHT12B09; assembly: GCF_058809925.1. Taxonomy (NCBI): domain Bacteria; kingdom Bacillati; phylum Actinomycetota; class Actinomycetes; order Micrococcales; family Microbacteriaceae; genus Rhodoglobus; species Rhodoglobus sp. GW821-FHT12B09. The sequence continues at coordinate 104,046 of NZ_JBXATB010000001.1, read as the reverse complement.
CCCGATCGTGCTCACCGGCCGCCTCCTCGACGCCTTCGCGTTCGGGGATGTCTCGGCCGCCTCGCTCGGCATCAACGTGCCCGCGACCCGCTGGGCCCTGCTCGCGGCCACGGCCCTGCTGACCGGGGCGATGGTCTCGGTGAGCGGATCGATCGGCTTCGTCGGGCTCATCCTGCCGCACGGCGTGCGGCTGCTCGTGGGACCGGGGCACCGGGCGCTCCTACCGCTGAGCGCGCTCGTCGGCGCGATCTTCCTGCTCTGGGCGGACACGGTCGCGCGCAGCCTCTTCGACCCGCGGGAGCTGCCCGTAGGCATCGTCACTGCCATCATCGGGGCGCCGATCTTCGCGCTCCTGCTGGGCCGTCGCCGGAGCGCGACATGACCGGCCTCGAGGCGTCGCGCGTGCGCATCCTCGCCGGCGCCACGCTCATCATCGACGGCGTCGACTGCACAGTGCCGGCAGGGAGCGTCTCGGCACTCGTCGGGCCCAACGGCGCGGGCAAGTCGACCCTCCTGCGCACCCTCGCGGCGGTGCACAGGCCCGCCGAGGGCAGCGTCTCGTTCGACGGGACCGAGCTGCTCACTGCTCCCCGGCGCGAGCGAGCGCGCATCGTCGCCTTCGTCGAGCAGGACACGGCGACCGAGACGGCCATGTCCGTCGCCTCGGTCGTGGGGCTCGGCCGGCTGCCGTACCAGTCCCTGTGGGGCGAGGGGCCGGACGAGGTCGTGGCCCGCTCCCTCGACGCCACGGGCATGAGCGCCTTCGCCGACCGCGAATTCGCCACCCTCTCCGGCGGCGAGCGCCAGCGCGTGATGCTCGCCCGGGCCCTCGCGCAGGAGCCGTCGCTGCTGCTCCTCGACGAGCCCACGAACCACCTCGACATCGGCGCGCAGCTCGAGTCGCTCGGGCTGCTGCGCCGGCTGGCGGACGGCGGGATGACCGTGCTCGCGGCCCTCCACGACCTCGGTCTCGCCGCCACGTACGCGGACCACGTCATCGTCCTCCGGGACGGCAGGGTGGTGGCTGCGGGCCCCACGGCGGAGACGCTCACCCCGGCCCTGCTGCGCGAGGTCTACGGGGTCGAGGCGACCGTGCTGGTCAACCCCGTGACCGGCCGCCCGGTGCTCGCCTTCAGCCCGCTGGACTAGCGGCTCGCCGGCCGGGCTACTCCGCGCTGCTCGGCGCCGGCAGCCACCCCGCGACGAGCGACCGCGGCGCGAGGAACGACACGAGCGCGCGGAGCGGCCCGGCCTTGCGGCGCAGCGACCACAGCACGGCCCGGAGGTCCGCGGTGTCGGCGCCGCTCGGGCGGTCGGCGAAGGCCTCGCGCTCGAGGGCGGCGCGCAGGCGGGCGAGGGCGGCGGCACCGCGGTCGTCGAGGTGCGGCGCGAGGTCGAGGGCGAGCTGGCGCGGGGTGCGCGTCATGCTCGTCGCGAGGCCGAGGTCGTCGGCGGTGTCGCGGAGCTCGTCCCAAGCGGCGGCCGCGGAGCCCCGGGAGGTGAGCGCCGTCCGCCTCGCCCGGCGGATGGTGCGCACCGCGAACGGGGCCAGCAGCAGCGCCACCAGCGCCGCCAGAAGGGCCCACCACCCGGAGAGGGAGCGCAGCGGAGCATCCGGACCCGCTATCGGGGTGGCGCTGGGCGTCGGGGCCGCAGTGGGGGCGGTGGTGGGCACCGAGGTCGGCGGGGCGCTACTGGTGGCGGGCGGCGGCGGCACGGACTCGTCGACGTCCGGCGTGCTCGGGTCGTCCTCGGCGAGCGGGGCGAAGGCCGGCGGCACTCCGCGGCCCGGGGTCGGCTCGAACCGCACCCAGCCGATGCCGGCGAAGTACAGCTCCGGCCAGGCGTGGAGGTTGTGCGTGGTCACGCGGTACTCCGTGCCGCTGGGCAGCGAGTTCGCCTCGCCCGGGGTGAAGCCGACCACCACGCGCGACGGGATGCCGAGGCTGCGGGCCATCGACGCCATCGCGGAGGAGAAGTGCACGCAGTAGCCCGACTTCGCCTGCAGGAAGGCCGCCAGCACGGACGCGCCGGAGCCGTCGTACCCGTTCTCGACGGGCGCCTCCTCCGAGTAGGTGAACTCGCCGCCGCGGAAGTACTCCTGCAGCGCCACGGCCTTCTCGTAGTTCGTGGCCGCATCGCCCACGACCTCGAGGGCGGTCTGGCCGACGATCGCCGGCATGTCGCTCGGGAGGGCGAGGTAGCGCTCGAGCCCCGGCTCGACCGTGGTCCCCGCGGCGAGCAGCTGGTCGACCGAGGGCGAGATGGTGACGCTCTGCACCTCGTACTCCTGGTTGCGGGCGTTGGAGCTCCCGGTGCGGATCGCCAGGGCGTCCGGCTCCCACGACCACGAGCCCTCGAGGCCCGTGATGCTCATGGGCGCGTACGGCACCGGCAGCCAGCGGCTCAGGATGTTCCCCACCGTGATGTCGCTCGTCGTCGCGGTCGTGGGGATGCTGGCGCCCAGGCCGGGCGCGGGCCCGATCGCAGCCACGTCGTTGCCCTTGATGACGTCGGTCGAGCTCGGCTTCCACGACTCCCCCGTGAAGTCGTCGAGCGCCGTGAGCCGCAGGTACACCCCGCTGGGCGCGGTGGTCGTGTACGTGAGCGCGAGGCTCGGGTCGCCCTGACGCAGGTCGTCGCCGAGGGTGATGATCGGGTTGATGCCCGTGGCGGTGCCGGATGCCCCCTGCTCCCCCGGCTCGGGCGGCGAGACCTCGGGCAGCGCCAGCGGCACGAGGAGCGCGACGACCACGGCCGCCGCCGCAATGCCGACGCCCGCAGCGCGGCTCGCCGGGCGGGATCTCACGAGCAGCAGACCCACGAACGCCGCCGCGGTGAGGGCGAAGAACAGACCGTCGTCGAGCGTCGGGTCGACGAGGCTCGGCACGAGCAGGAGCACGAGCAGGGGCAGGCCCGCGAGTGCGGTGAAGCGCAGGGTGAGGGCGAAGAGGTCGAGCACGACGCAGATGACCGCGACGCCGAGGCACAGCAGGTAGACGATCCCCTGGTCGGCATCGGCCGGCAGGCTCTGGCTTGCGATCGAGGCGGTTCCCGCCGCCTCCAGCTCGCGCAGCGCGCCGATCGTGTCGAGGGTGGGCACGAAGCCGAGGAGGGCGGAGCCGGGCGCGAAGAACAGTGTCAGGGTCCCGACCGCGGCAGCGGCCGCCCCGAGCGATCCCCACGCCGGGCGGCGGGCGAACGAGCGCACCGTCGCCGCCGTGCCGAGCACGATGGCCGCGACGAGCATGATCACGAGCCACCACTGCATGTCGGTGAGGATGCTGCTGAGCGCCGCAGCGGAGGTGCCCACCGCCACGAGCAGCACGCCGCTCGTGAGCCAGTCGAGCCCGCGGCTGCGCTCCGCCTCGCGGGCCGCCGGCACCCTACGCGCCGGCACGCGCGCGCCCCGTCTCGATCACGACGGCCTCCCAGGCCGCCGCGTGGTCGTCGTCCGCCCGCACCGGCACGACGAGCCAGCCCGCGTCCGCCAGGCGCTCGCCCACCCCGGTCGGCGCGCTGTCCACGCCGAACGACCGATTGATCACATCGACGGATGACACGTTCTGCACCATGAACGCGACCGAGACGTCGCCCTCCAGCCCCTGCCCCGCGAGCCAGTCGGTCGTCTCCCCGTCCGGGCTGCCCACGATCGCGATGGTGGGACCGCCCCGGCGCGTGCGCGGCTCCGCGTGCTCGTGGTCGTCGACGAGCCCGAAGGACGCGAGCCCGACGAGGAACTCCTCCTCGCCCCACGCCCGGCGGCCCTTGCGCCCCAGGGCGGCGAGCTGGGCCGGCCCGGTCTCGACGATGCGGACGAGGAATCCGGACCGGCGCAGGTGCACCGCGACCGAGCCCAGCATGCGGACCACCCACTCGAACGACTCGCTCTCGGCCCCGTCGGCGTCGTCGCCCTCGCCCGAGGCGTCGCGGTAGCCGCTGCGCCGGGTGTCCACGATGATGCGGGCCTCGGGCAGGCTGCGCTGCTCCTCCTGCCGCACCATGAGATCGCCGTGCCGGGCGGTCGCGCGCCAGTGCACCCGCCGCATGGCGTCGCCCGAGCGGTACTCGCGCGTGATGGTGTCGTCATCGTCGCCGGCCGAGCGGCGCTGCACGAGCCGGGACTCGCCGTCGCCCGCGGTCGTGCTGAGCCCGGTCGCGGGCAGCGGCACGATCTCGGGGGTCACGACGATCGGCTGCGGCTGCCCCGTGGTGAGCGAGCTCGATGCGAGGCCGAAGGCGTCGACCACGTCGACGCCGAGCGGGCCGACGGAGAACACCCCGCGGCGCGGCGGTCGCAGCTCGTACCGCAGCTCCACCGTGTTGCCGCGGGACGAGAACCGCGCGCCGCGCGGCTGGAGCGCGGGCAGGTCGGCGTCCGGTGTCCGGCCCGGCCGCCACGGTAGCGTGTCGCGCCAGCGCGAGCGCGTGCTGCGACGGTAGGCGAGGTTGCGCACGTGCATCGTGACGGATGCCGCGGCCCCCGCCTCGAGGATGTGCGGGCTGAACGTGCGAGTGACCGACAGCCGGGGCCGAGCGAGCCACACGAGCGCGAGGGCGCCGACCGGCAGCCCCACGAGCAGGATCGAGACGTACAGGAGCTCGCGCAGCCCCATCGAGTAGGCCAGGACGCTCGACAGCAGGGAGGCGCACAGGAACACGACGCCTCGGCGCGTGAAACCGACGCGCACCGGCCGCTGCGACATGGTCCCGGGCGCCCTAGGACGACGCGCTGATCGGCACGGGGGTGTCGGCGATGATGCGGGCGATGATGTCGGGGACGCTGCCGCCGGAGAGGGTGGATGCCCCGGGGCCGGCGCGGCGCGCGGCGATGAGCCGGTGCCCGAGCACGGGGATCGCGAGCGCGTCGATGTCGTCCGGCAGCACGAACTCCCGGCCGTCGAGGGCCGCGCGGGCCTTCGCGGCGCGCACCAGCTGCAGCGTGGCCCGGGGGCTCGCGCCGAGGCGCAGGTCGCGGTCCTGGCGGGTGGCCTGCGCGATGGCGACGGCGTACTGCTCGACCGCGCGGCTCGCGTAGACGGCGCGGGCGGTGGCGATCATGTCGGCGAGCTCCGAGCTCCCCACCACCGGGCGGACGGCCTTGAGCGGGCTGGAGGTGGCACGCTGCCTGAGCATGGCGAGCTCTGCCGGGGCATCCGGATACCCCATCGAGATGCGCGCCATGAACCTGTCGCGCTGCGCCTCCGGGAGGGGGTAGGTGCCCTCCATCTCGATCGGGTTCTGGGTGGCGACGACGATGAACGGGGTGGCGAGCGCGTAGCTGCTGCCGTCGACCGTGACCTGGCCCTCCTCCATGCTCTCGAGCATCGCGGACTGCGTCTTGGGGCTCGCGCGGTTGATCTCGTCGCCGATCACGATGTTCGCGAAGATCGGGCCGGGCTTGAACTCGAAGACGCGCTCGGCCTGGTTGTACACCGAGACGCCCGTGATGTCGGCCGGGAGGAGGTCGGGGGTGAACTGGATCCGGCTCACCGAGCAGTCGACGGTCTTCGCCAGCGCGCGGGCGAGCATCGTCTTGCCGACCCCCGGCACGTCCTCGATGAGGAGGTGCCCTTCGGCGAGGAGCACCGTCAGGGCCATCTCGACCGCATCGCGCTTGCCGTCGATCACCGTCTCGACGGTCGAGAGGATCGCCTGCGCCTTCGCGTGGAAGGCGTCGTAGGCCATCGGCGCTACGTCGGGCACGTCGTCGTGCTGGGTCTCGAGGTTCGACACGCTATGAGTCTGCCATGGGTAACGAAAAGGTCACGCTGGGAGTTCGCTGCGGGTATCCGTTCGGATTGCACTCAGGAATCCGACTCCCGGGCCCGCCGCGCCTTCAGCTGCGCCTCGAGCCGGCGGATCTCCGCCTGCTTCTCGTGGAAGGCGATCTCGCGCTCGACGGCAGCCAGGTCGTCCTCGGTGCTCGAGCCCTGCGGGAGGCTCTCGCGGCGCCGCGGGTCGCCGAAGCTGCCGTGGTCGGCCGGGGCGGTGCGCTCCTTGCCCACCACGAACCAGAGGATCGAGCCGATGAGCGGCAGGAACACGATGAGCAGCACCCACGCGACCTTCGGCAGGTACCGGATGCGCCAGTTGTCGGACGTGACCGCATCCACGATCGCGAAGACCATCACCCCGACGAGGAGCAGCGAGAGCAACTGAGCCATACTCCGACCCTATCGACCCGGGGAAAAGCTCTCCACCCCCGCAGGCTACGGTTGACCGGTGAATGTAGTTGTCCTCTCCGGCGGCGTCGGCGGCGGCCGGTTCCTCCTCGGCGTGCGCGAGCACTTCGCCGGCACCGACGCCGAGATCACCGCCATCGTCAACGTCGGCGACGACATGTGGCTCACCGGCGTGCGCATCGCCCCCGACCTCGACTCGATCATGTACGCGCTGGCGGGCGTCAACGACACGGAGCGCGGGTGGGGCCGGGCGGGCGAGAGCGAGCGCGTGAGCGGCGAGCTGCGCGCCTACGGCGTCGGCTGGCCGTGGTTCACCCTCGGGGACCTCGACCTGGGCACGCACCTCACCCGCACCCACTACCTGCGCGAGGGACTCGGCCTCGCCGAGGCCACCCGCCGCATCACCGCGCGCTGGCCGCTCGGCGTCACCCTCCTGCCCTCGACGGACGCCGAGGTCGAGACCCACGTGGTGACGGCCGAGGGCACGATGCACTTCCAGGAGTGGTGGACGCGCCACCGCGCTGCGATGCCCGCCCTCGGCTTCGAGTACCGCGGCGCCGCGCTCGCGCACCCCGCGCCCGGCGTGCTCGAGGCGATCGCGTCGGCCGACGTCATCTTCCTCGCGCCGTCGAACCCCGTGGTGTCGACCGGGCCGATCCTCGCGATCCCGGGCGTGCGAGAGGCGATCCGGGATGCCGCGGCGCCGGTCGTGGGACTCTCCCCCATCATCGCGGGGGCCGTCGTCCGCGGTATGGCGGACGCGTGCCTCACCGCCATCGGGGTCGAGACGAGCGCGTCGGCGGTCGCGCTGCACTACGGCTCGCGGGCGAGCGGCGGCGTGCTCGACGCCTGGCTCGTCGACTCGAGCGACGCGGCGGCGGTCGGCGAGATCGAGGCGGCGGGCATCCGGACGCGCGCAGTGCCCCTGTGGATGACCGCCCCGGCGACCACCGCGGAGATGGTGCGGGCGGCTATCGACCTGGCCGGAGGAGCCTGAGGGTACGCGGGCCCAGCCGCTCCTGCGGGATCGCGGCGAGCGCCTCGGGTGAATCGACGTCGAGGCGCAGGCCGCTGGTCGCGGGCAGGTCGAGCTCGCGGTAGCCGAGCGCGCGGTGCCTGTCGCGCGAGCCCGCGCCGAACGCGGGGACGCGGCCGGTGATCAGGGAGGTGCCGGTGCCCTCGGCATCGGAGACCATCACGCTGTCCTGCAGCGCCGGCTCGAGCTCCTCGGGCCGCAGGGCGGGCAGGTCCGCGAGCAGCACGGCAGCGGGGCCGTCGATGGTGGCGAGCGCACGGGCGATCGCGCCGTTGAGCCCGTCCCCCGGCTCCTCGACCATCACGGATGCCCCCAGCACCGCGAAGGCGGACGACAGCCCGACTCCGCCGATCACCAGCACCGGAGCCACGGCGAGCGCCGCCTCGACAGTATCCAGCGCCATCGCCTCCGCGAGCGGGAGCCGGCGCTCGTCGTCGCCGAACCGGGACTTGGCCGCGGCCGTCCCCTTGACCGGGACGACGATGGTCCAGCTACTGCTGGGCGGCATGCAGGCCCGCCCGGTAGCCCTCGTCCCAGGCCTCCTTCGTGCCCAGCCGGAACATGTCGCTCTCCGACGGCCGCACCAGCGACCGCGCGCCGGGCAGGTCGAGGTCGCCCACGACGTGGCCGAGGCCCCGCACGACCGCCACGGGGAGCCCGCCGGACTTGCCCTTGACGAGGTCGGCGGCCGACGCGATCTCGTCCGCGGTCGCGCCCACCGTGGCCTCGAGCAGCCTGCCGTTCGCGTCGGTGCTGCCTCGGAGGTCGTCGAGAACGCGGATGCCCGCGGCCCCGATCGCTGCGTCCGCCTGCCCCTCGCGCCACGGCCTGCCCAGGGTGTCGGTGATCACGACCCCCACGGTCACGCCGAAGCGCTCCCGCAGGGCGGACGCGAGGGCGCGCGCCGAGGCATCCGGATCCTCGGGGAGCAGCAGCACTTGGCCCTCGGGGGTGTTGCTCGAGTCGACGCCGGCCGCGGCGAGCACGAGGCCCAGCCGGTTCTCGACGATGCGCGTCGCGCCGCGCGTGGCGACCACGCGCACGCTCTCGGCCGTGATCGCGTCCTCGCGGTCGGCGGCCTGCACCAGTCGGCCCTCCGCCTTGCTCACGACCTTCGATGTGACGGCGAGGATGTCGCCGTCCTCGAGCTGCCCGGCGACCGCGTCGCCGATGATCCTCACCAGGTCGTCGCCCGGCACGATCTCGGGGATGCCCGGCACGGCCCACACGGCCAGCATCAGCGCACCAGCTTCGGCAGGACATCCCGGGAGAACACGTCGATCCACTCCTTCTGGTTGCGGCCAGCGTTGTGCAGGTAGACCCGGTCGAAGCCGAGGTCGAGGAACTCCTGGATGCGCGCGCGGTGCCGGTCGGGATCGGCGGTGACGAGCATCCGCCCCTCGAAGTCCTCGGGCCGCACCAGCCGTGCCAGCTGCTCGAGCTCGAACGGCGAGCGCACGTCGCTCTTCGAGAACCGCATGGCGCCGTTCGGCCACTCGGCGAGCGCGCTCGCCATGGCCTCCTCGTCGGTCGGCGCCCAGCTGAGGTTGAGGCGCAGCACGCGCGTGAGGCTCTCGGGCTTCCGGCCCGCCTCGCGCGCGCCCTCCGCGAAGCGCTGCAGCAGGGGCGCGATCTTGTCGAGGGGAGCCCCCTCGGTGATGAGCCCGTCGACGGTGCGCCCGGCGCGCTTGGCCGCGACGGGGCCGGATGCCGCGACCAGGATCTCGGGGGCGACGGGCGGCATCGTCCACAGGCGGGTGGACTCGAGCCGGTAGAACTGGCCCTCGTGGCGCACGTCGCGGCCCGCCAGGCCGGACGCGAACAGCTTCTTGATGATCTCGACGGCCTCGAACATCCGGTTGATGCGCTCCGGGGCCTCCGGCCAGTACTGCCCCACGACGTGCTCGCTGAGCGCCTCGCCGCTGCCGAGGCCCAGCCAGTGCCGTCCCGGGTACATCGCGCCGAGCGTTGCGCTCGCCTGCGCGACGGTCGCGGGGTGCCACCGGAACGTGGGCGTCGTGACGCCGGTGCCGAGGTCGCCGGTCGTGACCTGTCCGAGCGCGCTCAGCACGTTCCAGACGAAGGACGCCTCGCCCTGGTGCGGGAGCCACGGCTGGAAGTGGTCCGTGGCCATGACCCCGCGGAAGCCGTGCCCCTCCGCGTACTGCGCGAGCTCGATCGCCTCCAGGGGCGGGAACCGCTCGAGCATCGCGGCGTAGCCGATGTGCGGGAGGGTCATGGGTCTATTCTCGCGCGCTTGCGAACCCCGCCGATCCGTGGCCCGCGGTCTAAGTTACTTCGAAGGTCGCTTGAACAATACGCTGCACACTCGCGACCTCTTCGAGCCGTGTGCGGTGACCTTCCTCCTCAACCAACTTCCCGACAACTGCGAGAACTTCGCGCCGACTGTCTGCGGTGAGCACCGTTTGGTAGTCAGCTTCGTTAAGGTCCGCACGGACCAGACCTCCCGATCTATCGCCAAGAGACCTACGGAAAACAACCACGCCTCCGTCCCGTTCCGAGTCTTCGTGGCGCGCCGAAGACTTCACCTGCACCAGAATTTGCTGGGCTCCGGTCTCCGCGGTTTCAAAGAGGTTGGCGGCGAGTCTCCTAAAGAACTCGGCATGTGCGTTGTTGAAATCTACCGTTCGGCGTCCTGACTCAACAGGCGCTGCGTCCGCCCAGTCGAAACTGACGCTAAGCGACCGGATCGTTTCATTGGCGAGCAATTCTGCCATCGCAATGCTCAACTCGTATGACACGCCTTTGCTCACGAGTTCATTGGCCTGCCTGCCGCTTGGCGCTCCCTCAGTCAACTCGGCCAGCGCAACAGATGCGCTCAACGCCTCGAATATGGTCAATAGAACTTGGCGCGAGTAAGGAGCGAACTCGACGGGAAACCCAAGATCGCCGACACTCCACCCCGGGCCAACGCCAACATGACTTATCAATGGAAGTATGAAACTTCCCCGCTTCGTCTGACCCACGCGCACTCGCGACGCTTCGTCACGAGCCCTCTGTCGAACTCGTCTTCCGAAATAGCCGCGACGGTGATCGACCGCGGCGGCTCCGAATATTACGACCCTTCGAACCGTCGATATAAGCTGATCCGCTGCGCCCAACGAGAGCCCATCATCCAACGTGGCGCTATCAACAACCCTCCATTCGACCACATCAGATCCAAAATGTATGATCTCGCTTTCAAGATCGCTCGGCGCGAGGCCGTGCGATTCAGCAATGCTTTCTAGGGCAACCTGCAGCCGAAGGCCAGCGTCGGGTTGAAGGTTCGAAGATGGGACTAGCACGTCGAAGTCACCCCTCTTCCAGAGGGCCCCGTTCGCTTTTGTCAGCGCGGGGATCCATCCGTTTCGCGTAAGCCAAAATTCGACATCCAGTGAGGAGAGGCGTCCAAGATCATGCATCCCACTCACCCCGCGCTTCGTCAACAAACCTCGCAACGGCGCGGGCGGTAAGTAGGTTAGAGGCGGGCATCTTCAAACGCACGGTCGCACTGTTTGGGGATTGAGGCAGGCCCGAGATTCGAAGCCAACGCGCCTCATGCAACAGGCCTGTCTGCATCGGAACGTGCCCCACCCAGGACGAGCGTTCGCTCCCAATCGTCACGACAACGAGGTACGCCGGCGCCATCCTGCCACTATCAGCGAGGGCGTTGTATGTAGCCACGTCCAGATCGAACACCATTGCGCCGTCATCATCGAACTCAGGCACTGACGTCGCTTTGAGCTGCACATCCACGCTGACTCCCCGACGTCGCAGCACCACATCGACGCCGTACATGTCGTTCTGAACCCATTCCGCCGCGACACCCGCGCTTGCACTGATTGCCTGAACGAAAGCACGACTGAACCACTCTTTGTACTGTTGTTCATGTGGTTGTGCCCGCGCACTCAGCACCGCCATGATCGTCCTTTGGATCGTCGACTAGGTTGGGCAATCGTAGCTGAACCTGACTCAGAAACATGGTGGAACGAGACGCAAATTGGCCTCAGAAAGGTTAATCGAATTCGCGGCAGATGCGGCTACCACCGAACTGGCGGGGCGTGCCGCGACTGCGGCTGAGACTCGTTGGCGTTCGATGATCGTGGCGGACTGGGCTCGTCAGTTGTTTGCTGCCCGAATGTGCGCAACCAATCTAGAGATTTGTGCCCCGAGATCGTCCGGAAAATCAACACCCGAATCCCAGGTTGAGATCACCCTTCGAGCGATCGCACTCTTATCGTAGGCAGTCACCCCATTGGGATTTGGTAACGGGTTTTCGAATCTCGTGCCACGCCATGCGAATCGCCGTGAGGGATTCACAAGCGCGGCGGCCTCCCGAAGCATATTGAGTGGGACATAGTTCTCAATTGTGTAGCCGTGCGTCACCCACGCGAATCCCTCTACTTCGTCTGAGTCGAATTCCCTCTTCACGCGTAGTTTGGTTGCGTTCATCCGTTGCCCGACCTTCTTGCGGTCAGAGTCGATCACTATTGCGAGGTGATGATTCAGCATCCGGAGGTCGATGAACTCGTTGACTTCCTGATCCGTCGCCGTGAGGTTCTTCAAGAGACTCCCGCCGTAGAACATTAGCGAGTAGTGGACACCTTCAGCGAGATCGGGCGCTTCTAAGGCCAACCATTTCGAGATGTAAATCCGGTCGGAAGGGCCCTCTACCCACACGACAAAATTGGATTGGAGAAGGTCCGACGGACGATATCCAAGGTCTGCGCTCACGCGCGCCAAGGCACCGACCCTTGTCGCGGGCGCGACAATCGAGCGAGCGTCCTGCATCGTCACATGGCTGACGCTTGCGACGTTCGCGTCCAACATGTGCGCTGAGTGGGTCGCAATCAAATACTGGTTCGTCGTGTGCGACGCCAAGTAGGAGAGCAATCTTCGCTGTAGCACCGGGTGAAGGTGCACCTCCGGCTCCTCGATGCACACGATGTGATTTTCCAGCACAGTTGCCGCCGCTGCCATGATGATCACTTCGTGCAGCCCAGTTCCGAGATTCTCAAGCGGAAGTTCGACACCGTTTGAGATCACGTGAATCACATCCTGATTGGCGGGAATTGTGATGCGCGCCGACGGATCCTCCAACACCGTTGCCACGAACAGGTTGACCTCGTTGAACTTGTTCCGGTCCTCCAAGTGCTCCATCCCTGGCCGCTCAAGCTGCGCAAGGCGTTTGATTAGTCCACGACCGCTGTGATCCTGTCCTTCCAGACTTTCCGCGGTAATTGACCGCAAGGCCTCGATGGTGACAACTGGGGAAATCGATTGCCCGAACGGTATTTGGCTGATCATCCAGTTCATAACTATCTCTTGCTGTTGAAGGCCCGTTCCCCCGGATATCGTGTCGCTGAAAAGGCGCCACGCAGTCTCTTCCTCGGGGGTGAACGCGGCTTCCTGCAGAGCTTGCTCTAGGGTCCCCACGTCCACACACAGGCGCTCGTTCGGTTGAGCGCCAGCGCGAACAATGCAGCGAATCCAAACAAGCTCATCGGATGACAAGTTGTACAAGGTTGTGTCGAATAGGCGCTTGAGTGCCAATCTGAGATGAGGTTTGTATTGGTGTTGCTCGATCCAGTCTCCGGCTTGTTCCCAGAATTCTTCGGTCGGACGGAAGGCTATTGAAATCGCAAAGTCGGTAGATACGTTTTGGCCTCGTGGCTGATCTAAGCCTTGTGGGTGCCCCGGCCAAGCACCGTTTGCAAGGTGCCAAAGAAAGTTCTGTGCGAACCGAAGCACGTTGGACTTTCCAGTGTTGTTCTGGCCTATGACTAAGTGCACCTTGCCCATTGGACCGATCGGCTCGATTGGGCCGTGAAAGCTCCTATAGCCCGAGAATCCAAATCCCTCAAGCAAGCCAACTCCCAACGCCGTCGGAGCCTCAGTCGAGGTCGACTCATCCTTCCGCGATTGCAGGGCCGACTACAAGCTTCTACTCCGCCTGCCCGTTCGTCAGCTGCGCGTAGATCGCCGCGGATGCCGCGACCAGGAGGTTCGCGTCGTCGTCGGAGTTGACCTTCGCCTGCACCGCGACGGCCAGGTTGCCCTCGCGCACGATGTAGGTGCGGATCGTCAGAAGCTGGTTGTCGACGCCCGCGACCGTGTCGAGGCGGAAGCCCTTGTCGTCTTTCGCCGCTTCGGACACCGTGACCTCGACCTGATCCGTCGACCCGTTGTTGACCGCCGTGAACTTCGGGCAGTCCTCGTTCGCCTTCTGGAACTCGGCGATGAACTTCTGCGCGGCACTGTCGCTGCCGAACAGCCGGGCCTTCACACCGATGACCGTCGAGCCCGAGGTGAGGTTCGGAAGGGCGTAGAAGGTATCGGCGCTCTCCTTGTCCTGGTCGGCGAGGATGAGCAGCCGGGCGGAGTTCGCGCACGACGCCGGGTCGATGCCCGCGTCGGCGTCGGTCACACCGGCGACGTAGTTCTTGACGGAGTCCGTGGCGATCGTGTTGCTCGACGACGTGAGCCCCAGCGAGGTGAGCGATCCCTGGGTCACCTGGCCGAAGAGGATGGCTTTCGCGTCGTCATCCGTGAACGTCGCCTTGTCGGCCGCGCATCCCGAGAGCGCGAGGACCGCGATGAGCCCGACCGCGAGGAGTCTCTTCTTCATGGGGTTGAGGGTATCGAGAGTTCGGCGGCGAAGCTGCGAGTGCGCCGGATGCCCTTGCCACCGGCAGGGAGAAAGAACGTTCCGCTACCATCGAGATATGGCCGACACCGCCGCGCGCAAGCCCTCGGAGGCACGCCAGCGCCTCCTCGACACGGCATCGGGCATCTTCTACCGCGACGGGATCCACTCCGTGGGCGTCGACCGCGTGATCCTCGAGGCCGGCGTCACCCGCGCCACCTTCTACCGCCACTTCCCCGGCAAGGAGCACCTCGTGCTCGCGTACCTCCAGGCCGAGGACGGCGCGCTGCGCGAGCAGTTCGCCGCAGCATCCCGCAAGGGCCTCGACGGCGAGGCACTGCTCGAGGCGATCATCCAGACGATCGCCGACGACGTGAGCCGCAACCACACGCGCGGGTGCCCGTTCATCAACGCGTCAGCCGAGTACCCGGATGCCCAGAGCCCCGTGCGCCTGACCGTGGCGTCGCACCGCGCCTGGTTCCGCGGGCAGCTGCGCGATGCCCTCCAGGCTGCCGGGCGCGACGACGCCGAGGAGCGCGCCGGCGCTCTCGTGCTGCTGCGGGACGCCGCGCTGGTGGGCGGCTACCTCGACGGGCCGGACACGGTCAGGGCGACGTACCTGCGCAGGGCGCGGCAGGTCGCGGGGCTCGCAGGGCTCGGCTAAGCCCGCGGCGACTGCAGGTAGTTCGCCACGGCGTTCGGCACGTACGGGCTCACGTCGCCCCCGAGGGAGGCGACCTGCCGCACGAGCGAGCTCGACACGTGGGCGTGCGCCGGGTTGGGGAGCAGGAACACCGTCTCCACCCCCGCGAGATCGCGGTTCACGATCGCCATCGGCGTCTCGTACGCGACGTCGATCTGCGAGCGGATCCCCTTGACGAGCACACTCGCCCCGACATCCGTGCAGTAGTCGACGAGCAGCCCGACGCTCCAGCTGGTGACCTTGATGTTGTCCGGGAGACCCGCCTCGCGCACCGCCTGCTCGATGAGCGACACGCGCTGCGCGATGGGGAGGAGGGCGGTCTTGCCGGGGTTGTGGACGACGAGGACGTGGAGTTCGTCGAAGAGCCCCGCGGCCCGCTCGATCACGTCGATGTGCCCGAGCGTAATGGGGTCGAACGACCCGGGAACGACGGCGATCCGGTGCATGCTGCCCACCATACCGGGCGGAGGTTTCCGCTGAGTTAACTGTCAGTTCTTCGCCAGGAAAGCCTCAGACTCGGCGTCGAGGCGCCGCTCGAGCGCCTGCCGGAGAGCGGGGTGCCGCTCGAGCGACGGGTCGTCCGCGAGCACCCCGGCCGCGACCTCGCGCGCCTCCGCGATGAGCTCGCCGTCCTTCGCGACGCGCACGAGCCGCAGGCTGGAGCGGCCGCCCGACTGCGTGCTGCCGAGCACGTCGCCCTCCTGCCGCAGTTCCAGGTCTTTGTTGGCCAGCTCGAACCCGTCCAGGGTGGATGCCACGGCCTCGACCCGCTCGCGCGCCAGGGTCAGCTCCTCCGCCGAGGTGACGAAGAGCGCAAGCCCCGGCACTCCCCCGCGCCCGACCCGGCCCCGGAGCTGGTGGAGCTGCGAGACCCCGAACCGCTCCGCGTCGAGCACGACCATCGTGGAGGCGTTGGGCACGTCGACGCCGACCTCGATGACGGTCGTCGCCACGAGCACGTCGATCGAGCCCGCGGCGAACTCGCGCATCAGCTCGTCCTTCTCGGTGCTCGGCAGCCGGCCGTGCAGTGCCTCGATGCGGCGTCCCGCGAGCAGCTCGTTCGAGCGCAGGGAGGAGAGGACGTCGGTCACGTTCGCGGACGGCCTGTCGCTCGCGAGCAGCGCGCCCTCGGTCACGGTCTTGTCGATCGCGGGCACCACCACGAAGGCCTGGTGCCCCTTCGCGAGCTCCTCCGCAACGCGCTCCCAGACGCGCGCGATCCACCCCGGCTTCTCCGCGAGGGGCACCACGAAGCTCTCGATCGGCGACCTCCCGGCGGGAAGCTCGGCTATCGACGAGACGTCGAGGTCGCCGAACACCGTCATCGCGACCGTGCGCGGGATCGGCGTCGCGGTCAGCACGAGCACGTGCGGCGGGAAGACGCCCTTCAGGCGCAGGGTCTCGCGCTGCTCGACACCGAACCGGTGCTGCTCGTCGACGACGACGAGCCCGAGGTCGTAGAAGTCGACCATCTTGCCCAGCAGCGCGTGCGTGCCGACCACGATGCTCGCCGAGCCGGAGACGATCGCGAGCATCGCCTTCCGTCTCTCGGCCACCGGCAGCTGCCCCGTGAGCAGCGTCGGCCGCAGCCGCGCGGCGAGGTCGGGCCCGAGCGTCCTCACGATCGAGCGCAGGTGCTGGTGCGCGAGCACCTCGGTGGGGGCGAGGAGCGCGGACTGGCCGCCCGATTGCGCGACCGCGAGCATCGCGCGAAGCGCCACGAGCGTCTTCCCCGAGCCGACCTCGCCCTGCACGAGGCGGTTCATCGGCACGGGCTCGGCGATGTCGCGCGCGATCTCCTCCCCCACGGTGCGCTGGTCGCCGGTGAGGGTGAAGGGCAGCGCGGCGTCGAAGCCCTCGAGCAGCGGCCCGGCAGCCCGCGCGGTCGCCGCGGACTGGCGCAGCCGGGCGCGCTGCTGCAGCAGCGCGGCCTGCAGCACGAACGCCTCCTGGAAGCGCAGGGCCTTGCGAGCCGCGCCCCAGTCCGAGTCGATCGACGGGCGGTGGATGAGCTCGAGGGCACGGGCGAACGGCATCAGCCCGCGGGACTGCCGCACGGCATCCGGAACCGGGTCGTCGAGCGGGCCGAGGGTGTCGAGCACGACGCCCACCGCCTTCTGGATCTGCCAGCTCGCGACGGTGGAGGTGGCCGGGTAGATCGGGATCGGCAGCTCGGCCCAGGCGAGGGCCTTGAGCGGGTCGGGGTCTTCGTCGAACAGCTCGTAGTCGGGGTGGGCGAGCTGCGCCGAGCCCTTGTAGTCGCCGACCTTGCCCGCGAAGATGCCCCGCGCCCCGGGCTTGAGCTCGTTGGCCCGCCAGGCCTGGTTGAAGAACGTGAGCGTGAGCTCGCCGCTGCCGTCGCTGATCCTCACCTCGAGGATCGACCCGCGCTTGGCGCGCATGGGCCGGTTCGTCACCGAGACCACCTCGGCCACGATGGTGACGTTCTCCTCGCGAGGGAGCTCGGTGAGCGCGCTCAGCTCGCCGCGCCGGGCGTAGCGGCGCGGGTAGTGGCTGAGCAGGTCGCCGACGGTGTGCAGGTCGAGCCCCTTCGCGAGCGCGGCGGCACTGCGGTCGCCGAGGGCGCGGACCAGCGGTTCGTCGAGAGGGGATGCCACAGCACAACGGTACCCGCACGCCGTGACAGGATTGCGGGCATGACGGAGCAACCGCGGTACGGCCAGCTGGGCCCCGTGCCCGTACCCCCGCCGGGCGGAGGGGACGCCGCTCCGCCCCGTCCGCCGCAGCCCGTGCGCTGGGCGCCGAGCCCGGTCTTCCTCGGTATCCTCGCCGCCGCGATCGTGACCGGCTGGGCCCTGTACAGCGGCCTCGGCGACCGCGGGATCATGACGTTCCTCTTCGTCGCCTGCGCCTGGGTCGTGACGCTGTGCCTGCACGAGTTCGCGCACGCCTTCGTCGCCTTCCGCAACGGCGACTCCTCGGTCGTCTACCGCGGCTACCTGACGCTCAACCCGCTGAAGTACACGCACGTGGTGCTGAGCCTGGTGCTGCCTCTCGTGTTCCTCCTGCTCGGCGGCATCGGCCTGCCCGGCGGCGCGGTGTTCATCGACCGGAACGCGCTGCGCACCCGCTTCGCCCACAGCGCCGTGTCGGCCGCCGGGCCCCTCACGAACCTCGTCGTCGCGATCGTGCTCGCGACCGCGATCTTCATCGGCGAGGACGGCAGCGCGTTCTGGGCGGCCCTCGCGTTCCTGCTGTTCCTCCAGGTGACCGCGACGATCCTCAACCTCCTGCCGATCCCCGGCCTCGACGGCTACGGCGTCATCGAGCCGTACCTGCCGAAGTCGTGGGCCGGCCAGGCTGCCCGGGTCGCGCCGTTCGTGTTCTACGGCTTCATCCTGCTGCTGTGGATCCCGACCTTCAACCAGGCGTTCTTCGGCGCGATCTTCGGCATCATCCGCCTGCTGGGGGTGCCGCCCATCCTCGTGCAGACCGGGCTGCACCTGTTCCAGTTCTGGATGTGAGGCTCGCACTGTGACACGCATCATCGCAGGCTTCGCGGGCTCCCTCACCATCGCCGTCCCCGGCGCCGGCACACGGCCCACGAGCGACAGGGTGCGCGAGGCGATCTTCTCCGCGCTGGAGGCACGCGACGCTATCGACGGGATGCGCGTGCTCGACCTCTACGCGGGCTCCGGCGCCCTCGGCCTCGAGGCCGCCTCCCGAGGGGCAGCCCACGTCACCCTCGTGGACCGCAGCATCAAGGTAGCGAAGGCGAACGCCGCCCTCATCCTCCGCCAGGCCCCGCCGGGGCTCGCTATCGAGACCAGCGGCGCCCCCGTGCAGTCGTTCCTCGACGCTGCCCGCTCGTTCTGGGACCTCGTCTTCCTCGACCCGCCCTACGACCTCGGGCTCGCCGAGCTCAGCCACAACCTCGAGGCGCTCGTCCCGCGGCTCTCCCCCGGCGCGACAGTCGTGATCGAGCGCAGCTCGCGCACGCCCGAGCCCGAGTGGCCGGCCGGGCTGGAGTTCGAGCGCCGCAAGGACTACGGCGACACCGCGCTGTACTGGCTCTCGACCGGCTGAGCGCCTAGCCCGCCGCGCCGTCCCAGTTCTCGTACGGGTCCCAGCCGGATCTAGCGAGGTACGGCACGCCGTCCACGAGCACGCCCTCCCCGTCGACGACCGTGCCGATGCGCCGGAAGCCCCCGGGCAGCGCGGTGCCGGGCGGGAACGTCGCGAGCAGCGAGTGGTCCTCTCCCCCGTCGAGGCACAGGCGCGGGTCGTGCGGCACGTCGAACGGGAAGCTCGCCGCCACAGCCTCGGCCGAGAGGTCGAGCGCGACACCGCTCGCGAGCGCGAGACGCCGGGCGTCGATCGCGAGCCCGTCGCTCAGGTCGAGCATGGCGGTGGCGCCGGCGGTCGCGGCGGCGGAGCCGTCCGCGATCGGCGGGTGCGGCGCGAGCTGGGCGGCGATGGCGGCGGGATGCTCGCGCTTCAGCGCGGCGGCGGCCGTGGCATCCGGAGCCGGGGCACTGCCGAAGAGCAGTCGGAGCCCGTGCGCGGCGGCACCGAGCACGCCCGAGACCGCCACGGTGTCGCCCGGGCGCGCCCCCGCGCGCGTGACCGGCGCGCGGCCCTCGAGGTCGCCGAACGCGGTCACGGCGATGGTGAGCGTCGGGGAGACGGAGAGGTCGCCGCCCACGACACCGCAGCCGGGGGCGAGCGCCCCGCAGGCGTCGCGCAGCCCGTCAGCGAACGCCTCCAGGAACGCGACCTCGGTGTCGGCAGGGGCAGCGAGCGCGACGACGAGCGCGGTCGGGACCGCCCCCATCGCGGCGACGTCGGAGAGGTTGGACGCCGCGGCCTTCCAGCCGAGGTCGTGCGGCGTCGACCAGGCCAGTCGGAAGTCCGGGCCGTGGATCATCATGTCCGTGGTGATGACGAGCCTGCCGTCGGGCGCCGCGAGCACGGCGGCGTCGTCGCCGGGGCCGAGGAGCTCGCGCTCGGCGTCGGGCAGGCGCGGGAAGATGCGGCCGAGTACCCCGGTTTCGCCGAGCGAGCCCAGGGTCTCGGGGAGCGTCATGGTTCACACGATAACCTGACCGGGATGAGAACGCCGATCCGGGCCGCCCTGCTGGCACCCCTGCTCCTGCTCGCGCTGTCCGCGTGCTCCGCCGCCGTCGCCCTGCAGCCCGCGGAGGACGCCACCGACCCGGACTGCGCGCGCGTCGTCGTGGCCCTCCCCGACACGGTCGCGGGCCTCGCGGCCCGCGAGACGAACGCCCAGGGCACCGGCGCCTGGGGCAGCCCCGCGTACGTGCTGCTGCGCTGCGGCGTGCCGGCCCCGCCGCCCACCTCCGCCGAGTGCGTGCGCCTGGACGGCATCGACTGGATCCGCAACAGCGACGACGACCCGAACTTCGTCTTCACCACGTACGGCCGCACGCCCGCGGTCGAGGTCATCATCGACAGCGACGGCGACCCGGATGTCGACAACGACGGGGTCTCGGGCTTCGAGGCGCTCACCGACCTGTCGTCGGCGGTCGCGCTCATCCCGCAGACCAACAAGTGCGTCTCGCCGGAGGACGCGGGCTAGCCCCGCAGCTCGCTAGCGCACCGTCTCCAGCCCCAGCTCGATCAGCTCGTCGATCAGCTCCGGGTAGGTCATCCCGCTCGCCGACCAGCACTTGGGGAACATCGAGATCGGCGTGAACCCCGGCATGGTGTTGAGCTCGTTGACGATGAACTCGCTGCCCGTGTAGAAGAAGTCCACGCGCGCGAGCCCCGAGCCGTTGATCGCCTCGAACGCGCGCGCGGCGATGCGCTGCATCTCGGCGAGCTCGCCGTCCATGAGGGATGCCGGGCACACCAGTTGCGCCGCCGAGTCGTCGAGGTACTTGGCCTCGAAGTCGTAGAAGCCGTCGCCCGCGATCACGATCTCGCCCGCCAGGCTCACGCGCGGAGCCGAGCCGCCTCGGCCCGACAGCACGCCGCACTCGATCTCGCGGCCCACGATCGCGCTCTCGATGAGCGCCTTGCCGTCTTCCGCCCATGCCACGTCGAGCGCCGCATCGAGGTCGGCGGCCGAGGTGACCTTGGTGACGCCGACCGACGAGCCCGCGCGCGCCGGCTTCACGAACACCGGCAGGCCGAGGGATGCCGCGCGCCCCCGCCAGAGCGCGTTGTCGGCCGCCCACTGCGCCGGGGAGACCGTGACCCACGGTGCCACCGAGACGCCCGCGGCCTCGAGCGCCGTCTTGGTGAAGTGCTTGTCCATGCCGAGGGCGGAGGCGAGGACGCCGTTGCCCACGTACGGCAGTCCCAGGAGCTCGAGCAGCCCCTGCACGGTGCCGTCCTCCCCGAAGGGCCCGTGCAGGATGGGGAAGACCACGTCGACCTCGCCGAGCGAGCGGGTCGTGCCGTCGGCATCCGTCACCCGCAGCTGCCGCGAGGCGGACGACTCGGGCCACTGGACGCGCGAGCCGTTGTCGCTGACCATCGGCATGTTCGACGGGTCGAGGGCGAACAGCGCGGAGTCGTCGGGCTGCAGGGTGAACGCGCCCTCGAGCGTGATGCCGATCGGGATGACGCGGTACTTGTCGCGGTCGATCGCCGAGAGCACGCCGCCCGCCGTGGCGCAACTGATCGTGTGCTCGGAGGACCGGCCGCCGAAGAGGAGGGCGACGGTGAGCATGGCTACTCTCCTTGCGGTACGTCGTCGGTGGTGAGGTGCGGGGCGATGTCCCGCGGAGCCAGCGTACCCGCAAGCACCTCCGCGACCTGGCTCACGATCGGCATCTCGACGCCCTTCGCGAGCGCGAGCTCGAGCACCGGCGCCACCGACGAGAGGCCCTCCGCGGTCTGGTTCATCTGCTTGATGACCTCGCTGAAGCTGTAGCCCTGGCCGAGGAGGCGGCCCGCCGTGTTGTTGCGGCTGAGCGAGCTCTCGCAGGTGGCGATGAGGTCGCCGAGGCCCGCGAGGCCGGCGAGCGTCTCGGCACGGCCGCCGTACGCCACGGCGAAGTCGGTCATCTCCGCGAGGCCGCGCGTGATGATCGCGGCCTTCGTGTTCTCGCCGTAGCCGACGCCGTCGACGATGCCGATCGCGACGGCGATGAGGTTCTTGAGCACGCCCGCGAACTCGGTGCCGATGACGTCGGTGTTCACGAAGGAGCGGAAGTAGGGGTTGCTCGCGGTCGTGGCAACGGCAGTCGCGGTCTCGAGGGTGTCTGACGAGACGACCGCGGCGGTGGGCTGCTCCTTCGCGATCTCGAGCGCGAGGTTCGGCCCGGAGACGACGGCGACGCGGTCGGAGTCGATGCCGAGCTCCTGCAGGATCACCTCGCTCATGCGCGCGCGGGTGCCCTTCTCGACGCCCTTCATGAGGGAGACGATGACCGCGCCCTCGGGGATCAGGTCCTTGATGATCCGCAGGTTCTCGCGCAGCGACTGGGCGGGCACCGAGAGGTAGACCTGCTCGGCGTCGTCGAGCACGTCGTGCAGGTTGGCGCTCGCCCACAGGCCGCGCGGCAGGTTGATGCCCGGCAAGTAGTCGCTGTTGCGCTTGGACTGGGTGATCTCGCGGGCGAGCTCAGACCTGCGAGCCCACAGCCCGACGTCGGCGCCGCCGTCGGCGAGGATCTTCGCGAACGTGGTGCCCCAGGAGCCGGCCCCGAGTACTGCGACCTTGGTGCTCACTCGAACCGCCCGATCTCGCTCTGGCCGTGATCGGCCGGGTCCCACCGCTGCGCCGGCGGAGTCTCGTTCCTGAGCTCGCCGAGCATGGTCGCGAGGGTGTTCATCAGGAGGTTCGTGGCCTCGGCGAGCGCCTTGCCGTCCGACGACCTGCCCTCGTACTTCGAGAGGTCCAGCGGCGGCCCGAACACGATGTCCACCGGCTTGCGGGGGAACAGGCTGATCCGCCCGTAGCGCGGGAGGATGCGCTGAGCACCCCAGCTGACAGCAGGAATGAGCGGGATGCCCGCATCCAGCGCCGTCCGCACCGCGCCGAGCTTGCCCCGCATGGGCCAGAGGTCGGGGTCGCGCGTGAGCGTGCCCTCGGGGTAGATCACGACCGCGTGCCCGGCCGCGGCGATGGTGCGGGCCTGGGCGAGGGTCTTGGCGCCGGAGCCCCCCGCGCGCTGCACCGGCACCTGCCCGGCCCTCCTCAGCATCCAGCCGAGGACCGGCACCCGGAACAGCGAGTCCTTCGCCAGGAAGCGCGGCATCCGCTTCAGCTTGTACATCGCGTAGCCGATGACCACGGGCTCGATGTCGCTGTAGTGGTTGGGCGCGACGACCACGGAGCCCGTGTCGGGCAGGTTCGCCGCGCCGTGGACGCGGTATCTGCCGACGAGCTCCATGAACGGGATGAGCAGCGTCGCGAAGGTGCGGAAGATCGCCGTCTTCTCGCGGCTCGCGCGCGGAGCCGAGTCACCCTCGACGCGCATCAGCCCTCGTAGACGAAGTCGGCGCCGAGCTGCTCGAGCTTGTCGATGAAGTGCTCGTAGCCGCGGCTGATGATGCCGACGTTGCTGACCGTCGACTGGCCCGAGGCGGTGAGCGCCGCGATGAGGTGGCTGAAGCCGCCCCGCAGGTCGGGGATCTCGATGTCCGCACCGTGCAGGTCGGTCGGGCCGATGATGACGGCGGCCTGCTCCAGCGGGCGGCGCGGCACGCGGCGGCTGATGGACTCGATGCCGTCCTTGTGCACCACGATGTTGGCGCCCATCTCGATGAGCGCGTCCGTGAAGCCGAACCGGTTCTCGTAGACGGTCTCGTGCACGACCGAGCGGCCCTCGGCCTTGGTGAGCGCCACGATGAGCGGCTGCTGCCAGTCGGTCATGAAGCCGGGATGCACGTCCGTCTCCACCACGACCGGCTTGAGCGGCGTGCCGGGGTGGTAGAACCGGATGCCGTCCTCGTGGATCTCGAACTTGCCGCCCACCTTGCGGAAGATGTTGAGGAACGTCATGAGCTCCTGCTGGCGCGCACCGCCGACGAAGACGTCGCCCTCGGTGGCGAGCGCGGCGGAGGCCCAGCTCGCTGCCTCGTTGCGGTCGAAGAGCGCCGTGTGGTTGTAGCCGTCGAGCTTCTCCACGCCCTCGATGAAGATCACGCGGTTGGGCTCGACCGTGATGATCGCGCCCATCTTCTGCAGGATCGCGATGAGGTCCATGATCTCGGGCTCGATCGCGGCGTTCTTGAGCTCCGTGACACCGGAGGCGAGCACGGCGGTGAGCAGCACCTGCTCGGTGGCCCCGACGCTCGGGTAGGGCAGCTCGATGTTCGCGCCGTGCAGCCCGTTGGGAGCCGTCAGCCGGATGCCCTCGTAGCTCTTGTCGACGATGGCGCCGAACGCGCGCAGGGCATCCATGTGGAAGTCGATCGGGCGGTCGCCGATACGGCACCCGCCGAGGTCGGGGATGAGCGCCTCACCGAGGCGGTGCAGCAGCGGCCCGCAGAACAGGATCGGGATGCGGCTGGAGCCGGCGAGCGCGTCGATCTCGTGGAACTGCGCCTTGAGCACGTTGCCCGGGTCGAGCAGCAGCTCGCCCTCGCCCTGCTTGGTCACCGAGACGCCGTACGCCTCGAGCATCCCGGTCACGACGTTGACGTCGCTGATGTCGGGCACGTTCTTCAGGATGCTCGGCGTCTCCGCGAGGAGAGCGGCGACCATGGCCTTCGTAGCGAGGTTCTTGGCCCCGCGGATCTCGATCCGGCCCTTGAGGGGCTTGCCGCCGTTGATGACGATCTTGTCGGACAGGAGTCCCACTCTCTCGGCTGCCTTTTGGGCATCCTTGGTAAGAGAATTCATGCTCACCCTCTGTCTTGGTCGTGTGGCCGGAAGTGCGGTGCTACTTGGCCGGAAGTGTGCGCGGCCGCCACGCCTCGCGCTTGGCCTCGAATGCCGTGATGTCGGCCTCGTTGCGCAGTGTGAGCCCGATATCGTCGAGCCCTTCGAGCAAACGCCACCTAGTGTAATCATCGATGTCGAAAGCGAACTGGGCCTTGCCAACGGTCACCGTCTTGGCAACCAGATCGACCGACACCTCTATTCCCGGATGCTCGTCGATAATCAGCCAGATCGTCTCAATATCGGCCTCGGAGAGCTGGGCGGCGAGAAGCCCCTGCTTGCCCGCGTTTCCGCGGAAGATGTCGCCGAACCGCGGGCTCAGCACGGCCTTGAAGCCGTAGTCGCGCAGGGCCCACACCGCGTGCTCGCGGCTCGAGCCGGTGCCGAAGTTGGGGCCGGCGACCAGCACGTTGCCGCCCGCGAACACCTCGCGGTTGAGCACGAAGTCGGGATCCTGCCGCCAGGCGAAGAACAGGGCGTCGTCGAAACCGGTCTTCGTCACGCGCTTGAGGAACTCGGCGGGGATGATCTGGTCGGTGTCGACGTTCGCGCGCTGCAGCGGCACGGCGATGCCGTTGATGACGTTGACGGGTTCCATCAGTTCACCTCGTTCGCTGAGCTTGTCGACACCGGGTCTCGATACGCCCCTTCGTCGCTACTCGACCAGCCGAGGTCCCACGGGCTGGAGAGCGTGCCGCGGATCGCGGTGGCCGCCGCGACGAGCGGGGAGACGAGGTGCGTCCGGCCGCCCTTGCCCTGCCTGCCCTCGAAGTTTCGGTTGCTCGTGGAGGCGCAGCGCTCCCCCGGCGCGAGCTGGTCGGGGTTCATCCCGAGGCACATCGAGCAGCCGGCGAACCGCCACTCGGCGCCGAACTCCTCGACGATCTTGTCGATGCCCTCGGCCTCGGCCTCGATGCGCACGCGCGCCGAGCCCGGGACGACCATGACGCGGACGCCGTCGGCCTTCTTCTGGCCCTTGATGATGCTCGCGAAGGCGCGCAGGTCTTCGATCCGGGAGTTCGTGCAGGAGCCCATGAAGACGGCGTCCACGCGGATGTCCTTCATCGGCGTTCCGGCCTCGATGTCCATGTACTCGAGGGCGCGCTCGGCTGCCGCACGGTCGTTGGGGTCGCTGAAGTCGGCCGGGTTCGGAACGGGCTCGCTCAGCGAGACGCCCTGGCCCGGGTTGGTACCCCAGGTCACGAACGGCTCGAGCGTGTTCGCATCCAGGTACACCTCGGCGTCGAACACGGCGTCCTCGTCGGTGGCGAGGGTGTCCCAGTACGCGACGGCGGCGTCCCAGTCCGCCCCTTCGGGCGCGTGCGGGCGGCCCTTCAGGTAGGCGTAGGTCGTGGCATCCGGAGCCACCATGCCGGCCCGCGCACCGGCCTCGATCGACATGTTGCAGATCGTCATGCGGCCCTCCATGGAGAGGGACCGGATGGCACTGCCGCGGTACTCGAGCACATAGCCCTGGCCGCCGTTCGTGCCGATCTGGGCGATGACGGCGAGGATGATGTCCTTCGCGGTCACGCCGGGGCGCAGTTCGCCCTCCACCGTGATCGCCATCGTCTTGAACGGGGCGAGCGGAAGGGTCTGCGTGGCGAGCACGTGCTCGACCTCGCTCGTGCCGATGCCGAGCGCCATCGCGCCGAACGCGCCGTGCGTGCTGGTGTGCGAGTCGCCGCAGACCACCGTGATGCCCGGCATCGTGAGGCCCAGCTGCGGGCCGACGACGTGCACGATGCCCTGCTCGATGTCGCCGAGCGGGTGCAGGCGCACGCCGAACTCCGCACAGTTGTCGCGCAGGGTCTGGATCTGGAGGCGGCTCGTCAAGTCTTTGATCGGCTTGTCGATCGCGAGCGTCGGGGTGTTGTGGTCCTCGGTGGCGATCGTCAGGTCGGGGCGGCGCACCGGGCGGCCGGCGAGGCGGAGGCCGTCGAAGGCCTGCGGGCTCGTGACCTCGTGCACCAGGTGCAGGTCGATGTAGATGAGATCGGGGTTGCCGTCCTCGCCCTTGACGACGAGGTGGTCGTCCCAGACCTTCTCGGCGAGGGTCCGGGGAGCGGAGGTGTTCTGGGTTTCAGTCATGATGCTGTCTTTCTTCGATCGAGGGGCCCGAGCCTGTCGCGCCGTCAACCGTCGACAGCGAACTCCGCGACGAGGGAGGCCAGGGGGCTAAGCCTCGTCGCGGCGACGAAGAAGTCGACCGAACTGCATGGATCGAGATTACCACCCGGCCTGCCGAGCTCAGTCCTTCTCGACTCTGATGACGTAGTTGCCGAGCACGAGGTCGGAGCCCGCGGGCACGTCGCCGCGCACGCCGGCGGCCAGAACGAGCTCCGAGCCGTTGGGCAGCGCGATGATGACGCCGTTGGTGGAACCGAGGTCGGTCACCCAGAAGTTTGCCGCGTCGGCCTCGAGGAGGGCGTGCACCTTGGAGACCGACTTCGTGGTGTCGGCGACGGAGAGCAGCCGTGCCGCGGGCCAGCGCGGGTCGGCCGCCTTCACCTGTCGCCCCACGAGAACCTGGCCGCCGACGCCCTGCTGCGCCCCGCCGTCGAGGACGATCCGCCACCCGGTGGCCGAGCGCCGGTCGGAGACGACGGTGGCGTCGTTCTCGTCGTCGTTCTCGTCGTCGGGAGTGGCGTAGGGGTCTGCGGTGTCGTGGGCCGGGGCGGGGGTGGCCGGGGCGGGGGTGCGGGATGCCTCGGGCTCCGGGCTCGCGGGGGCGGGCTCCGGCTGGGCTGGGGCGGGCTCCGGCTGGGCTGGGGCGGGCTCCGGCTGGGCGGGGGCGGGCTCCGGCTGGGCGGGGGCGGGCTCCGGCTGGGCGGGGGCAGGCTCCGGCGGAGCAGGAGCAGGAGCAGGAGCAGGCGCAGGCTCCGGCTGAGCGGCGGCGTGCTCCGGCTCCGCCCGATGCTCCGGCCGCGTGGCGACGAACGGCACCGCGCCCTCCTGCGCAGCTTCCGCGGTCGGCTCAGGCTGAGCGGTCGGCTCAGCCTGCGCGGTCGGCTCAGCCTGCGCGGTCGGCTCAGGCTGAGCGGTCGGCGCAGCCTGCGCAACAACCGCCGCAGGCATCACGGACGACTGGATCTCCGGCGACTGGATCTCCGGCGACTGGATCTCCGGCAACTTGACCACCGGCGGCGGCGCAATCGGCGATTCCGCGACCGGGGGCGGCGGCGCGACGACCTGGAGCGAGGGGATCTCGCTGGCGATCGGAAGCCCGGTGAAGAGGAACGCGTTTGTCGACTGCCGCGCCGTGAGGCCGCCGGGCGGCGGCGCGATGCCCACGGGCGGCGCAGGCTGAGCGACGGGCTCCACCACGGGCGACGCGTCGGCGGGGGCGCCCCATCCGCTGGTCTCCCCCGCGACCGGGAGTTGGGGCGGGGCCGGCGCGGGCGGCGGCGACACGAGGGCCGGCGGGGCCGCGGGAGCCGGGGAAGCAGCATCGGCGCCAGGCGCAGGACCACCAGCGGCACCGGGAGCAGCAGCGCCGGGAGCATCAGCAGCACCGGCACCGGCACCGGCACCGGCACCACCACCACCAGCACCACCACCACCAGCACCGGCACCAGCACCAGCACCAGCACCAGCACCAGCACCAGCACCAGCAGCACCAGCACCAGCCGCCGCTGCGTCAAGCCGGGACGCGCAGGACCCGCAGAACATCGCACCGGGACGCGACACGTATCCGCAGTTGGGGCAGGGCGTCATGTTTGACAAGCTACCAACGATTCGGAACTGAGAGAAAAACAGCTACGAGGCGACGCGCTTCTTGTCGATCCGGATCTTGATGAGGCTCGCTATAGTTGCCACCGCCATCGACGCGATGATCACCGCGAGCGAGGTCCAGGTCGAGATCTCCGGCGCCCACTCCACGCCGCGCCCGCCGTTGATGAACGGCACCTCGTTCTCGTGCAGCGCATGGAAGACGAGCTTCACACCGATGAAGGCGAGGATGAACGCGATCCCGTAGTGCAGGTACACGAGCTTGTCAATGAGGTCGCCGAGCAGGAAGTACAGCTGCCGCAGCCCCATGAGCGCGAAGATGTTGGCCGTGAACACCAGGAACGGGTCGGTCGTGATTCCGAAGATCGCCGGGATCGAGTCGAGCGCGAAAATCAGGTCCGTCGTCCCGATGGCGATGAAGACGACCAGGATCGGAGTGAACACCTTCTTGCCGTCGATCACGGTGCGCAGCTTGCCGCCGTCGAACTCGTTCGAGATCGGGATGCGCTTGCGCAGGAACCGGATGACACCGCTCTCGGTGTCCTCCATGTCGTCGTGGTTCTCCCGAACCTGCTGGATCGCCGTGTACACGAGGAACGCGCCGAAGATGTAGAAGATCCACGAGAAGTTCTCGATGAGCTGCGCGCCGAGCAGGATGAAGATGCCACGCAGGATGAGCGCGATCACGATGCCCACCATCAGCACTTCCTGCTGGTACTTCCGGGGCACGCTGAACCTCGTCATGATGATGACGAACACGAAGAGGTTGTCGATCGACAGGCTGTACTCGGTGACCCAGCCGGCGATGAACTGACCGGCGTGCTCGGCATCGCCCAGGATGAGCATGAGCAGCGCGAAGACCAGGGCCAGGCCCACATAGAGGCTCACCCACAGGGCGGACTCTCGCGTGCTGGGCACGTGGGGACGGCGGTAGGCCAGCACGAGGTCCGCGACGAGGATCAGCACGAGAACGACCAGAGTGACGATCTCGAAGGTGGGGTTGAGGGGGCTTTCGCCGGTAGTCAAGAAGTGGAGCACGCGCATCCGTTCAGGAGGAGGGGTCGGGAAACAACCGAAAGTCTCTCCCGCAGCCGTTTCACTCGTCTGCCGCTGGCCCGGAACTGCATCGCTGCAGAACGTACTGACGGGCCCAGCGAGGTGGGATACTCCCCTTCGCACCGCAATGCTACAGGCTCACGACGTGTCAGCGCCCGGCGCTCGGTAGATCTTTCCGGCGGGCGAAACCCAGTCGTAGCCCGCGCCAGACGGTGCCGGGGCATACTCCCAGGGGCTGGCGTGCTTGAGGGAGTGATGCCCTCGACACAGGAAGGCGAGATTGTCGACGCTCGTCGTGCCGCCCTTGGCCCAGTCGCGGATGTGGTCCAGATCGCAGAACTCCGCCGGTCGCTCGCAGGTGGGAAAGGCGCAGGTCGAGCCGCGCACGCGTGTGGCGGCCTTCAAGTCTGCCGGGGGCGAGTAGCGCTCCTTGCCGACGGAGAGCACCGCTCCGGTCTCCGGGTGGGTGAGGATGCGCACAAAACTCGGGGCGTCGGCAGCCAGTTCGCGGGCGGTCTCGATCGAGATCGGCCCGTAGCCGTCGAGGATCGCCGGCACGTCGGACTTGCCCAGCAGCGAGAGCACCGGCACTGTGACGTGCACATCGGAGCGGAGCCGACGGCCCTTTGACGCTTCGAATGTGCCCGTGAGCAGGGCATCCCGCAGCACATCGGCGCGAAGCTGCGCCAGCGTGCGGGGCTCCGTGGGGCCTTGCAACCTCTTCGCCAGCTCGGTGCCGCGGGAGAAGATCGCCTGCACCTCGTGCATGGGCAGGTGCAGGATCAGGTCGCCCATTCCGTCGCGACCGGCGACAATCACGGCCTCGCGGTTCTCCGCGGCCGCTCTCGTGCGCCGGGCGATCGTGGACGGGTCAAGCCCCTCGCGGACCCTGCGGGCCGCCCGGCCGAAGGAGGCCGCTGTGCTCGTCGTCGCCACAGGCACCACGGCCTTCTCGAATGCGTGAAGCTGCTGAGGCTCGAGGCCGGCACCCACGTCGACGACGACCTGTGCGTGGCGGTAGCTGATCTCGCCCGCCCTCAGCGCGTCCATGGCGAGGGGCAGGTCGCGCATGAGCATCCGCGCCTCGCCGAATAGCCGCTCGACCTGCCGCTCCGGCACTCGAAGCGCGCACGACACCTCGGCGCGCAGCGACCGGAACGACATGTCGCGAGTGGCGGGTGTGGAGTGCGCGGCGGCGGATTCCTCCAGCTCGCTCCACACGCGGAGCGACTCGAGCATCTCGGTGCGCGCAGCCGTGAGCGTCGAGATCATCGCATCGATGCCGATGAGTGAATCGAGCATCTCCGCGCGGGCGTCGGCCATGCTCCCCCGCATGCCCGTCGGCGCATCCATCAAGCTCATACCAGTATTAGACAGTAGACCACCGACATTTCCGCCGGTGGAGGGTGCGGGGGTGGAGGGCTTTGCCACGACGAAGGCTGGGGAGGGGAAGCCACGGACGCGGGAAGGGCAGCGCGCGGGAAGGGCAACCACGGACGCGGGAAGGCAGCGCGCGGGAAGGGCAACCACGGACGCTGGAAGGGCAGCCCGCGAGGAGGGGCAACACGCGAGCGCGCCGCCGCGCCAGGGGTAAGGGGTAAGGGGTAAGGGGTAAGGGGTAAGGAACCAGGACCCACGAGCCAGGAGCCAGGAGCCAGGAACCAGGAACCAGGAACCAGGAACCAGGAACCAGGAACCAGGACCCAGGAACCAGGGCTCAGGGAGCGACAGCCGGGGCAGCGACGCACCCAAAGAGGTCGGGCAGCCCCGCCGCTACCGCACCCCCTCGAACACCATCACGAGGTTCACCACCGCCGGCCCGAGAACGACGATGAACAGCACCGGCAGGATGCACAGCATGAGCGGGAACAGCACCTGCACCGGCACCTTCATCGCCTTCTCCTCCGCGCGCTGCCGCCGTTTCGCCCGCAGGTCCTTCGACTGGGTGCGCACGACGTTCGAGACCGAGACCCCGTAGGCGTCGGCCTGCATGATCGCCCGCGCGAACCGCTTGAGATCGGTCACGCTCGTGCGCTCGGCAAGCGCGGTGTACGCCTCCTTGCGTGAGAGGCCGACCCGCATGTCCTGGATGGTGCGCATGAGCTCCTGCGCGAGCGGCCCGGTGCCGTGCTCGCCCGCCCGGATGATGGCAGTCTCCAGCCCGAGCCCGGCCTCGATCGAGATCGTGATCTGGTCGAGGGTGTCGGCGAGCTCCTCGCGGATCGTGTCCTGGCGCTCCTGCGCCCGCCCCCACACCACCAGGTCAGGGGCGAAATAGGCAACGACCAGCACGGCGAGCGCGAGCAGCACCCGGAACGGCGACGGCTGCGGCGCGACGAACAGCACTCCGAGTACGAGCGCAACGCCCGCCAGCACCACCTTGGTCCGCATGATCTTCCCGACCGACCACGCCGTGGCGAGGCCCGCGAGCGCGAGGTTGCGCTCGACCCGGGCGACCAGGGCGGCCGGCGCGAGGTAGCGCGGCCCCGAAGGACGGGCTGCGGGATGCACGAGCGCACGCGCCCGCACCGAGAGCGGCGCGCGCCCCGCCCCGGGAGCGAGGGCGAAGGCGAGCACCGGCAGCGCCGCGGCGACGAGCACGACCGCCACGATCGCGATCAGCAGTGTGTCCATGGTGCGGTCCCCCTAGAACTTGATCTTCGTGATCGAGCGCATCCACACGGCGCCGACGATGAACAGCACGATCGAGACCACGATGAGCACGAGCCCGATCGTCGTTGTGAAGAAGATCGTGAGGTAGCCCGGCGAGACGACGCTCAGGATGATCGCGATACCGATCGGCAGCGCCATGAGCACGTTCGCCGAGATGCGGCCCTCCGAGCTGAGGGTGGCGACCTGGCGGCGGATCTGATTGCGCTCCCTGATCGTCTCCGACACGTGGTCGAGCACCTCGCTCAGGTTGCCGCCCACCTCTCGGTGGATGTCGACGGCCTGGGACGTCCACGCGAGGTCGTCGCTCTTCATCCGACGCGCCGCGCGCATGATCGCCTCGCCGAGGTCCATGCCGAGCCGGTTCTCGTTGATGACGCGGGCGAACTCCTCGGCGGTGGGCGACTCGGCCTCGCGCGAGACCGCGTCGATCGCGCGCGCCAGGCTGTGACCGGCCCGCAGGCCGCTCGAGATGAGCTGCAGCGTGTCGTCGAGCTGGTCGGCGAACCGCGCGCGGCGCTTCCGGGTGCGGTAGCCGAGCACCGCACGGCCGCCCAGCGGAACCGCGACCACGAGCACCACGTAGACGAGCCACGCGAGCGGCGAGCCCACCGAGACCGCGACGGCGGCCCCGAGGAGCGCGACCGCGATGGTGATCACGGCGAGCACCACGACGTAGGCGCCGGGGCGCATCCGCACGCCCGCGAGCTCGAGGTCGTCGATCGTCACGAACGAGAGGCCGCGTCGCTGCATCGCGGCATCGGTCACGTTGGCCGCACGGTCGCCGAGCAGGCGCAGGGCATCCGTGCGAGAAAGGCGGGGGCTCCGCGCCAGGCGGGACCCGCGCCCCCGCGACAGGGGTGTGCGCGACGAGAGCAGGGCGAACAGGCCGAGCACGACGGCCAGCGCGCAGACGGCGAAGCCGATCCAGAGCTCCATCAGCGCCACCCCTCCAACGGCTCCGCCATGAAGAGGCCCTTGTCGAACGGGATGCCCAGCTCGACGAACCGGTCGGTGAACCGCGGGCGCACGCCGGTGTACTTGGCCTCCCCGATCACGTGGCCGTCGAGGTCGAGGCCCGCCTGCTCGAAGGCGAAGGCGTCCTGGAGGGTGACGGTGTCGCCCTCCATGCCGAGCACCTCGGTGATGTGGGTGACACGGCGGCTGCCGTCGCGGAGCCGGCTGACCTGGATGATCACGTCGACGGCAGAGGCGATCTGCTCGCGCACGGCGCGCAGCGGGAGGTCCATGCCCGCCATGAGCGCGAGCGTCTCGAGGCGCGCGATGGCGTCGCGGGGCGAGTTCGCGTGCACGGTCGAGAGGGAGCCGTCGTGGCCGGTGTTCATCGCCTGCAGCATGTCGAGGCTCTCCCCGCCGCGGCACTCGCCGACCACGATGCGGTCGGGGCGCATGCGCAGTGCGTTGCGGACGAGGTCGCGGATCGTGATCTCCCCCTTGCCCTCGATGTTGCTCGGCCGGCTCTCGAGCCGCACGACGTGCTCCTGCTGGAGCTGCAGCTCGACGGCGTCCTCGATCGTCACGATGCGCTCGTCCGCCGGGATGAACGACGACAGCACGTTGAGCAGTGTCGTCTTTCCCGTCCCGGTGCCGCCGGAGATGATGATGTTCATCCGCGCGTTCACGCACGCGTTCAGGATCTCCGTCATGTCGGCCGTGAGCGTGCCGTACTCCACGAGGTCGTGGGCGCGCAGCGGCTCCTTCGCGAACTTGCGGATCGTGAGCGACGAGCCGCCGACGGCGAGCGGCGGGATGATGGCGTTCACGCGTGAGCCGTCGGGGAGACGGGCATCGACCAGCGGTGAGGACTCGTCGATGCGGCGGCCCACGCGTGAAACGATGCGCTCGATGACGCGCCGCAGGCGCTCCTCCGAGCGGAAGCCGTTCGCGGTCCGCACGAGGCGGCCCTTGCGCTCGACGTAGAGGTGGTCGGCGCCGTTGACCATGATCTCGGTGACTGTCGGGTCGTCGAGCAGGCGCTGGAGCGGGCCGAGGCCGAGGGCGTCGTCCGCGAGGTCGCGGATCAGCGCCTGGCGCTCGTCGTCATCGAGAGTCGCCGCCTGGAGGTCGATGATCGACGCGAGCTCCTGCCGCGCGATCGCGTGCAGCTGCTGCTCGCTGAGGTTCGGGTCGTTCAGGCGGGTGCCGAGCCGCTCGTAGAGCGCCTCCGTCGCGGCCGTGCGGGCCTCGTCGCTGATCACGGGCGCGTCGTCGAAGCCGCGCTCGATGTCGGGCACGAGCTCGTCGGTACTGAGATCAGTGCCCGGGTCGTGGACTGCGGCGCGCGGCACGTCGTCGTAGAAGTCGTCGGACAGGGCGACCTCGGGCGGGGGGACGTAGCTCTGGCCCGCGGGGCGCTGATTGCGCGCGGCCTGGAGGCGATCAGACAGGCTCATGACACCTTCTCCTTCCGGCTGGCCTGGCGCCAGCCCTTCCTCGTCGGTTCCGTCGAGAGCCGCGTGACGAGCACCCGGAGGCTGCGGGACGCCCTGTCCCTGGGCTGGTCCACGATCACGGGCAGTCCGCGGTTGCTCGCGGCGGCAACGCCCTTCGTGCGCGGGATCACGATGTCGACGCGCGACCCGATAGCCGCCTCGATGTCGGCGACCGTGAGCCCGGAGGAGCGGTCGCCCTGGTTGACGACCACCTGCCGCGACTCGGGCAGCAGCCCCAGCTCGTCGAGCACGTCGAGCTCCTTGCGCATGCCGCGCACGCTCGACACGTCCATGCTCGTCACGGCGACCACGTCGGTCGCCTGCTCCAGCACGGTCAGCGTGTGCTCGAGCAGCCCCGGCGAGGTGTCCACGACGACAAACAGGAACTCGTCAGCGAGCTGGTGCAGCAGGTGGCCCACCTGGGCCGCGGTGATCCGGTCGGCAGTGGCCGGCGACTCCGGCGAGCACAGCACGAACAGGCCGGAGGGATGCCGCGTGAGCGCCGTCTTGAGCACGAGCGAGTCGCGCGCGGCCCCCTTCGCCACCGCGTGCTCGAGGAAGTAGACCGGCTCGAGCCCGAGCGTCGAGGAGGCGTCGCCGAACTGCAGGTCGAGGTCCACGAGCACCGCGCACCCCGGCTGCACCAGCGCCAGGCCCACGGCGATGTTGCACGCGATCATCGTCTTGCCCACGCCGCCCTTCGGCGAGGCGACCGCGATGGTGCGGCCCGGGCCGAGGCGGCGCAGGGAGGGTGCCGGGCGGCCTGCGGCCGCGGCATCCATCGCGAATTCGTGCGCGCGCGCCACCATGAGGTCGATCGCGTCGAGGTCGACGGTGGTCGGGAGAACATCGCTGATGCCCGCGCGCATCGCGTCGACCATGATGTCCGGCTCGTCGCTGACGATCGCCATCGAGTCGGCGTGCTGGCGGCCCGCCGAGGCGAGTGCGAGCGCGAGGTGGCGCGGCAGCTGGTGGCCGAAGACGATGAGCTCGGGGCGCTCGGCCATGCGGCCCAGGCGGCCCGAGAACTGCTCGGGGTCCGTGGCGGGGATCACCACCATCTCCTCGGAGACGACGAGCCGCACCTGCCGCTCGAGGCGGCTGTCCGGAGCGACGAGCACTATCCGGCTCACCCTGCGAACACCCCCCGGGTGACGGCGCCCGCGGCGGGCGCCGTCACGTCCTTGGTCTGCTTGGACAGGTACACCTGGCCGAACTCGAGCTGGTAGACGATGCGCTGGGCCTGGTCGGCCGTGACCGCGAGGTTCACGAGGATCACGCCGGAGGTCTGCGCCGTCGCGGGATCGATCGTGCTGTCGTGGACGACCGAGGTCACGAGCACCTTGCTCTCCACGAGCTGGGTGCGGGCGGGGTCGACGTTGTCGGTCGGCAGGCTGCCGAAGACGCCGACGAGGTCGCCCGCGACGAGCGCGCCGCCCACCACCCGCTGCACGTCGAGGGAGACCGAGATCTCCTGCAGCCCCTTCGGCACGGCCACCGTTCCGCCGTTCGCGCCGAAGTCTGCGGGCTTGACGAAGCGCGACGCGAGCACCTGCTCCCCCGGCTCGAGAGACACTGCCGCGACGAGGCCGTCGAGGTCCGCGGCATCCGTAATGGCGCCGTCGGCGACGTACGCGACCGGCACCGACCTGAGGTCGACCGTGGTGCCGAGGTCGGAGCCGGCGGTGCCGGCCGGGATCTCGTCCTGCACGACGAGCACCTCGGTGAGCTTCGCACCGTCGAAGGCGCGCTCGTCCGCGCCGCGGACGTAGCTGATGAGCAGCACCGCCCCCACGACCGCGAGCACTGCGGCGAGCACCACCGCGATGATCCTGGTTGTCATTCTGATTCCCCCATGTTCTGTACTGAGTTATGCGACGAGCTGCACTCCCGCGACGCGCTGCTTGGCCTCGTCGGGTGTCAGGTAGCCGACCAGGTAGCCCTGGAGGCCCTGGCAGGCGGGTAGTTCGAGCCCGAGGAGCTCCGGGCACTTCGGGCTGCCGGTGATGTTCTTCGGCCCGCCCAGGCTCAGGCCGGCGAGGCTGAGGCTCTGGAAGTCGTAGCCGGTGAGCTGGATGAGGGCGTACTTCTCGACCTTGTAGCCGTGGCCGAGCAGCACGCCGTTCACCACGATGTCGGTCAGCGCGTGGCTGTACACGGGCACGATGACCTCCTTGCCCGGGAGCGAGTTGACCATCGAGACGCACTCGGAGGGCAGCAGGTTCGAGAGCACGCCGCCCACGTAGGTGAGCAGGTCGACGTCGAACGTGCAGTCGTCGCCGACGGCCCAGCTCGCGCCGAGCACCCCCGTCACATCGCCGAGGAGCCCGCACGAGGTGGTGAAGAGGTTCAGCACCCCGAGCGCATCGGTGCGCAGGAACACCTTGGTCGTGGCCGACGGCGCCGGCAGGGCGCACTCGTGGAACGCGAGCGGCAGCGGCGTGACGGGCTGCGTCCACTGGGCGGTGGCGGAGGCCGTGAGGCCCTTCGAGGCATCCCCGAACAGGCCCGCGAAGATCCCGATCTGCGTGCTCGTCGCGGTGACCTTGACGGTCGACGACGTGAACACCGGGATGCCCACACTCGCGTCGCCCAGATTGTCCGTGCCGAGCTCCGCGGCGGTCGCGCTCGCGGTCGCGAGGACGGTGGACGCGCAGCCCGCGAGCGTCGTCCCGGACGAGCCCGCGCACTGCTGCGCAATACCGAGGGCCGCGGCATCCGCCGCCTCTTGGAGCTGCGCGCGGCGGGCCTGGGTGGCGCCGATGTCGATGACGAGCGCCGCCATGGCCAGCACGGCCGTCATGGAGATCGCCACGATCACCGCGACCGCGCCGCGCTCATCGTTCAGTCGACCGCGCGTCGGCGCGACGAGTGGGCTCAGCCGAAACATCTGCGCGTCGACTTTCCCTCGAGGGCGATCGTGGCCCCGAACATGCCCGTGAGGTAGGGCTTGTCGTAGTCGATCGTCACCGAGACGTTGGTCGTCGACGAGCACGTGCCGGGCGTGATGACGATGTCGGCGGCGGTGAGCGCCGGCGTCAGCCCGATGGCGGCGTTGATCACCGCGGTGCGCGCCTGCCCGACGTCGCCGGAGACGGCCATCGTGCGCGCGCCCTCGCGGGCCGCGCTCGTGAGCATCAGCTGGGCGTTGAACACCGAGCCGTACTCGATGATGCCGATGAGCACCAGTATGAGCACCGGGAACACCAGGGCGAACTCGACTGCGGCAGCGCCGCGGTCGCTCCCCCAGGTGTCCCTGCTGAATAGCCGTCGCATCGCAAACCCTCCCCGTTCACACGCAGGCGAAGAGCAGCGGGCGCCCCGCGAGGGGCGGCCCGTGCTCGAAAGGGCGAGTTGCTACTTGAGCTTGTCGTTGATGTCGTCGAAGAAGCCCTGGAGGTTGGTGCCCAGGAGCGCGACGGCGGCGACGATCACGACGGCGATCAGGCCGACGATGAGGCCGTACTCAACAGCGGTGGCGCCGGTCTCCTCGCGGGTAAGGCGAGCGCGGGCGTCGACGAACAGCTTGGTGATGGTGTTGAACATGACAGTTCCCCCTGCATGTCAATGCGCGATGGCCCCCCT
This sequence comes from Rhodoglobus sp. GW821-FHT12B09, assembly GCF_058809925.1. Lineage (NCBI taxonomy): Bacteria > Bacillati > Actinomycetota > Actinomycetes > Micrococcales > Microbacteriaceae > Rhodoglobus > Rhodoglobus sp. GW821-FHT12B09. The sequence goes on along the minus strand of NZ_JBXATB010000001.1, from coordinate 66,160 downwards.
TGGCGCACTTGAACTGTAGCGCTTTCACCGACCGATATATGGCCCGCCTTAGGGGGTGGCGAAGGGGGTTGACGCGACGGCGATCCAGAGGCCGAGGAGCATCCACGGGCCGAACGGAATCGCGGTCTTCCGCGTCGCCCTTCGCGCCACGATGCCGATGAGCCCGACCGCCCCGCCCAGGAGGAACCCCGCGAACGCCGCCACCACGAGGGCCGTCCAGCCGAGGTAGCCCGCGTACAGGCCGACGAGCGCCGCGAGCTTCACATCGCCCAGGCCCATTCCCTGCGGCGAGATGAGCGCGAGCACGAGGTAGAGCCCGAACAGCGCCGCCCCGCCGGCGAGCGCGGTGAGCCACCTCGACAGGCCGCCGTCGAGCACTGCAGCACCGAGCAGCAGGGGCACGGATGCCCCCACCGCCGGCAGCACGATGCGGTTCGGCAGCCGCCGCTGCGTGAGATCGATCCACGCCAGCGCGGCGCCCACCACGACGAGGCCCAGGAACGGGAGCAGCGCCCAGCTGCCCCCGAGGCGCCACAGGGTGATCGCGGCGGCTGCTGCCGTGCATCCCGCGATCGCTGTTCGCATGGGGAGCAGTATGGCGGAGGCGGTGCGCAGCGCGGGCCGCGTCTGCTCACGATGGGGAGAACAGATATCGTCGCGCCATATACACGAGGCCGCATTGTCTGCCACCCTCGTCCTCAGCGTTTGCCCCTAGACGAACGAGCAGGACGGAAGCCGAGGATGGGGGGGGGGGGGGGGGGGGGGGGGGGGGGGGGGGGGGGGGGGGGGGGGGGGGGGGGGGGGGGGGGGGGGCG
>NZ_JBXATB010000001.1:5822-65337 GCF_058809925.1 Rhodoglobus sp. GW821-FHT12B09 | reverse complement strand
CCCCCCCCCCCCCCCCCCCCCCCGGAAGAGTGGAGCCGGGTCCCGGTAGGGCCTGAAGCGCCCCGCTGGAACACCGCCCAGGCCAGCAAGACGGTACTCGTGGTCATCCGCACCCCCACGACGCTTGCCTGGCTGCTCGAACTGCTCCCCGATGTCCTCTCCGACTGGCGCGCACAACTCGTCTTCACCGTCAACGGCGAGCGGTCCGCCTATTCCCGGGGGCTGGACGAGATGCTGGATTCTGCGGGACTGCCCGTCATTCCCTGGCACCAGGCGCTCGCGCTGCGATTCGATCTCGCCATCGCCGCGAGCCACCTCGGAGGGGTCGAAGCACTGCAGGCGCCGCTTCTGCTGCTGCCTCACGGGCCAGGCCACTCGCGGATGACCTCGATGCCGAGGCGGGATTCGACAATCGCATCACGGGACTCTGAAGGCGCTGCAGCGCAGGACCGGACCGTCTACGCCCTGCCGCACGAAGTCTTCGTGCACTCACTGCCCGAAGGGGCAGAAGCGCGCATCACCGGGGATCCGGCGTTCGACATGATCCTCGCCAGTTCAGAGCGCCGCTCCGAGTACCGGCGGGCCCTCGGCGTCGGCGAGCAGCAGCGGCTGGTCCTCGTCAGTTCTACCTGGGGGCCGGCCTCACTGCTCGCGACCGACCCGGAGCTCTTCGAGGGGCTATTGCGATCGCTGCCGTACGACGAGTATGTCGTAGCGGCGGTCTTGCACCCCAACGTGTGGGTCGGCCACGGCGACTGGCAGGTGCGGCTCTGGCTCCGCCGCGCGCTGGACGCCGGCTTGAGGCTCATCCCCTACCAACAGGGATGGCGGCCGACTGCTATCGCGGCCGACGCCGTACTCGGAGACCACGGCTCCGTCACCTTCTACGCCGCGGCGGCGGGAAGGCCTGTCTGGCTGCGCGCCCACGGCGGCCACGAGATGATCGACACTCCGCCGCGCAGGCTCGGTGACGTGGCTCCACGATTCGCGCGCGCCGACGATGTGCGCACCCTGCTCGGAGAGCCGAATCCGCTGGTCGAGACCGGGGGCGGTGACGCGCTGCGCCGAGAGACCTTCGCCTTCGAAGGGCAGGCGACGGCCCGGCTCCGCGCCCTGATCTACGAGCTCCTGGGCATCGACGAACCGATCGCGCCGGCCACGAACTCGACCGCACCCTCCCCCGTTGTGGAGTGGCGCACTCCGTGGTCCCACTTCTTCAGCGTTGCCGACCTGGGCAGGGGCAACGTGCTCCTCGAGCGCACGCCAGCGAGCGCCGGTGCCCCGGACGTGGATGAGCCGCGACTTCTCTTCTCTTCGGAGAACGAACCGCGAACAGAGCTCCTGGAGAGCGCGGACCTCGTCATGGTTGATGGCGGAGGCAGCGCTGGCGTAGGCGCCAGGGGGCTCGACGCCGCCCTTGAGCGATTCCCAGGGGCCTCCGCGGTCTGCGCCCACGATCTCGACGCCCGCAGCTGGCGGATTCGAACTCGAGACGGGCGCGACATGATCGCCCATGAAGTTGGGCCGGCGACTGCACCCGCCGGGGTCATTGCCGTAGGCGCACTGCACGCCGGCGCCACCGAGCGGCTCCGGATCCTGCTCGGCAAGGCCGTCGTCACCGTCGAGCTGGGGCCCATCAGCCGGGAATGAGCCTGGCGCGCTCCTCCAGGGCGGCGGCGTGCTCCGCGTCTCGCAGCCGCAGCAGGTCGGCACCGCGGAGGAAGTGCTCCCGCGCCGCGATCGCGTCGCCACGGCGGACGTCGAGTTCGCCAAGGGCTTCGTTCGCCCGCGCCTCGTAGCGGACGTTCCCGGCGACCGCGGCCAATTCGACGCAGCGCTCGTACTCCAGTGCAGCGTCGCCGTCACGTCCCGAGCGCTCGAGTGCCCGAGCCAGGTGGAAGAGCACCCGTGCCAGGAGGACACCGTCTCCCAGATCCTTGACCGCCCCTGCCGACGATGCCAGCGCGGCGAGCGCCCGCGGCCAGTCCTCGAGGTCCGCGTGCGCCTTGCCGATGAGGTAGTCCTGGATGGCAATCCCCCGCCGGTTCTCCTGCTGGACGCACAGCTCGCGCGCGCGCTCGAACATCGCACGGGCGCGAGCGGGATCACCCGCATTCGAATGCAGGATTCCGGACGCCTCGCAGAGGGTGGCCTCCACGCGGACATCGCCGCCCTCCCCGAACGCCTGCCAGGCGCGCGCGATCGCTGTGCGGGCTCCGCTGACGTCCGACTGCTCGAGCAGCATCCGGGCGACCAGCCCCCAGAGGCGCGCGGAGGCATCCTCACGCCCATCATCAGCGGCGGCCTCCGCACCCTGGGAGAAGACGGTCGCTGCCTCGGCGCTCAGACCCTGTCCGCTGTAGAGCGGCCAGAGAGCCTCCGCAATCGACCAGACGCCGTTGTTCGCGCCGGCTGCTCGCGCCGCGTCGAGCGTACTGAGGATGCTCGATCGCTCGGCCTGGAACCGGGCGCGCGCGACGGAGGGCGCGACTGGGGCCTCCACCTCCGGGAGGGTCCCGGTCGCCAGCCGGAGCCTCTTCGGCGTGATCGACCGGTCCATCCACTCGCAGAGCGCCACGTAGTGCTCGACCACCCGCTCCACCACGCGCTGGCGACTCTCCGGGCCGTCGGCCTCATCCGCTCTGCGGCGAGCGTGGAGGCGGAGCAGATCGTGGTACCGGTACCGGCGCGGATGGCCGGGGATGCTCTCCAGCAGGTGGCGGTCTCGGAGTGACTCGAGGAGCTCGGCGACAGCATCAGGCGAATCGGCAATCGCAGCGCTGGCCGATTCGAGCGTGAAGCTGGAAGCCGGATGTTGTCCAAGGCGTCGGTAGGCGGCCGCCTCCCGCTCTGTCAATTGGTCGTAGGCGTCATCCCACACGGCCTCCAGAGATATGCCGTTGCGGTATCCGAGTCGCTGCAGGCGTGTTGACTCCGCCTCGAGCGACGCGACGAGTTCGCCGACCTTCCGCTCTGCGTCGGCCCGGAGCCGGGCAGCAACGATCGTGATCGCCAGCGGGAGACCGTCGCAGAAGGCGAGCAGGGCGGTGACGGCGGTCGGCTCGGCCCGCGCGCGGTCCGAGCCGACCAGCTCCTCGAACAGGTGCTCAGCCTTGTCGGGAGCCAGGCGCTGAATCTCCACCGCCTCCGCAACGCCGATGAGGAGGTCTTCCAAGCTTGCGCGGGTCGTCACGATAACCGCGCTTCCCGGTGAGTTGGGGATCAGCGGACGAACCTGCGCCGAGGTCTCGACATCGTCGAGGACGACGAGGAGCGCCCGGTGCGACTCGGCCGTAACGCTGCGGTAGAACGCGGTGCGCCGCTCGAGGCCCTCCGGTATCTCGGCGGTGCTGTAGCCGAGATCATGGAGCACCGCCCCGAGCACCTCCCCAGGGCTCACGCTCCCCGCGCGCCTCATCTCGCCGAAGTCCACCACGATCTGACCGCTGGCGAACCGGCCCTGGTGCTGCCGAGACCAGTGCTCCCCGATCGCTGTCTTGCCCGCACCGTGCCCGCCGTGCAGGATCGCGACTGTCGGGCGGTTCGCCTCCACCGCTCGGTCGAGCACCGCGTCGAGCGCGGTCAGCTCCCTCTTCCGGTTCACGAAGGCGTGCCCCCGGGTCTGCAGTTGCTGCGGTACGAGCCGCGGCCGGGTCGGAGGCTCGCCGTACAGCGCCAGGAGCCGCGCCTCGGGCAGCGAGTCGATCACGTTCTGCCACACCTGATCAGCACCCCAGACGACCGCCGTCAGAGGCCGCGCCGAATCGGCGCCATGAGCCCGTTGGATCTCGAGGACAGCGGCAGCGGCCTTCGGCCCCACGACGGCGTTCGTGACGAACCTCCACTCCGTGAAGCGGGGATAGGAGGCCAGGGCGCGCTCGAAGTCCGAGAGCAGCTTCTTCTCGAGCGCCGATTCGGCGCCCGAACCCCGACCGGTGCCGTAGCAGGCATAGAGGATCCGGCCTGCCTCAGCGAGTCCGTCGCTTCCGCCGTCTCCCAGGCGGCCAACCGGCGCGGGGTTGAGGAAGTCCGGGTGGAAGTGCTGAAGAACTTCCGTGATGTAGTCCTCGAAGTCGCGTCCGGTCGCACGGAAGCGGTCGCGGTGCATCACGCGCCGCCACTGCGTGAGCGGTGCCTGTCCGTCCATCTGACCCTCCGCCAGAAACCGTAGTCGGTCGCGGTCGCGGACGCCGCGCGAAACAGGATGCCGGTCGACACGAGAGCCGTGGCGCGAAAATGACAAAAACCCCCGGATGGACCGGGGGTTTTCGCTATTGTGACCCCAGCGGGATTCGAACCCGCGTTACCGCCGTGAGAGGGCGGCGTACTAGGCCTCTATACGATGGGGCCGTCACGACAACTTTACGAGTATGCCATACCGGGCGAGGCCTCGCCAAACACGGAAGAAGGAACAGAGTGCGGCGCGCCATCATCGCCCTCGCGACAGTCGTCGCGACGACCCTCGCGCTCTCGGGCTGCGACGTGCTCGCCCCCACGAGAGACGCCGACGGGAAGATCGTCAAGGCGCTGCAGATGCCCTCCACCGAGGCGTGGGTCGGCGACTGCTTCACCTTCGTGGACGGCAGCAACCTCGCGCTCGCGACAGTGGTGCCGTGCTCCGCGCCGCACACGCACGTGGTGGTCGGGAAGGGCACGCTGACCCAGAAGCGCATCGACTACTTCGAGACGCTCCAGCTGGCGGTCATCTCCGCCTGCCGCGACCGCATCAACCTCTACTCGGCGGACCGCGACGACGACCCCCAGCCCGAGTACATCGTCTCGAACGAGACGAGCCCGGAGGGCGTCGAGACCATGCACTACTCCTGTCTGGTGACGAACTCAGCGTCCTAGCTGCTGGTCGAGGATGCGCATCGCCTTGGGCACCACCTCGATGTCGAGGGGCAGCAGCCCGATGCGCTCGCCATCGGCGTAGGCCACGACGCCCTCCGACTCGATCCGGATCTTCTTCGCGCGGTGGATCGCCACCCGCGGGTCGGACACGTGCTCTCCCTTGAACACGCGCGGGAAGATCCTCAAGAACGAGATGCGCGATAGCGCCTGAACCACCAGGACGTCGAGCAGCCCGTCGTCGACGAGGGCGTCGGGCGTGACCTTCATGCCGCCGCCGAGCGAGACGTTGTTGCCGACGCTGATGAGGGCGCCCGCCGTCACGATCTCCCGGCCGTCGAGCACGAGGCGGTACGGGATCGGCTTGAGCTTCGCCAGCTCGAGCGCCAGCGCGAGCAGGTAGCGGCTCGGCCCCTTCGGGTGCTCCATGTTGTTGGCGCGCTCGTTCACGATCGCGTCGAACCCGGCGGAGAGCACGCACGCGAACCAGCGGACGGCGGGTGCGCCGTCCTCGACGTACTCGACGCGGCCGGCGTCGACGGCGCGCGACGGGCGGTCGAGGGATGCCACGAGCGTCTCGATGGCGTGCTCGGTGTTCTCGTGCGGGATGCCGAGGCCCCGGGCCATGTCGTTGCCCGTGCCCGAGGGGACGATCCCCAGCGGTACCTTCGTGCCGACGACGAGGTTCGTGCCGAGGTTGACCATGCCGTCGCCGCCCACCACGATGAGCGCGTCGGGCTTGCCCGCCACGGCCTTGCGACCCGCGGCCATGAGCTGCTCGAAGTCGGGCTCCTGCAGGCTCGTCACGTCGTGGCCGAGAGCGCGGAGGGTCTGCACGACGGCTGGGCCCACGTCACGCCCCTTGCCGAACGATGCTGTCGGGTTGATCGCCACTACCAGGCGCTTCGGCTTCGTCGTCGTCACGGGCTAAGTATGCCGGTCCTGCGGGTTGAGTAGCGCGCTCTGGCGCGCGTATCGAAACCGAGGTTAGGGCCCCAGCGGGTTGAGTAGCGCGCTCTGGCGCGCGTATCGAAACCGAGGTTAGGGCCCCAGCGGGTTGAGTAGCGCGCCCTGGCGCGCGTATCGAAACCGACGTTCGGGGTCGTGAGGTTTCGATACGGCCCTAGAGGGCCTACTCAACCTGCCTGGTCGTGAGGTTTCGATACGGCCCCGGGGGGCCCACTCAACCTGCCTGGTCGTGAGGTTTCGATACGGCCCCGGGGGCCCACTCAACCTGCCGGCTAGCGCAGCTTCAGCAGCCTCAGGAGCTGCGCGTTCGCGGCGACGATGATCGTCGAGGCCGACATGAACACGGCGGCGAGGGCCGGCGGGAGCAGGATGCCCGCACCGAACAGCACGCCTGCCGCGAGCGGGATGCCCACCGCGTTGTAGCCGGTCGCCCAGAACAGGTTCTGGAGCTCCTTGCGCCACGTCGCGCGGCTCAGCGTGAGCGTCTCGGCGACGCCGCGGGGGTCGCTCGACGCGAGCACGATGCCTGCCGATTCGATAGCGACATCCGTGCCCGCCCCGATCGCGATGCCCACGTCGGCAGTCGCGAGAGCTGGGGCGTCGTTGACGCCGTCGCCCACCATCGCGACCGTGGAGCCGTCGGCCTGCAGCTTCGCCACCACCTCGGACTTCTGCCCGGGCAGCACCTCCGCGAACACCTCGTCGATACCGAGCTTTCCCGCGACCCAGGCCCCTACCTCGTGGGCGTCGCCGGTGAGCATGGCCACCCGCACCCCGCGCTTCTTGAGCAGGGCGACCGCCTCGGCGGACTCGGGGCGAATGGTGTCGGCAAGAGCGATCATGCCGAGGATGCTCGAGCCCTCGATCAGGTACACGACTGTCGCTCCCCCGGCCGAGACCTCGCGCGTCTCGTTGACGAGCTCGGCGGGCAGTTCGAGGCCCCGCTCCGTCACAACGCGGCGGCTGGCCACGGTGAGCTCGCGGTCGCCGACCGTAGCGGTCACGCCCCGGCCCGCGAGGGACGAGAAGCCCTTCGACCGCGGGACTTTAAGCTTGCGCTCCTTCGCGGCGTCCACGATGGCGCGCGCGATCGCGTGCTCCGACTTCGACTCGACCGCGGCGGCGAGCGCGAGAACCTCGTCGTCGACCTCGCCGATGACGCCCTGGCGGCCGGTGGTGAGGGTTCCGGTCTTGTCGAAGAGGACGACGCTGATGCCGCGAGCCTCCTCAAGGGCGAGGCGGTTCTTCACGAGGATTCCGTTGCGTGCTCCCAGTGCCGTGGAGATCTGCGACACGAGCGGGATGGCGAGGCCGAGAGCGTGCGGGCACGCGATCACGAGCACGCTCACTACCCGCTCCAGCACGAAGGCCGGGTCGTCGGGCCGGAGGAGCAGCCACGCGACGAGCGTGATGATCGCCGCCCCGAGCGCGACGTAGAAGAGGAGGGCGGCCGCGCGGTCGGCGAGCAGCTGGGCGCTCGACTTGCTGCCCTGCGCGTCGGCGACGAGCTTCATGATGCCGGCGAGCGCCGTCTCTCCCCCGGTCTTCGTGACACGGATCGTGAGGGCCCCTGAGCCGTTCACACTGCCGGCGATGACCGCGGAGCCGGGCTTCTTGTCGACCGCCGCCGACTCGCCGGTGAGGAGAGACTCGTTCACGTCGGACTCCCCGTCCACGACCTCGCCGTCGACGGGGACGGATGCACCGGGGCGCACGAGCACGTGGTCGCCGACGACCAGCTGCGCCACCGGAACGGGCATGACATGGTCGCCGTGGACGAGGTCCGCCTCATCCGGAAGCAGCTTCGCCAGCTCGCCGAGCGCGTCCTGCGCGCCCATGACGGCGGACATCTCGATCCAGTGCCCGAGCAGCATGATGGTGATGAGGGTGGCGAGCTCCCACCAGAAGTCCATGCCCGGGAGGCCCAGCGTCACGGCCGTGCTGTAGCCGAGGGCGACGACGATCGCGAGGGAGATGAGCGTCATCATCCCGGGCTGCTTCGCGCGGAGCTCGGCGACGGCGCCCTTGAGGAACACGAGTCCGCCATACAGGAAGATCGCCACGCCGAACGCTGCGGGGATGTACTGGCTGCCGGGGAAGCGCGGGCCGGAGAGGCCCAGGATGTCCTGCAGGCCCATCGAGAACACGAGAGTGGGGACGGTGAGGATGAGGCTCAGCCAGAACTTGCGGCGGAAGATCGCGGGGTCGTGGGCGGAGTGGTCGCCGTGGGCAGAGTGGTCGCCGTGGCCGGCGTGGTCGTGAGCGCTGTGGTCGTGAGCGCTGTGATCCTGGTGGTCGTGGTGGGCCTCGACAGGCTCGACCGGCGAGTGGTGGTGCTGTGAGTGGTCCATGGTCAGTTCCCCCTGTTGTTCTCGAGCTCGTACACCTTGAGCAACTCGTCGACCGCGACATCCTGCTCCCCGTTCGCGAACATGTCGGCGACGTGGGTGCGCAGGTGGTTCTCCACGAGCAGTTTGTTCAGGCTCCGCAGCGACTTCTGGATGGCGAGGGACTGCGTGATGATGTCCATGCAGTAGTCCTCGCTCTCGATCATCTTCTCGAGCCCGCGCATCTGGCCCTCGAGGATCTTGGTGCGGTGCAGTGCGCGCTTCTTGATGTCCGCGATCATGCATCCACTATACCCCCCGGGGGTATACGGGAGGAATACGCTACGAAGATGAAGCTGACGAAGTACGAGCACTCCTGCCTGGTCATCACGAAGGGCGACGCGACGCTCGTGATCGACCCCGGATCGTTCACCACGCCGCTCAGCGACCTCAACGGCGTGGTGGCGATCGTCATCACCCACGAGCACGCCGACCACTGGACCGCCGAGCAGCTCAACCGGATTCTCGACCGCAACCCGAGCGCGCGCATCCTCGCGCCCGCAGGTGTGGCGGCAGCCGCACCGGACTTCACCATCGAGACCGTCAAGGGCGGCGACACGGTCGAGGCCGAGCCGTTCGAGCTGCGGTTCTTCGGCGAGAAGCACGCCGTGATCCACTCGTCGATCCCCGTGGTCGACAACGTCGGCGTGCTCGTCGACGGCTCGCTCTACTACGCGGGCGACTCCTACACGGTGCCCGAGGGCGTCGAGGTCGAGACGCTCGCGGTGCCGATCGGAGCGCCCTGGCTCAAGATCGGCGACGCCATGGACTACGTGCTCGAGGTCAAGCCGCGACGCTCGTTCCCCGTGCACGAGGCCGTGCTCTCGCAGATCGGCAAGACCATGACGCAGGCGCGCATCGAGGCCGCCACTGCGCAGGGCGGCGGCGAGTTCTTCCTGCTCGAGCCCGGGGAGTCGTTCGACCTGTAGGTTTCGATACGGCCGCGGGCGGCCTACTCAACCCGGCTGCTCAACCGGCCTAGATCCCGCCGCCGCCCCCGCCGCCGCCTCCGCCGCCGGAGCTTCCGCCGCCGCTCGATCCGCCTCCGCTCGAGGAGCCGCCCGAGCTCGAGTACGACGTCGTCGACGAGACGCTCGATGTGAAGCTCGCGATGCCGCTGGCGAACGCGCCTGCTTGGAAGGCAGAGAAGCTGTCGCCGCTGTACCAGTCCGGCGGCGTCGAGCCGTAGTACTGCTCTAGCGTCTCGCCCCACTCGCGCTCGAGGCCGAAGATGAGCGCGTACGGCAGCAGCTTCTCGTAGATCTTCACGACATCGCCCCCACCGCCCTTGCCGGAGATGCGCTCGGCGCCCGTCACCGACTGGAGCATCTGCAGGCGATCGGCCTCCGCGAGCCGGATGTAGAGCCGCATCCCCTCCAGGTAGTCGTGCACTCGCGCGCCCGCCTCGGTGAGCGGCTTGCGGCCCGCAACCTGAACGATGAGGAAGATCGTCAGCCACGGCACGAGGTTCGCCCCGAGCACGCCGAACACGATTCCCGCCCCATTGTCGTCTTCGCCGAAGGTGCCGAAGAGGAAGATCAGGAAGGCGACGACGGCGAGGACGACCATCACGACGGCGGGCCAGCGCGGCGCGTTTCGTCGCAGCCCGAGGGCGATCTCCTCGGCCTCGATGCTCTTGGACAGCGACTGCACCTGGCTGCCGAGCAGCACGTCGCGCTGGCTGAACCAGCGCTCGGAGCGGCTGGGCGCACTGAAGAAGCCCGTCGAGAAGAGCACGTACATGGCGCGGGCGGAATCCTGCTCGAGGCCCGAGTCGTCGACCTCCTGCACGCCGTACTGCTTCCCCCGGCCGGTGGGGCTGTCCCGCTCCAGGATCCTCACCTTGCCGCGCACCGCGAGGTCGATGATCGTCGCCGACATCCCCTTCTTGGGCTTGCCCCAGATGTTGGCCGCGAGCCACGGGCTCACGCCCGGCTGCGGCTCGTACTGCGCGACAACCGTCGCCCCCCGGTGGTCGCGCAGCACGGTGAGGCGCGCGACCACCGCCAGCGCGACGGACGAGAGGAGGGCGAGGATGGCCAGCAGCGGTGCGAGCGGGATGTAGTCGAGCGGGTTGAAGGGCGCCGCCGCGAACGTCCTCGGCTCGAAGCCGACGGCCACGGTCAGGTTCTGCCGCGCGCTGGCGTCGGTCGCGCTCGCCGAGACGCCGTCGGGCGTCGTCGCGATCTCGCATGTCTGAGTCGCGCCCTCGTACCCGAAGTAGCAGGCGTTCTGGCCCGTGAGAGCGTCCTGCAGCGCGGGCTCGACGTGCACCCGGGCCGTGATGGAGCCGAACGGCTGGTCCCAGCCGGTGCCGTTCGTGTCCCAGTAGAACTCGTCGTCGTTCGTGTCCTTGAAGTACTGCGTGACGTTCGCCTGCGTGTAGGTGATGACGTACGTCTGGGAGCCGTGCACGTACTGGCCCTCCGGCACGGCGATCGTGATCGTGGTGAAATCGCCGTCCGTGCCCATCGCGAAGTCGCGCGGTCTGCCGCCCGCGTCGGTCACCGACTTCACGTCGATCTGGGTGCCGTGCCCGTCGTACTTCGTCGGGATCGCGCGGATGATGCCGCGGTTCTGGTCGTAGTCCGGGAACACGGCGACGAGCGTCTCGACGGTCAGGAGCGTCGACCGCCCGGCGCCGTCGCGCCCGAGCGTGTAGTCGGCGCTGAAGGAGTCGAAGGTGAAGTCGTCGACCCCGGCGGGAGCGTCCACCGCCGCCACGGGAGGGGGGTCATCCGCCACCGCTGCTGACACCGGCACCGCGAGCATGGCGGCAAGGAGAATCGCGCCGGCGAGAATCCTGGGGGCGAGCACGAGCCAACAGTAGGGCTCGCGGGGGTCAGAGCGCGAGCCTCATGAAGGCCAGATCGAGCCAGGAGTCGAACTTCGTGCCGACCTCGCGGAGGACCACGGGCGGCTCGAACCCCAGCGACTCGTGCAGAGCGATCGAGGCGGTGTTGCCCGCCTCGATGCCCGCGACCATGACGTGGATGCCGGCGGCCCGCGCGAGGGCGATCAGCTCGACCATGAGCGCCCGGGCGATCCCCCGCCGCTGGTAGGCGTCCGCGACGTACACGGAGTTCTCGACGGTGAACCGATAGCCGATCCTCTCGCGCCACCGGCTGTAGGCGGCATAGCCCGCAACCGCCCCGTCCACCTCGGCGACGATGACCGGATGCCCGTCCGCGACGTGCGCGGCGAGCCAGCGCTCGCGGTCCGCCCTGTCCACCTCGAGCTCGGTCCAGATCGCGAGCGACGTGCGGATCGAGGCGTTGTGGATCTCGAGGATGGCGTCGAGATCGGCGTCGACGGCGGGGCGGAGGAGGGCGGGCATCCGGGTCACTCTACCGAGCGGCCGGGCGGCGCGCGAAGCCCGCGACGACCGCCGCAACGGCCACGAACGCCGCTGCGCCGAGGAAGAGCCAGGAGAACCCGCCGGTCAGGGCGTCGGGGAGCGCGGTGCCGGCCTTCGCCAGGTCGCCGGCGCGAGCGGTGGCGATCGACGCGAGCACGGCGAGGCCGAGAGCACCGCCGATCTGCTGGCTGGTGTTGACGAGGCCGCCCGCGAGGCCGGCCTCGCCGCCGACCACGCCGTCCACCGACAGCTGCGTCGCGGTGACGAGTGCGCCGCCGATCCCGGCGCCGATCAGGAGGCCGGGCCCGAGCAGGTGCACGAGGTAGACGGCGTCGCTGGGCGCCGCCGAGAGCCAGACCAGTCCCGCCGCGAGCACGAGGAGCGAGACCACGAGCGTGCGCTTCTCGCCGAGCCGCGCGATGATCACCGGGGCCGAGCCCGCGACGAGCACGAGCACCCCGGCGAGCGGCAGCTGCGAGAGGCCGGCCTGAAGCGCGTCGTAGCCGAGAACCGACTGCGTGTAGACCGAGATCGCGAAGAACAGCCCGACCATCGCCGCCCCGACGAGCAGCACGATCACGTTGCCGGTCGCGAGGTTGCGGTTGCGGAAGATGCCCAGGGGCACGAGCGGCTCGGCCGCCCGGCGCTCGACCACGACGAATGCGGCTCCGAGGGCAACCGCAGCCGCGAGGAGGCCGAGGGTGAGCGGGTGCACGAAGCCGACCTGCTGGGCCATGCTGAGCGCGAAGACCGCGGAGACGAGAGCGCCGGTGATGGTCGCCGCGCCCGCGAAGTCGAGGCGCGTGCGGGCCGTCGCAGGGTCGCGCGTGATGAGCATCGGGATGAACACCAGCACGAGCACGCCGATCGGCACGTTCACGAAGAACACCGCGCGCCAGCCGAGGGAGGCGGTCAGCACTCCCCCGAGCAGCACGCCCGCGACGGCGCCGATGCCCGCGACGCTCCCCCAGATGCCGAGGGCCTTGGTGCGCTCCCCCGGCTCCGGGAACAGCTGGGTCAGCAGGGCTAGCGCAGCCGGGGCGAGCAGGGCGGCGGATGCCCCCTGCAGAGCCCGCGCGGCGAGCAGCATCTCCCCTCCGACCGCGAGGCCGGCCAGGGCGGAGGCCCCGACGAATCCCACGGTGCCGATGAGGAACAGCCTGCGGTGCCCGTAGCGGTCCGCGAGCCGGCCGCCCAGCAGGAGCAGACCGCCGAACGGCAGCACGTACGCCGTGATCACCCAGGCCAGGGTGACGGTGTCGAGGGCGAACTGCTGCCCCACCACCGGCAGCGCCACGTTCACGATGGAGGCGTCGAGGATGACGAGGAACTGCGCCAGCGCGAGCACGACGAGCGCGAGCCAGCGCCGCGTGCTCCTGGGGGTTGCGGTGATAGTCATTGGTTCTTCCTTTCGTTGGAGAGTGATTGGTCACTCACTGTTGAGGGCATGAAAAAGTCTTCCGATCGGGCGCGGGCTCACGGGTGGCGGATGCCGTGCGAGAGGACCCGCGCCCACTCCTCCGGCACGGACTCGAGGCCGACGGTGACGATGAGGTGGCAGAGCTGGCCGTAGGCGATGAACCGCTGCACGTCGTCGTCATCGGCGCCGGAGCGGGTCTTGACGAACCGCGTGAGCGCGCCGAGGCCGGCACGCAGGGCATCCCCGACCTCGGGGATCTCGGCCACCGACTGCGCGTGCACCTGGAGCATGAGCAGGGTGCGGTCGGCGATGAGCTCGGCGTAGGAGCCGCCCATGGCGTAGAGCACACCCTCGGGAGACTGGTCGGCCGAAGCGTCCGCACCGGCGGCCACTGACTCCATGATCTCGTCGAAGCAGCGCTCGAGAGCGGCGACGAACAGCTTCTCCTTGCTGGGGAACAGCTTGAATACGTAGGCGGGCGAGATGCGGGCATCCTCCGCGACCGCGGCGATCGTGGTGCCGTGAAAGCCGCCGCGCGCGAACACGCGGGTCGCGCTGGCTGCGACGAGGGGCCGGCGGGAGTCGGCGGTGGAGAGGACCATGAGAGTGACTGTACACTCACTCACTGCGATCGGGCAAGCCTGGGTTCGGGATGCCGCGGTCCCGCGTTAAACGTTGGACGGCGGCCCCTCGGGGCCGCCGTGATCAAAACGTTACCTCACGTCGAGCGCGCTGGATACCCGATGTCGGAATGTTTCACCGCGCGTTCAGGAACGGTTCAACGCAAACAAAAAACCCTCGATCTCTAGGAGAAATCGAGGGTCTGAAGCTGGGGTACCTGGACTCGAACCAAGAACAAAAGAATCAGAATCTTCCGTGTTGCCAATTACACCATACCCCACAGGACCACGGGCAAGCCCGGGCCGACTGTCTACTTTAGCGTACCGGCGAGGCCTCGTGAAACCCGAGCAGATCGCGGTTGAGTGCGGCTGCCACTCGAGCGCCCGTGCCCGCTGCGACGATCAACTGCTGCGGGCCGGGCGGGGTCACGTCGCCCATCGCGTAGACGCCCGGAACGCTCGCGCGGCCGTCGGCGTCGACCACGATGAGGCCGTCGGGGTCGCGGTCGACAGCGAGGGGCGCGGCGAAGTCCAGCACGGCCTCGAACCTCGGGCGGATGAAGACGCCGACGCGCGGCACCGTGCTCCCGTCGGCCAGGACGACGCCGGTGATGCCCGAGCGGTCGCCCGCGACATCCGCCACCGCCCTTCTGTCGACCCGGATGCCCAGGGTCGCGAGGTGCGCCTCGTCCTCCGGGGAGACCGTGCCGACGCCGTTCGTGAAGACGATGAGGTCGCGGCTCCACTGCGACATGAGCAGTGCGCGCTCGGCCAGGTCGTCGGTCTCGCCGACGAGGGCGATGGGACGGTCGGCGTACTCGTAGCCGTCGCACTCCATGCAGGAGTGGGCGCTGGTGCCGTAGAAGGCGCGCAGGCTCGGCAGCGCCGGCGGGAGCTCGCGGAGGCCGGTGGCCAGGATGACGGTGCGCGACTCGACGACGCCGGACGTGTGCGTGATCGAGAATCCCGTGGGCGAGGGCTCGACAAGCTCGACCAGCGATCGCTCGTAGGACGCCTCGGGGTAGGCCTCGAGCTCCTCGCGGCCGAGGCGCCGCAGCTCGAGCGGGGAGATGCCGTCGCGGCTCAGGAAGCCGTGCGCGTGGAAGGTCGCCGAGTTGCGCGGCCGGTTGCTGTCGAGCACGAGCACCCGCCGCCGCGCGCGGGCGAGGTTGAGCGCGGCGCTCAGCCCCGCGGGACCGGCGCCGATGATGACGGCGTCCCAGCTCACAGCGCGGCTCGGAGCCTCTCGATGCGGGCCAGCGTGTGCTCGCGGCCGAGCAGCTCCATGGACTCGAACAGGGGCGGGCTGATCCGGCGGCCGGAGATCGCGGTGCGCAGGGGGCCGAACGCGACACGGGGCTTGAGCTGCTTCACGTCGATGAGTTCGGTGCGCAGGGCCGCCTCGATGGCCTCCGTGTTCCACGGGGCGACGGCGGGCAGCACGGATGCCGCGGCCTCCAGCACCACGGAGCCCTCGTCCCCCGGCATTGCGTCGGCGGCGAACTGCAGCTCGTCGTCGGGGGTGAACAGGAACGCGAGCAGCTCGGGCGCCTCGCCGAGCAGTTGCATGCGCTCCTGCACGAGGGGCGCGGCGGCGAGCAGCATGGAGCGGTCGGCGTCGTCCTTGACCAGGTCGCCGAGGTACGGCAGCAGGCGGTCGGCGAAGTCCTCGACGGTCAGCAGGCGGATGTGGTCGCCGTTGATCGACTCGGCCTTCTTCACGTCGAACCGCGCCGGGTTGGGGTTCACGTCGACGACGTCGAACGCGGCGACCATCTCGTCGATCGAGAACACATCACGGTCGTGCGTGAACGACCAGCCCAGTAGGGCGAGGTAGTTGACGAGGCCCTCGGGGATGAACCCGCGGTCGCGGTGGTGGAACAGGTTCGACTCGGGATCGCGCTTGGAGAGCTTCTTGTTGCCCTCCCCCGTCACGTACGGCAGGTGGCCGAAGCGCGGGATGAACTCGGTAAGCCCGATCTCGATGAGCGCCGTGTAGAGCGCGATCTGCCGTGGGGTGGACGAGAGCAGGTCCTCGCCGCGCAGCACGTGGGTGATGCCCATGAGCGCGTCATCGACGGGGTTCACGAACGTGTAGAGCGGCGCACCGTTGGGGCGAACCACGACGAAGTCGGTGAAGGACCCGGCCGGGAACGTGATCTCGCCGCGCACCAGGTCGTCGAAGCTCAGATCGCTGTCCGGCACGCGCAGCCGCAGCGCGGGCTGGCGGCCCTCGGCGCGGTACGCCTCCCGCTGCTCCTCGGTGAGGTCGCGCTCGAAGTTGTCGTAGCCCTGCTTCGGGTCGCGGCCGGCCGCGACGTTGCGCGCCTCGATCTCCTCGCCCGTGGCGAACGACTCGTACAGGTGGCCGGATGCCTTGAGCTTCTCGATCACGTCGAGGTAGATCCCGGTCCGCTGCGACTGGCGGTAGGGCTCGTTGGGCCCGCCCACGTCGATGCCCTCGTCCCAGTCGATCCGCAACCAGCGCAGTGCGTCGAGCAGCTGGAGGTAGCTCTCCTCGCTGTCGCGCTCGGCGTCCGTGTCCTCGATGCGGAACACGAGCTTGCCGCCCGTGTGCCGCGCGTAGGCCCAGTTGAACAGGGCAGTGCGGATGAGGCCGACGTGCGGCGTACCGGTCGGCGAGGGGCAGAACCTGACGCGGACGTCGGAACCGGCAGCAGTGGAGAATGGCGCAGTCATCGCTGTCAAGTGTACGAGGCGCGGGTCGGGTCTACGGAGACCACTGCTTCTGGCCGTCCATCCCCCAGACCGGCGGGAGGATCTCGTCCGCCCCCGCCTCGGCGCTCAGCAGGCCGCCGATCCGCTCGTTCCACGCGGGGTCCACAGGCGGCTGCGAGCGCAGGGACGCGATGGTCTCCGCGTACGGCGCTCGGGAGACGATGACGTGCACGAGACGGTCGCCGTCGCGCCAGATAGTCCAGGTGAGGATGCCGTGCTCCCGCAACTGCGCGGCCGCGGCGTCCGGGATCCGCGAGTGCACCCTGGCGTACTCGTCCGCCCGACCGGCGCGCACGGTCGTGCGGCGGACCGTGACGAACTCCGCGGCACCGGGATCGGAGGCCGAGGACGTCACTCCGGGATCACCGCGCCCTCGGGCAGCAGCCCGAGACCGGCCAGCTCGGGCCAGAGGGCGGCGGGGACATCCGCCGACCACGCCGCGACGTTGGCGCGCACCTGCTGCGCACTGCTGGCCCCGAGCAGCACGGAGGTGACGGCGGGGTGCGCCCGGGAGAACGTGAGCGCGGCATCTCGGAGTTCGACGCCGTGGCGGCGCGCGACCTCCTGGATCGCGCGGGCGCGCGCGAGGTGCTCTTCCGAAGCCGGCCGGTAGTCGAAGGATGCACCGTCGCGCGGGTTCGCGAGCACGCCGGAGTTGTAGACACCGCCGAGCACGACCGCCACCCCGCGGTCGCGGCACTCGGGGAGCAGCTCGCCGGCGGCTCCCGCATCGAGCAGGGAGTAGCGGCCGGCGATGAGGAGCACGTCGAGGTCGAGCTCGCGGATGAACCGCAGCGGCATCTGCCACTGGTTCATGCCAGCGCCCACAGCGCCGATCACGCCCTCGTCCCTGAGGTCGAGGAGGGCGGGGAGCGCGCCGTCGAGTGCCTCGCGCTCGTGGTTGTCCGGGTCGTGGACGTACACCGTATCGACGGAGGCGACGCCGAGCCTGCCGAGGGAGGCGTCGAGGCTGCGGAGCACCGCGTCCCTCGAGTAGTCGAAGTGCCACTGCCGGGTCTCGGGGTCTACGGTGCGTCCGACCTTGGTAGAGAGGGTGAGGCCGTCACTGCCGAGCTCGCGCAGGGCACCGCCGAGCGCGAGCTCCCCCTGCCCGAGCCCGTAGTACGGCGCGGCGTCGAAGTAGCGGACCCCCGCGTCGAGGGCGGCGGCGACCGCGGCGGTCGCCTCAGGCTGGCCGGCGCCGGAGGAGAGCGCGGCGACGCCGAGGCCGAGGGTGGCACTCCTACTCAAGGGGGCGCCCGTCCGCCTCCCACTTGAGGTACTCGGCCTCCCCCACCTCGTCGAGCGGGTAGTACCGCCGCAGCGAGCCGCCCGCCTTGAGGCGCATCCGGGAGAACACCTCCCAGGTGTCGTGCTTCGTGCTCGCCTCGAGGATCGCGGGGGCCTTCTTGATCGGCACCACGACCGCGCCGTCGTCGTCGGCGATGATCAGGTCGCCCGGGATGACCAGCGCGCCGCCCACGGCGACCGGCACGTGGTATCCCCAGGCGAACAGCGTGCCCTGCGACGCGTAGTGCGGCGTGGAGCCGAGCGACCACACGGGCGTGCCGTTCTCGCGCACGCTCTGCGAGTCGCGGATGCGGCCGTCGACGACGATTCCGAGCCCGCCCCGGTTGTGGAAGTGGTGCGCGAGCATCTCGCCCACCACGCCCGACCGCGGCGAGCCGTAGGCCTGCACGACGAGCACGTCGTTCGGCTCGACCTCGTCGAGCACTGCCCAGAGCGCGGTCGACCGCTCGACGTACTCCTGGGTCTCCCCCGCGTCCGTGTAGATGTCCTCGCGCAGTGGCATGAACTGCAGCGTCACGGCCCTGCCGACGATGCGCGTACCGGGCGCGTTCGTGGTCGGGCCCTCGATGAAGCTCCGGGTGATGCCCATGCGGTGCAACTGGGCGGAGGCCGTGGCCGAGCCGATGCCCGCGAACGCCTCGAGCAGGGCGGGGTCGATCGGGGCGATCTGCGGACCGCGCACAGGAAGGGACCACACGCCCTCGATGCGCCGCGCGGGAGCCGCCTCGTCCGTGGAGCTCATCGGTAGACCTCGACTCCGTAGTGGCCTTCGACATAGGGATAGGTATCCGCGAGGCCGTCGATCACGCTCACGCCGAGCCCCAGGTCGTCGGTGAGGGTGACGCGGCCGTCGACGACGCGGGATCCGCCCTCGACCGAGTCCCACACGAGCGGGCCCTGCGCGCGCGACTCCTCGACCATGAGGCCGTTCGGCAGGGCGGCCACCGCGTGCGCGTTGGCCATGGCCATGACCCCGTTGTGCCACGAGTGCGGCACGATGTCGACGCCGTAGCGCTCGGCCATAGCCCCGATGGAGAGGAGCTCGGTGATGCCGCACACCCCCGCGTCCGGCTGGGCGATGTTGAGCGCGCC
The DNA here is from genome assembly GCF_058809925.1 of Rhodoglobus sp. GW821-FHT12B09. NCBI lineage: Bacteria > Bacillati > Actinomycetota > Actinomycetes > Micrococcales > Microbacteriaceae > Rhodoglobus > Rhodoglobus sp. GW821-FHT12B09. The sequence goes on along the minus strand of NZ_JBXATB010000001.1, from coordinate 46,593 downwards.
GCGCTCCAGCCACGGGCGGAACTGCTCGAGGGTCGTGAAGGTCTCGCCGCCGGAGATGCGGAGGCCGACGGAGTTGGTGATGGCGATGTAGCCCTCGATGTCCCGCTTCGCGATCGGCTCCTCGAAGAAGAGGGCGCCGCGCTCGTCGAGGCCGTAGGCGACCGCCTGCGCCTCCTCGCGGCTCAGCCGGCTGTTCGCGTCGACGGCGAGGCCGATTCCGTCGCCCACCTCGGCCCTCACCTGGTCGAACAGGCGCAGGAAGCGGTCGGGGGTCACGCCGTCCCAGCCCCAGTGCGTGCCGAGGCGGAACTTCACCGCCGAGTACCCGGCGGCGACGTAGCCGACGATGTCGTCGACGAGCTGGGCGGGGTCGTCGATCCGCCAGTCGTAGCGGACACCGCCCGAGGCGTAGAACTGCACGGAGTCATCCGCGTCGGGGTTGATGAGCCGGCTGACCGGCAGGCCCGCGGCGCGAGCACGGGCATCCCACAGCGCGCAGTCGATGGCGGCCACGGCGTAGTCGTAGGCCGACTCGATGGGCCGCGCGAACGACGTGCCGGTCGGGCGCGGGACGATGCGCGGGTCGTCGAGCTCGGCCCCGATGAGCGTGGGGGCGAGCCACGAGACCCAGTCCTCGATCTGCACGGGGTTGCCGTAGGCGCACGCCTCGCCGATGCCGACGATGCCCTCGTCGGTGGTGATGGTGACGACGGTCATGTCGGCCTTGACGCTGCGGAACGTGTGCGTGAACCACTGCTCGTCGAGGCCGTGCATCCTCGTCGCATGGGTTGTCGTGACGTCGGTGATCTTCATAGCGGCTGTCGATTGCTTTCTCGAAGGGGCTGGATTCTCGGTGGTGGCTGTGGCTGTCATCCCTTGACCGACCCCTCGGTGAGGCCGTCGATGAACTGCCGCTGCATGATGAAGTAGGCAATCATCACGGGCAGCACGGCGACGAGCAGGCTGCCGAAGACGCTGCCGTAGTCGGAGTTGAACTGGCCGACCGACGAGTAGATGCCGGTGGTGACCGTCTTGCCGCCCGACGGGCCCAGGATGATGAGCGGGTCGAGGAAGTTGTTGAAGGAGGAGAGGCCCGTGAAGATCGCGATCGCGGCGGTCGCCGGCTTGAGCACCGGGAAGATGATGCGCCAGTAGGTGGTGAACGCACCGGCGCCGTCCACGGTCGCCGCCTCGTCGAGCTCGCGGGGTATCGACCTGATGAACCCCACGTAGATGAAGATCACGTACGGGATGTGGAGTGCCGCCAGGTAGGTGATGAGGGCGAAGAGCGTGCCGTCGATTCCCAGGAACTGGAACACGCGCGTGGCGGGGATCAGCAGCACCTGCGAGGGGATCAGGATGCCCGCGATGAGCACCACGTAGACGAGCACCGACCAGCGGCTCAGGGACCGGGCGAGCACGTAGGAGATCATCCCGCCCGCGAGCAGGGCGAGCCCGACCGACCCGAGCGTGATGATGATCGTGCGGCCGAACGAGCCGATGATGTCAAGCTGCGGGTTCGTGATCGCCGACACGACGTTGTCGAGCGTGAGCCTGTCGAACGGGAGCGTGAGGGGCGAGCTCTGGATGTCGGCGTTCGTCTTGAACGCGCTGATCACCATGATGTAGATCGGCACCAGGCTGATGAGGAGGAACGGGAACAGGGCGACCTGCCTCCCGATGGCTGCGGCGGGTCGCTGCTTCACAGGACATCCCTTTCACGACGGCGGAGGAGGGTGATGAGCACGCCGGCGACGATCGCCACCGACACCATGAGGACCGCGGCGTAGGCGGAGCCCCTGCCGAGGAACCCGAGGCTGAACGCCTCGGTGACGACGCGGTAGGCGAGGGTCTGCGTGCTCCCCCCGGGGCCGCCCGCCGTGATGGCCAGGATGCGGTCGTACTCGCGCATGTTGAAGATGAAGACCGAGACCACGTTGACCGTGAGCACCGGAGCGAGCATGGGGAAGGTCACGTGGCGGAAGGTCGAGAGCGGGCCGGCGCCGTCGACCACGGAGGCCTCGACGAGCGAGCGCGGGATGTTCTGCAGACCCGCCAGGTAGAGCACCATGTTGAAGCCGAGGCTCTGCCACACGATCACCCAGATGATCGAGGCGAGGGCCGATTCCGGCTTGCCCAGGAACTCGACGGGCGCGACTCCGAAGGAGCCGAGCAGCTGGTTGATGACGCCGCCGTAGTCGAGCAGCGTGCGCCAGAGGAACCCGACGATGAGCGGGCTGAGCACCATCGGCAGGAAGAAGATCGAGCGGTAGAGCGAGGTCAGCACGCCCGCGCGGTTGAGCAGCAGCGCGAGGCCGAGGCCGACGACGTTGAGCAGGACGGTCGACGAGACGGCGATGATGAGCGTCACGGCGACCGCGCGGCCGAACCCGGGCGAGTCGAACAGGCGGCGGTAGTTGTCGACGCCGACGAAGTTCGCGTCGAAGCCGGAGCCGCGCCAGTCGGTGAAGCTGAAGTAGAACGACAGCACGAGCGGCACCGCGATGAGCACGACCACCATGAGCAGTGCCGGTGCCGACATGAGCGTGCGAACGAACGAGTCGTTGAGGCTTCTAGTCCTGAACCTCTTCATCGGCGTCCTCCATTGGACCTCGGGGTGAAGCACCGCGCGTCGATGCGCAAGTGCGTGTACTTAGACTGACAACGTTTGCGCACATTGTCAAACTTGTTGCGCAAAGCGGTCCACGGGGGACGCGGAGGGGGCGAATCAGGCGCGCGCGACGCCCGTCGACTCGCGCACGACGAGCTCGGTCGGCAGCGCGACGCGCTGCACCGACCGGGCATCCGGATTCTCGATCAGATCGACGAGGAGGTCGACCGCCGAGCGCCCCACGCGGTTGGGCTCGACGCGGATCGTGGTGAGCGCGGGGCTGATCATGGACGCGTACGGGAAGTCGCTGCCGCCGATGATGCTCAGGTCGCGGGGGCAGACGAGCCCCCGCGAGCGCATCTGCGCGATCATCCCGAGCGCCATCTCGTCGTTGAACGCGATGACCGCGGTGACCGACGACGCGGCGACCGGCTCGAGGGCTGCGGCACCGCCGTCCGCGGTCGTCGAGTACGGCCCGAACTCGGTGACGCTGATGCGGTGCTGCTCGGCCTCGGCGCGCAGCACCTCCAGCCGGTACCGGTTCGCCCAGGAGTACTCGCTGCCGCTCAGGTAGCCGATCGAGCGGTGCCCGAGGGCGACGAGGTGCGCGACGGCCTGCCGCAGTCCGAGGGCGAGGTCGGCGCGTGCCGACGACATGCCCTCGGCCTCGCGGTTGACCACGACGAGCAGGCTGTCGGAGTTGTAGTGGGCGAGGTCCGCGTCCGTCGTGGCAGCCGCCACGGGGTGGATGATGAGCCCCGCCGTGAGGTTGGAGATCTCGCGCACCACGTCGCGCTCGAGCGTCGCGTCGTTGTCGGCATCGGCCAGCAGCACGATGTAGCCGCGCGAGCGGGCCCTCAGCTGCACGCCCTTGAGCAGGGACGTGAAGAACGGGTTGGCGATGTCGGGGACGACCAGGCCGATCGTGTTGGAGTGCCCCGTCACGAGCGTCTTGGCCGCCTGGTTGGGCACGTAGCCCAGGTCGCGCGCCGCGCGGAGGATAAGGTCGCGCGTTGCCGCGTTGACCCTTCCCTTCTGCCCCAGGGCGCGGGAGACCGTGGAGATGGACAGGCCGGTGGCATCGGCGACAGTCTTGATCGTGGCGACCACGCCGACCTACCTTCCCTGGCTGCGCTCGCAGCCGATCCTAGTGGCGGGAACGGGAGTCGGGCTCAGGTGAGCACCGACTCCCGTCACCGTGATTACTCCTGGTTCGAGTCCCACCAGTCGTCGAAGTTCTTCGCGTACGTTGCCGCGTCGACGTCTCCGAGGATCAGGGACTGGGCCGACTGCGTGAGCATGTCGGCGAAGCCGGGCGGCGGTACCGCGTCACCGGAACCGGTGCGCGAGGCCACGAACTCGACCTTGGTGAGGAGGTCCGCGACCTGGGGCAGCGGGCCCGAGAGCTCGTACGTCACCGGGTCTTTGGCGTTCGAGAAGAGGCCGTCCTTCGCGAGCTGCTTGGCGACGGCATCCTTGTTCTGGGTGACGTAGGTGAGCAGCTTCTTGGCCTCTGCCGGGTGCTTCGAGTCGGCCGAGATCGCGTAGTTGAGCGAGAACTCGACGCTCAGAGCGGGATCGCCGCTCTCGGTCGGCATCGGGAAGACGCCCACCTCGAAGGCGGGGTCGGCCGCCGCGAGCGTCGCGCCGTACCAGACGCCCATCGGGTAGATGCCGCTGCCGCCGGCGATGAACTCCTGGCCGCCGGAGTCGGCGCCCTTCGAGAGCACGCCCGCGCCGAGGAGGCCCTCGGAGTTCCAGCCGGAGAGCAGCTTGGCGTTGTCCTCCCAGCCGCTCCCGGCGAAGGTCACGTCGCCCGCGAGCCGCTGCGCGTACCAGTCGGGGTCGGCGTCCATCACGCGGGGCAGCGCCATCGATGCGATCTGGAAGCCGCTCGTCCACTCGCCGGTGAAGGCGAACGGCACGGGGGTGACGGCCTTGAGCGCGTGGACTGCTGCGTCCAGCTGCTTGATCGTCGTCGGCGGGTTCTCGGGGTCGAGACCGGCCGCGGTGAACAGGTCCTTGTTGTACCAGAGCAGGCTCTGCGGCTGCAGGGCGGTCGGGACGTAGTAGTTGACGTCGTCGAGCTTGATGTCGTCGACGTTGCGGAACGGCTCGACCGAGTCCTCGTCGAGCGGCGCGAGAGCGCCCAGCTGTGCCAGGTCGGTGTTGAGCACCGTGAGCACGTCGGGCAGCTTGCCGGCGGCGTAGAGGGTCTTGCTGAAGGCGTTGAAGTCCTCGGCGCTTCCCGTGTTGTACTTCACGTCGATGTTCGGGTTCTCGGCCTCGAACCCGTCGACGATCTCGCCCCAGAACTCTGCGGTGAGGTTCGCCGAGGTGACGGGCATGAACTCGATGGTGACCTTGCCGCCGTCGCCGCCGGCGGATGAGCATCCGCTGGCCACGAGAGCAAGGGCCACACCGATGCCGGCGGTTGCGAGCAACCTGCCTGCAGTGGCGCGTTTGAACATGTGTGCTCCTTTATTCCTCTTGGGTTCTGCACTGAACACGATGAGATTCACAGCGAAGCGACCAGACGTCATCGTCTCAAATGCTTTGTCCCCGAAGTATGCGAACGTTTGCGCACAATGTCAAATGTTTGCGCACTAAGCGTAGTCCAGACGATCCCGCTTCCCATTCACTGACACGGCGAGCGACGACTGCGGCGTGTAACCGAGACTCCGCGAGACGGCCTCGGCCGTCCCCACGACCAGAGCGCCGAGCTTGGGCAGCAGGGGCGTCACGCGTGTTGAGACCCCCGAGATGCTGATCGCGCCCACCGGGCGCCCGGTGTGGTCGAGCACCGGAGCGCCACAGCACGTGCTCGCGTCGTCGAACTCCATGAGGTCCTGCGACCAGCCCCGCGCGATGACCTCGTTGATCTCCTTCTCGAGCGCCTCGGGCGACCAGATCGTGCGCGAGGTCTTGGGCGTGAGGCGCATCGACGAGATGAGCGCCGAGCGCTCGTCCGGCGGGAGCGCCGCGAGGTACGCCTTGCCCACGGCCGTGCAGTGCATGGGCCGCCGCGCGCCGACCTCGGCGTTCACGGCGACGGACTGCGGTCCGGCATCCCGGTAGATGAAGACCATGTCGGTGCCGCGCGGCACACCCAGCCCGATCGACTCGCGGGCCTGGTGCACGAGGATGCGCAGGAACGGCGGCGCGACGCGCGCGACGTCGCTCGTCTCGATCACCGAGAGCGCCATGCGGGCAACAGCGGGACCGAGGCGCCACGTGCCCTCGGTTCCGGCATCGTCGATGTAGCCCTTGCGGCGGAGGCGGTCCATGACGCGGTAGGCGGTGCTCCTGCTGAGCGCGAGCTCCGCCGCGACCTGCGAGGGCGTCGCACTGCGCACGGTGGCGAGGTAGTCCAGGATGGCGAGGGCCCGGTCGAGGGCAGTGTTGCCGTCGATCGAAGTCCCACCCGATGGGACGCCCTCATCGGCCTCCGCGAGGGGTATGGGAAATTCGCCTCCGGGACCGAGAACGAGGCCGTCTTCTGTGGGTCCCATGGGGAGCCCTCCCTAAGCTGATCACGCCATCGTCCCAATTGAGGGGACGCCGTCCCTGAATTTGGGACACCTCGTGACCATACGGAGGAATCACCGCCATGTCCACCCTATCCAGCGACACCGCTGTCGTTGACATCGACCCCTCGGTGCTCGACACCCTGCGCCAGGTGAGCAGCGCGACGCTCGCCACGCAGCTGTTCCGCCGCGGCCTCCGCCACCAGTACCTCGTGGGCGTCTCGGCACTCGGTCCGGTCTCGGGGCGCGTGGTCGGCGAGGCCTTCACGATGCGCTTCATCCCGGCCCGGGAGGACCTCGAGACGCTGGAGAGCCTCCCCGGCACGGCCAACCTGCAGTGGCAGGCGGTGGAGCAGATCGGCCCCGGCCAGATCATGCTCGTCGACAGCATGGGCAGCATCGCGGCGGCGACCGCCGGCGACATGCTCGTCGCGCGGGCGATGCACCGCGGCGCGCTCGCCTTCATCACCGACGGCGCGTTCCGCGACGGTGCCGAGATCGCCGAGCTCGCGATCCCGACCTTCTCGAAGGCGGTGACCTCCACGAGCCGCCTCAGCTGCTTCCATGTCGCCGACCTGCAGGTGCCCATCGCCTGCGCCGGGGTGGCCGTCTACCCCGGCGACATCGTCGTGTGCGACGCCGACGGCGTCATCGTGGTGCCCCGCCACCTCGCGGCCGAGATCGCCGGGCCCGCCCTCGAGCAGGAGAAGCTCGAGCACTACCTCCACTCGCGCGTGCACGGCGGCGAGGCCCTGTGGGGCGTCTACCCGCCCAACGAGCAGACCCTCGCCGAGTACCGCGCGTGGCAGGAGGCCGCATCGTGAGCGGCCTGGCCGACGCCTACGAGGCGACGATCCGCCGGTACTTCGAGGGCTGCAACGAGGCCGACGTCGAGAAGATGGCCGCCTGCTTCACCCCGGATGCCGTGCACTACTTCCCGCCCGCCGCCTACGGTGGGGCGTGGCGGGGCGGCAGGCTCATCGCCGAGCGCTGGGCCGACTTCGTCGCGACGAAGGGCTCGGCGTGGACCATCGACCGCCTCGTGGTCGCTCCCGACTCGCACCAGGCGGTGATCGAGTGGACCCACTTCAAGACCTTCGAGGGCACGGTGCTGCGCGGCGACGAGTGGTACGTGTTCGATGAGCTGACCGGTCTCATCAGCGAGATCCGCGCCTACTACGCGTCGCCGCTCGACCCCGCCCGGCCGCTCTCCGAGCTCGCCGACTACGACTACCCAGGGCGCGGCTACGCCCTGACCTCGCCCATCGACAGGACAACTGGGAGCACATCATGACAGCACGCCTCGAGGGACGCACCGCGTTCGTCACGGGATCCGGCCGCAACATCGGCAGGGCAATAGCCCTCGCTCTCGCCGCCGAGGGGGCGAGGGTCGCGGTCTGCGACATCATCCCCGACAACGCCCGCGCCGTCGCCGCCGAGATCACGAGCGCCGGCGGCACCGCCCTTGCCGTCGCGGGCGACGCGACCGACTTCGCCCAGGTCGACGCGATGTTCGCGCAGGTCGAGGCCGGGCTCGGCACGGTCGACCTGCTCGTCAACAACGCGTACGCCCGCGTCGGCGCCACGAACTGGGCCTCGTTCCTCACCGTGGCCCCCGCCGACTGGTCGGAGTTCGTGACGCGCAACATGAACATGTTCTTCGCCTGCACGCAGCGCGCGAGCCGCGCTCTCGCGCTCGAGGGCAAGCCCGGCGCCGTCGTGAACATCAGCTCGAACGGGGCCGACCGCGCGCACCGCAACCACATCGCGTACGACTCCGTGAAGGGCGCGATGGACTCGTTCACGCGCGCCACCGCTGTCGACCTGGCACCCTGGGGCATCCGCGTCAACGGCATCCGGCCGGGCAACATCGCCATTGAGGACGAGCCAGAGGAGGTGTGGCCCGGCGACAAGCGCGAGCTGCGCAGCGCCCAGATCCCCCTCGGCCACCCCGGCAGCGGTGCGGACATCGCGGCTGCGGTCGTGTACCTGGGCGCGCACGAGGCCGGCTACGTGACCGGTCAGACGTTCAACGTCGACGGCGGTCTGCTGACCCAGGGCCGCGCGCCCCAGGTCGAGATGGTCGACATCATGACGCCGGCCACGATCCCCGCCTTCAGTCGGGAACTGCTGGGATGACGGGCATCCTGAGCGTCGCCGCGCGCGGTGGGCGCGAGCCCGTGGCTGTGGCCTCGGAGACCACGGACGCCGAGCTCGAGGAGATCGTCGCGCGGGCGGCCCGGGCATCCCGGGTGCTCGCCGAGGCGACGCGGGCCGACCGCGCCCGCCTCCTGCGCGCCCTTGCCGACGCGCTCGAGTCCGACGCGGACGCCATCGTCGCGGCCGCCGACGAGGAGACCGCGCTCGGCGCCCCGCGCCTCACCGGCGAGCTCGCGCGCAGCAGCAACCAGATGCGGCTGTTCGCCGAGGTGCTCGAGGACGGCGGCTACCTCTCGGCGACCATCGACCACGCGAACCCGGCCGCGGTGCCCGTCGCGGTGCCCGACCTGCGCCGGATGCTCGTGCCGATCGGCCCCGTCGCGGTGTTCAGCGCGAGCAACTTCCCGCTGGCGTTCAGCGTGCCGGGCGGCGACACCGCGAGCGCCCTCGCCGCGGGGAACTCCGTCGTCGTGAAGGTGCACTCCGGGCATCCCGCGACCTCGCTCGCCTGCGCGGCATCGCTGCGCCGCGGGGCCGAGTTGGCGGGCTTCCCTGCCGACATCGTCTCGCTCGTCTTCGGGACGGCCGCGGGAGTGCAGCTCGTCAAGCACCCCTCGATCAAGGCCGCCTCGTTCACGGGCTCGGTGCCCGGGGGCCGCGCGCTCTTCGACATCGCCGCCGCACGGCCGGAGCCCATCCCGTTCTTCGGCGAGCTCGGCAGCATCAATGCCTTCGTGATCACCGGCGCCGCGATCGCCGAGCGCAAGGACGAGCTCGCCGCGGGCCTCGCGGGCTCGTTCACGCTCGGGCTCGGGCAGTTCTGCACCAAGCCCGGGCTCGTGCTCGTGCCCACAGGCGCGGACGACTTCATCGCCTCGCTCACGCAGGCCGCGGCCGGGGTCGCCCCCGGGACGATGCTCAATCCGCGCATCCGCGGCGGCTGGGCGGCGTCGATCGACGCTCTCAGCCAGGCCGCGGGAGTGACGACCCTGCTCGCCGGGCTCGGCACGGGCGAGGGCCTCGCCGGGGTGAGCCTCTACTCGATGCCCGCCAGCGCCGTCCTCGAGCGCGGCGCCGACTCCCCCGCCTTCGAGGAGTGCTTCGGGCCGTCGACGCTCGTCGTCACGTACGCCGACGAGGAGGAGCTGACCGCGGTGCTCGCCCTCGTGCCCGGCTCCCTCACCGGGACCGTCCACGCGACGGACGCCGAGGGCGCGCCCGGCACGCTCGCCTCCCGCGCCGTCGCGCTGCTCTCCGAGCGCTGCGGCCGCGTGCTGTGGAACCAGTACCCGACCGGGGTCGCAGTGACGTGGGCCCAGCAGCACGGCGGCCCCTACCCCGCGACCACGTCGTCCGTGAGCACTTCGGTCGGTGCTGCGTCGATCCTCCGATTCCTTCGCGCCGTGGCGTGGCAGAACGCCCCGGCGGCGCTCCTGCCCGTCGAGCTGCGCGACGACAACCCGACCGGCGTGCCGCAGCGCGTCGACGGCCGACTCTCCTGAAAGGCACCATGTACTTCGTCGTCACTGCCACCGACTACCCCGACGCGCAGGACCGCCGCGCGGCGAGCCGCCCCGCTCACCTCGACGGGCTCGCCGCGATGGGGGCGCGCGGCGAGTTCATCGGCGGCGGAGCGGTGACCGACGCCTCCGGCCGCGTCACAGGATCGTCGGCGCACGTGCGCTTCGACGACGAGTCGGGCGTGCGGGGGTGGCTCGACGTCGAGCCGTACATGACGAACCGGGTCTGGGAGCACGTCACCGTCGAGCAGCTGCGCCTGCTGGACACGACGGAGGCCTCCCTCGGCAGGGCGGTGGTGACCGCCGTGCGCGTCACGCCCGTCCTCATCGCCGACGGGCCGCTACTCAACATGCAGGGTGTGCACCAGCCGTACACGCCTCGCACGATCGTCGAGGTCGAGACGGCGGACGGCACGATCGGGCTCGGCGAGAGCTACGGCGACGACGACTACCTCGGGGTGTTCACCGCTTTCGCGCGGCACCTCGTGGGCGAGACCGTGCTCTCCCCCAACCGCCTCGCGCAGCTCGCCGAGACCCACATCACCGCGGCGACCGTGCCGCCGTCGCTGGTCGACAACAAGCCGAGCCACAACGTCTTCGGCGACAACAGCCTGCACAAACTGCGGGCGACCGTCGTCTCGCTCTTCGAGGTCGCGTTCCTCGACGCGGCCGGGCACGTGCTCGGGGTTCCCGTGCACCAGCTGCTCGGCGGCAAGGTGCGCGACCGCATCGACTTCGCGGCGTACCTGTTCTACCGCTGGGCCGAGCACCCCGTGGCCGGGGCGCCCGTCGACGGCTGGGGCGAAGCGCTCGACCCCGCCGGCATCGTCGCCCAGGCGCAGCGCATGATCGACCTGCACGGCTTCCGCTCCCTCAAGCTCAAGGGCGGCGTGTTCCCGCCGGACGAGGAGATCGCCGCCGTCCGCGCCCTCGCCGAGGCGTTCCCCGGCGTGCCCGTGCGCCTCGACCCGAACGGCGCGTGGTCGGAGGCCACGAGCATCCGGGTCGCCGACGAGCTCACGGGAGTCATCGAGTACCTCGAGGACCCGTGCGTCGGCAGGGCGCCCATGGGCCGCGTTCACGCCGCCACGGGGATGCCGCTCGCGACGAACATGTGCGTCACGCGCCTGGACGAGATCCCGGAGGCGGTCGCGCTCGACGCCGTGCAGGTGCTGCTCACCGACCACCACTACTGGGGCGGGCTGCGGGCGACCCAGAAGCTCTCCGCGATCTGCAGCACGTTCGGCATGTCGCTCTCTATGCATTCGAACAGCCACCTGGGCATCAGTCTCGCCGCGATGATCCAGGCCGCGGCCTGCGTCGAGGGCAGCCTGCACGCCTGTGACACGCACCGCCCGTGGCAGACCGACGACGTCATCACCCGGCCGCACACGTTCACGGACGGCGCGATCGCGGTGTCGGACTCCCCCGGGCTCGGCATCGAGCTCGACCGCGAGGCCCTCGCGCGCCTGCACACCCGGTGGCTCGAGAGCGGCGTGCGCCGACGCGACGACGTCGCCGCCATGCAGGTGCGCTACCCCGACTTCGTGCAGCCGCCGGTGCCGCATTGGTGACCGGGATGCTCGCCGCGGGCCTGCACCTGATCGACATGCCTCTCGGCGCGCGACGGAACACCGCGTACCTCGTCGAGGGTGCCGACTCCCTCCTGGTCTTCGACACGGGGATCGCCGGGCAGCTCGAGCAGCACCTCGTGCCGTACCTCGCGGAGATCGGCCGCTCCCCCGACGAGATCGGCACGGTCGTCGTCTCGCACTGCGATATCGACCACTGGGGCGGGGCCGCCGACATCCGCCGGATCGCCCCAGCCGCTCGGATCCTCGCCCACGAGCTCGACGCCGCCCTCATCGGGAACACCGACCGCACGATCGCCGAGCGCTACCAGGAGTTCGTCGCGGAGCACGGCATCGGGTGGAGCGACGACTTCCTCGCCCTCCAGCACGAGCGCTCGGCGCCCGTCACCGTCGACGAGCTCGTCGAGGACGGGCACGTCGTCGACCTCGGCGGCCGCACCGTCGAGCTGCTGCACGTGCCCGGGCACTCGGCCGGCCACCTCGCGCTGTGGGACGAGAGCACCCTCAGCCTCCTGATCGCGGACGCGCTGCTCGGGGACGGCGTTCCCGACTACGCGGGGCACCCCGCCATGCCGCCCAACTACCGCTACCCCGCCGACTACCTGGCGACGTGCGAGCGGCTGGGGGCGTACGGCGCCGACCTGCTGCTGAGCGCGCACTTCGCACCTCGGAGGGGCGCCGAGGTCGGGCGGTTCGTCGCCGCCTCCGCCCGGTACACCGCCTACGTCGAGGGCGAGCTGCTCGGCGCCCTCGCGGGACTGCGCTCGGCAACCACGCTCGAGCTCGTGCGCGCACTCCAGCCCGCGCTCGGCCCGTGGCCCGTGGGCGAGGTCGACTTCGGGGTGGCGAGCATGCTCGTCGGCCACCTCGAGGACTGGGCGGCGGCCGGGCGCGTCACCCGCAGCACCGGTCTCGACGGCCTCGTCGTGTGGACGGCGAGCTAGAGCAGGTCGTGGCCCCGGGCCAGGAGCGCCTCCAGCTCGGCGAGGTGCTCGGGCGAGGGGTCGACCAGGGGCGGGCGCACCGAGCCGACGTCCAGCCCGCCCAGGCGCACTCCGGCCTTCACGAGCGAGACGCCGAAGCCGGGCACGCGGTCGCGCAGGCGGGCGAGCGGGAAGTAGAACTCCTGCAGCAGCCGCGTGCGCACCGCCTCGTCTCCGGCGATATACGCGTCGTAGTGGGCGGCGGCGATGCGCGGCGCCATCGCGAACACCGCTGACGAGTACAGCGGGATGCCCAGGCCGCGGTACGCCGCCTGCGACAGCTCGGCGGTCAGGAGCCCGTTGAAGAACTGGAAGTCCTCCCGGCCCGTCGCCGCCACCGCGGACACGATGTCCTGGGCGAGGGCGACGTCGCCCGTGCCGTCCTTGAAACCGACGATCTTCGGGTTCGCGGCCAGGCGCACCATCGCCTCGGCCGTGTACTGCGCCGTGCCGCGGTGGTACACGATGACAGGCAGTCCGGATGCCTCGGCGACCGCCTCCACGTACGCCACCGTGCCCGCGGCCGGCCCGCCGAGGAGGTAGGGCGGCAGCAGCAGCAGTGCGTCGGCGCCCGCCGCCTCGGCGCTGCGGGCGCACGCCCGCGCGTGCGCGAGCTGCCCGCCCGCGCCCGCGACGACGGGCACCCGGCCGCCCACCACGCGCACGGTCTCGGCGACGACGGCGGCGACCTCGTCGGCGTCGAGCGCGTTGAACTCGCCCGTGCCGCACGCGGGGAAGACCGCCCCCGGCGAGAACTCGAGGCGCTGCTCGACATGCTCGCGGAAGAGGCCCAGCTCGACGCGGTCGTTCGAGTCGAACGGGGTAACAGGGAAGAACAGCACTCCGTCGAAGGTGATCACGCGGCGACCTCCACGACGTGGGTGTCGATGAGCCAGTGCGAGAGCGCCGATTCGTCAACCTCGACGCCGATTCCGGCGCCGGACGGTATCGCGACAACGCCCGCCGTCGCGACGACCGGCTCGACGAGCACGCCGTCGCGCAGCGGGTTCTCCCCGCGGTCGAGCTCGAGGAGCGGAGGGTAGGGCGTCCGCTCCCCGAAGGGCAGGTCGGGCAGCGAGGCGATGAGCTGCAGCGTCGCGGCGAGAAGCACTCCGGTGCCCCACACGTGCGGCGCCACCCGCACGTGGAAGGAGGTCGCGAGGGCGACTATCGCCTTTGCCTCCGTGAAGCCGCCGCACACCGAGAGGTTGGGCTGCGCGACATCCACGCGCCGCTGCGCGATCTGGTCGCGGAACCCGTGGCGCGTGTACTGGGCCTCCCCCGCCGCGAGCGGGATGCCGGCGGCGCGCAGCAGCGGCCAGCCGGTGTCGTCGGGCAGCAGCGGCTCCTCAGCCCAGTGGATGTCGAGCGGGGCGATTGCCGCGAGCGACCGGAGTGCGACGTCCAGGGTCGCGTTGGTGTTGTAGTCGACCATCAGCAGGCCGTCGTCGCCCAGCAGGTCGCGCGCGATGCCCGTCCGCTCGACGTCGTCGCGCAGGCCGCCGCCGATCTTGATCTTCGCGGCCGTGAACCCCTCGGAGACGGCCTCCTCCATGTAGGCGCGCAGCGGCCCGCTGTCGCCGGCCTCGTGGAAGAAGCCCGTCGAGGCGTAGGCGCGCACCTCGTCGCGCATGGCGCCGCCGAGCAGCGCGGAGACCGGCACGCCGTAGGTCCGCGCTTGCGCGTCCCACATCGCCATGTCGATGCCGCTGAACGCGAGGACCTGCGGCCCGGCGCCCGTGAGGTGGTAGCTGCGGGTGAGGCGGTCGAGCCACACTCCCTCGCGCCGGTCGACCGGCTTGCCGACCACGTACTGTGCGGCGTCGCGCACGAACTCCGCGATGAGCCTCGGCGGCCCGAAGGACTCGCCCCAGCCGACCACTCCGTCGGACGTGGTGACTTTGACGAGGGTCGCCGTGCGTGCGGAGGGCCGCGACTTGGAGGCGCCGTGGCCGCCGTCGGGCAGCACGAACTCGAGGGGGAAGGTCTGGATGCGGCTGACTGTGGGACTGCTGTGGGTCATGGCAATTCCGAGCCTAGGGCGGTGCGGCGGGCGCATGACGGCGTTGGGCGGCGCTCCCGAGCGGCCGTTCGACAAGTTCCCGGGGGCGGGTGCGACGGGGGCCGGGGCATCCCACCCACTGCGACAGCTCGCAGTTGATCCGCGGGGTCAGGCGGCCCGGACCGGGTTCCGGAGCGTGCCGATGCCGGGGACCGTGATCTCGATGGTGTCGCCGTCGGAGAGCTGTCCGACGCCGGCGGGGGTGCCGGTCAGGATGACGTCGCCGGGCAGCAGCGTGAAGACCGAGGAGGTGAACGCCACGAGCGAGGCGACCGAGTGCACGAGCGCGGTCAGGGGCGAGGACTGGCGGACCTCGCCGTTGAGCCGGGACTCGATGGTCTCCGAGGCGAGGTCGAACTCGGTCTGGATGACCGGGCCGAGCGGGCAGAAGGTGTCGAAGCCCTTCGCGCGGCCCCACTGGCCGTCCTTCTTCTGGAGGTCGCGTGCCGAGACGTCGTTGGCGATCGTGTAGCCGAAGACCACGCTCGCCGCGTCCTCCTCCCGCACGTTGCGGGCAACGCTGCCGATGACGACCGCGAGCTCGCCCTCGAAGTCGACGTGCGAGCTCTGCTTCGGCAGCACGATCGCGTCGCCCGGGCCGATCACCGACGTGTTCGGCTTGAGGAACATCATCGGCTCCTCCGGCACCTCGTTGCCGAACTCGGCGGCATGGTCGCGGTAGTTGCGGCCGATAGCGATCACCTTCGAGCGCGGGATGACCGGGGCCAGGAGCCGCACCTGGGTGATCGGTACCCGCTCGTCGAGAGTGTCGAAACCGCTGAACAGCGGATCGCCCGCGAGCACCACGAGGTCGGTGCCGTCGAGGATGCCGTACCGGGGGTCGCCGCCGGCGGAGCCGGTCGAGAAGCGCGCGATCTTCATGGATACGATCGTGCCATGCCCGTCGACCTGCTGTGGAACTCGCCGCCCGACCCGATCGCGACGCTGGTCCTCGCGCACGGTGCGGGGGCGGCTATGGACTCCGCCTGGCTGAACGGGTTCGCCGAGCTTCTCGAGGAGCGGGGCATCCGCGTCGCCCGCTTCGAATTCGACTACATGGCCGCGCGGCGCACCGGGGCGCGCAAGCCCGCGCCGAAAGCCGAGCGGGTGCTGGACGAGTACCGGGCGGCCGTCGCGGAGGCGGTGGCGGTCGTCGGCGGCGCGGTCTACATCGGGGGCAAGTCGTACGGCGGCCGGGTCGCGAGCATGGTCGCCGACGAACTGCGCGGCGCGGGGTCGGTCGAGGGGCTCGTGTGCCTCGGGTATCCGTTCCACCCGCCGGGCGCGCCGGAGAAGCTGCGGACCGCGCACCTGCTCGAGCTGCGCACTCCCGCCCTGATCTGCCAGGGCTCGCGCGACCCCTTCGGCACGCGCGAGGAGGTCGCCGGGTACGGCCTGCCTGCGAGCATCCGGTTCTGCTGGCTCGAGGACGGCGAGCACGAGTTCAAGCCGCGCAAGGCCGTGTCGGGGTTCACGCACCGTGAACATCTGGTGACGGCGGCGGACGCGGTGCGGGAGTTCATCGGATAGGGACGCGAGCGGCCCTCACCAACGCTACTATTAGGCACTTTCGCACGTGACCCGAACACTAGGAGCGCAACAATGAGCACAGTCCCGTCCCGAGGTTGGCGCCGCGCGCTGACCGCTCTCACGGCCGCAACCGCCGCTGCGGCGCTCGTCGTCACGGGGATCGGCGCCGCCAGCGCGAGCCCGTCAGACCCGGCCGACCCCGGGTACTACCTGTACGGGCAGAACTGGTCGCTCAGCACCGATGGCGTGAGCATCGCCGAGATCGCGACCGCCCCGTGCTCGGGCGGCAAGACCGTGTCGTTCCGCAAGGCGGGCGTCACCACCGCGCTCACCGGCAACGGCAAGGGCTTCCCCGCCTGGGGCACTGTCTCCGGCTACGTCTTCCCCTCGGGCCTCAGCGGCGTCGGACAGATCGTCGTGAAGTGCGGCAGCACGGAGCTGGCAGCCCTGCCGTTCACCATCCAGACGAGCACGCCCTCGTCGATGTTCCACAGCTCGGGCCAGTGGACGACCTTCACGGATGAGGGGGCCGTCAACTTCACCGTGAACAAGGTCGGGTTCCTCGACGGCGAGTCGGTGCGGGTCACTCCCTACGACGAGTCTGTCGCCAATGAGGACACCTTCGAGAATGCGGTCGCTGCGACAGTCACGGTGCAGGCGGCCGGCGGCGCCATCACCTCCACCACCGCGATTCCCGGGAACTTCGCCGGCGAGGACTACCGGGCGCTCCTCACTTCGGCAACAAGCCGTGTCATCTACGACACGGGCACCGACGTCTCCGTTCCAACGGGGAGCCTCTCCTTCACCGCGGACGCCACGGCAGTAGCCGGAAGCACCGTCACCGTGGCCGGTGCCGGTTACGCGCCGAACGAGTCCGTGGTGGTCGCTCTCTACGGCCCTGCCGTGGCGACGAGCCTCACCACCCTCACTGCCGGACCGGGCGGCGACATCGCCGGAACCGTGACCATTCCCGCCTCGACACCGGCCGGTGCGTACCGGCTCTGGGCAGGCTCGAAGAGCGAGAGCTACGTGCTGCTCAACGCCCCCATCACGATCAGCAACGGTCCGCTCGTGAACTCTGCGCTGCCGGTGATCACCGGTAGCGCGATCGTCGGCGGCACCCTCACGGCCAGCAAGGGCACGTGGGCCGCAGTTCCCGCGCCGGCTCCCGTCTTCACGTACAGCTGGTGGCGCGACGGCGCGGCAATCAGCGGCGCCACGGCCGCTACCTACAAGCCCACGCTGGACGACTTCGAGGCCGCCCTCACCGTGCGGGTGCAGGCGGTGAAGGCCGGCTATGGAACCAGCACGGCCGAGAGCCTGCCGACGGCGCCGATCGGCGCCGGCGTGCTCGCCCCCGCCGCGGTGCCGACGATCACCGGCACCGCGAAGGTCGGCGCGACCCTGACGGCGGTCACTGGCGTCTGGGCAGCCTCCACGGCGTTCACGTACCAGTGGCTCGCGGCGGGCATCCCGATCGTCGGCGCCGTCGGTTCGACCTACGTACCGACCGCGGACACGTTCGGCAAGAAGATCACGGTCACCGTGACCGGCACGAAGACCGGCCTCACGGCCTCCAAGACCTCGCTGCCGACTGCCGCGGTCGCCGCGATCCCGTTCGAGGAGACCGTCGCACCGGTGGTCAGCGGAACGCCGCAGGTCGGGGTGACCCTGACCGCGGACCCCGGCACCTGGACGCCGGCTGCCACGTTCTCGTACCAGTGGCTCGCCGCCGGTGTGCCGATCGCCGGCGCGACCCAGTCGACGTTCACCCCCAAGGGCGCACAGCTCGGCAAGCTCATCACGGTCAAGGTGACCGGCACCGCCGTCGGCGCGATCGCCGCCGCGCGGGTCGTGACCCCCGCGACCGCCGTGGCGCTCGGCGTGTACGCCGCCACGCCGGAGCCCACGGTGACCGGCTCCGCGCGGGTCGGCGCGACGCTCACCGCGTCCACCGCCGGGTGGGACGCGGGGTCGACCTTCACCTACCGCTGGTTCGCCGACAGTGTGCCGATCGCCGGTGCCACGGCGGCTACGTACATGCCGACGGCAACCCAGGTCGGCGAGGACATCACCGTCCGCGTGACGAGCACCACGCCCGGCTACCCGGTGGTGGTGCGCACCTCGTCGGTGGGTAGCGGCCCACTCGAGCGCGGCGCGTTCGCCACGGCACCGGTGCCGACCATCACCAAGACACCGGCCGCGGCATCCCTCCGATTCGGGAACACCCTCACGGCCGTCCCCGGCACCTGGTCGCCCGGCGCGACGTTCTCGTACCAGTGGTACGCGAACGGGGTTGAGATCATCGGCGCCGAGGCCGCGACCTACAAGCCGACGGCCGCGCAGGTCGGCGCGACGTTCAGCGTGCGGGTGATCGGGTCCAAGTCCGGATTCGCGTCAACGGCACGGACCTCGGCCGAGACCGCGCCCCTCGAGGCGCTCACGTTCACGACGACTCCGGTCGCGGCGTCCGTCACGGGCACCGGCAAGGTGGGCACCAAGCTCACCGCCGTCGTGGGCACGTTCACCCCCGCGCCGAGCCTGGTCTACCAGTGGTTCTCCGATGGCACCTCGATCGACGGCGCCACGGCGTCGACGTTCACCGTCACCAGTGCGCAACTGGGCACCACCGTGACGGTCGTGATCTCGGGGAGCCTGCCCGGGTACACGCCAGTGGCGAAGTTCCCCGTGGGCAAGCTCGTGGTGCCGTAGGGGGCGGGGGGGTTTCGATACGGCCGCGGGCGGCCTACCCAACCAGCTGGGGCGCGGGCGGCCTACTCAACCCGCCTAGGCGTCCAGGCGGGTCATCCAGCCGTGGCGGTCCGCGGCGCGGCCGTACTGGATGTCGGTGAGCTCCTGCCGCAGTGACAGCGTGAGCTCGCCGGCGGGCGCATCGGCGTCGCCGATCGTGTAGTCGACGGCCTTGAACTGGGCGATCGGCACCACGACGGCTGCGGTACCACAGGCGAACATCTCCACGATGTCGCCGGATGCCACACCCTCGCGCACCTCGTCGATGGTCACCTTGCGCTGCTGCACGTTCAGGCCGCGGTCCTTCGCCAGCTGCAGGATCGAGTCGAGCGTGATGCCCTCGAGGATGCTCGAGGACTCCGGCGTGACGATGCGGCCGTCCTTGTAGACGAAGACCACGTTCATGCCGCCGAGCTCCTCGAGGTACTGGCTCTTCTCGGAGTCGAGGAACAGCACCTGGGCGCAGCCGTGGTCGTACGCCTCCTGCTGCGCGACGAGGGAGGAGGCGTAGTTGCCGCCGGTCTTCGCCGCACCGGTGCCGCCGCGGCCCGCCCGGGCGTAGTCGGTGGAGATCCAGATGGAGACGGGGGCGACTCCCCCGCTGAAGTACGCGCCGGCGGGCGAGGCGATCACGTAGTAGTTGACCTTCGCGGCGGGGCGCACCCCGAGGAACGCCTCCTTCGCGAACATGAACGGCCGCAGGTACAGCGAGGTGTCCGGCGCGGACGGCACCCAGCGGGCGTCGACAGCGATGAGCTGGCGCAGCGACTCGATGAAGTACTCGGTGGGCAGCTCGGGCAGCGCGAGGCGGGCGGCGGAGCGCTTCATGCGCTCCGCGTTCATCTCGGGGCGGAACGTCCAGATCGAGCCGTCCTCGTGGCGGTAGGCCTTGAGCCCCTCGAAGACCTCCTGCGCGTAGTGCAGCACGGCAGCGGCCGGGTCCATCGCGATCGGGCCGTAGGGCTGCACGCGGGGGCGGTGCCAGCCGCCCTGCTCGCTCCAGCAGATGTCGACCATGTGATCGGTGAAGTGCTTGCCGAAGCCGGGGTTCGCGAGGATGTCGGCGTGCTCGGCCGCGGATCGGGATTCCTGGTTCGGCTTCACCATGAACTGGAGAGTCGTGGGGGCGAGGAGGTTCTTCATGATGGTCCTTAGTCGGAAGGTCTGTTAATTCTGCGCCACGGCTGCCGCAATCGCGTCACCGATCTCAGAAGTGCTGCGTTTCGCCGCCCCCCTGGCCGCCAGGTCTGCCACGACCGCCGTGGAGATCCGGGCCGCGGCATCCTGCTCGCCCCGGTTGGCGAGGAGCAGTGCAACGGACAGGATCGCCGCCGTGGGGTCGGCGAGCTGCTGGCCTGCGATGTCCGGGGCCGAACCGTGCACGGGCTCGAACATGCTGGGGAAGGTGCCGTCCGGGTTGATATTGCCCGAGGCCGCCAGTCCGATGCCGCCGCTGATTGCGGCAGCGAGATCGGTGAGGATATCGCCGAAGAGGTTGTCCGTGACGATGACGTCGAATCTAGCAGGGTTCGTCACGAAGAAGATGGTCGCGGCGTCGACGTGGAGGTAGTCCCAGTCCACCGAGGGGTGATTGGCCGCCTCCTCGGTCACGATCCGCTGCCAGAGCGCGCCCGCGTTGGTGAGCACGTTGGTCTTGTGGACGAGAGTGAGCTTCTTGCGTCGCTGCTCGGCCTGCTCGAAGGCGAACTTCACGACCCGCTCCACCCCGAACGCCGTGTTGATCGACACCTCGGTCGCGATCTCGTGGGCGGTGCCCGGCCGGATGACCCCGCCGTTGCCCACGTACGGGCCCTCGGTGCCCTCCCGCACGACGAGGAAGTCCACGTCGCCGGGCGCGGCCAGGGGCGACTCCACCCCGGGGAAGATGGCGGTCGGGCGCAGGTTCACGTAGTGGTCGAACGCGAACCGCAGCTTCAGCAGCAGGCCCCGCTCGATGATCCCGCCCTTCAGCCGTGCATCCCGAGGGTCGCCTCCGATGGCGCCCAGCAGGATCGCGTCGTGCTTCGCGAGGGCGTCCAGGTCGTCCGGCTCCAGAATGCGGCCGGTCTCGAGGAAGTGGCCGGCGCCGAAGGGGTACTCGGTGATCGTGGCATCCACCCCCGTCGCGGTCAGGACTTTGAGGGCTTCGGCGATGACCTCGGGGCCGATGCCGTCACCGGGGATGACGGCGAGGGAGAGAGACGTGCTTTCGGAGCGGGATGACATGGCACAACGATATCGGGAGCGCAACCCCTCACCGATTCTCGGGACGCGGAGATAGCGTCAGCCCCATGAGTATTGGAACCGGAATCGTCTTGTTCGTCATCGGCGCGATCCTCACTTTCGCCGTCAACCTTGAGAACGCGTTCGTCGACCTCGACCTGATCGGCTACATCCTGATGGGTGCCGGCCTCGTGGTCTTCGTCATCGGGCTCGTCCTCACCCTCCGCAAGCGCCAGTCGGTCACCACCGTGACCACGGGCGTCGACAGCAGCGGGGCGAACGTAGCCCAGCGCCGCACGTCGACGACGCCGCCCACCGACGTCGTCTGACCCAGACCCGTAACGGCCCGGCACCGTGGTCCGGGTCGTTACGTCTACGGTCGGCTTGCCGCGGTGAGCTAGTCCGAGCTACTGCGCGACGATGTCGATCTCGCGCAGCAGGTCGGCCTCGATCGCCGTGCGCACCTTCTCGAGCAGCTCGTCGGGCACCGGGGAGTCGACGGTCAGCACGCTCAGTGCCTGGCCGCCCGCGCTCTGGCGCGCGATCTGCATGCCCGCGATGTTGATGCTGGCCTCGCCGAACTCCTTGCCGTACACGGCGACGATGCCCGGGCGGTCTTTGTAGATCATCACGATGAGGTGCTCGGCGATCGGCACCTCGACGTCGTACCCGTTGATCTCGACGATCTTCTGCGTCTGCTTGGTGCCCGTGAGGGTGCCCGACACCGAGATGGTGGAGCCGTTGGAGAGCGACCCGCGAATGGTCAGCAGGTTGCGGTATTCCTCGCTCGTGGCATCCGTCGCCAACCGCACAGTGATGCCGCGGGCCTCGGCGAGCAGCGGCGCGTTCACGTAGCTGACCGACTCGGTCACGTTGTTCGAGAACACGCCCTTGAGGGCCGCGAGCTTGAGCACATTGACGTCGTGCTCGACGATCTCGCCGCGCACCTCCACGTCGATGGTCGTGATCGGGCTGTCGGCGAGGCCCGCGAAGACCTGGCCGAGCTTCTCCATGAGCGGGATGCCCGGGCGCACGCTCGGGTCGATGGCGCCCCCGGCCACGTTGACCGCGTCGGGCACGAGCTCCCCGTCGAGGGCGAGGCGGACCGATCGCGCCACGGAGACGCCCGCCTTCTCCTGCGCCTCGTCGGTGGAGGCGCCGAGGTGCGGCGTGAGCACGATGTTGTCGAGGCCGAGGAGCGGCGACTCCTTCGGCGGCTCGTTGACGAAGACGTCGAGGCCCGCGCCCGCGATCCGCTTCGACTTGAGGGCGGCGAACAGCGCGTCCTCGTCGATCAGGCCACCGCGGGCGACGTTCACGATGAAGGCCGTCGGCTTCATGAGGCCGAGCTGGTCGGTGCTGATCATCCCGGTCGTCTCGGGGGTCTTCGGCATGTGGATGGTGATGAAGTCAGCGGTCTTGAGCAGCTCGTCGAGGCTGAGGAGGGTCACGCCCAGCTGCTGGGCCCGGGCGCTCGTGACGTAGGGGTCGTACGCGACGACGTTCATGCCGAACGCCTGGAGGCGCTCCGTGATGAGGGCGCCGATGCGGCCGAGGCCGATAATGCCGATCGTCTTCTCGTAGAGCTCGACGCCGGTGTACTTCGAGCGCGCCCAGGTGCCGGCGGCGAGGTTGGCGTGAGCGGCCGGAATGTGGCGCGCCAGGCTCAGGATGTGGCCGACGGTGAGCTCGGCCGCGGAGATGATGTTGGAGGTCGGGGCGTTGACGACCATGACACCCGCCGCCGTGGCGGCCTTGATGTCGACGTTGTCGAGGCCGACGCCGGCGCGGGCCACCACCTTGAGGTGCTTCGCGGCGGCGATCGCCTCGGCGTCAACGTTGGTCGCGGACCGGATGAGGATCGCGCTCGCGTCCTCCAGGGCGGCCAGGAGCGCCGCGCGGTCGGTGCCGTCCACGGAGCGGATGTCGAAGTCGGGCCCGAGGGCTTCGACTGTCGCGGGCGAGAGTTCTTCGGCGATCAGCACGATCGGCTTGGCCACGGGATCGAATCCTTCAGTCGGTTAAGGAGCAACCCCACGACTTTACCGGTCGCCGTGTGAGCATGAGGACATGGACGTAACGCAGTGGATCATCCGCATCGCCCTCGCCGCGGTGTTCCTCGTGATGGGGGTCAACCACTTCC
The DNA here is from genome assembly GCF_058809925.1 of Rhodoglobus sp. GW821-FHT12B09. NCBI lineage: Bacteria > Bacillati > Actinomycetota > Actinomycetes > Micrococcales > Microbacteriaceae > Rhodoglobus > Rhodoglobus sp. GW821-FHT12B09. The sequence continues at coordinate 23,491 of NZ_JBXATB010000001.1, read as the reverse complement.
TGCCCGCGACGGCGCGCGGCATGGCGGCGATGGTGCCGCCCGCCCTCAAGACGCGCGTGAGCGGCAAGACGCTCGTGCGGTTCACCGGGCTGTGCGAGATCGCGGGGGCCGTCGGCATCCTCGTGCCCTTCACGCGGTTCGCGGCCGGAATCGCCCTGGTGCTGTTCCTGATCGCGGTGTTCCCCGCGAACGCGTACGCGGCCGAGCACCCGGAGAAGTTCGGCCGGGCAGCGTTCCCGTTCTGGCCGAGGTACATCGCCCAGCTCGTGCTGATCCTGCTGGTGCTGCTCGCGATCGTGTGAGCGCCGGTACCGCCCGGTTGCCTGTTCTCCGAGCGGGCGGGCCCTCCACCGCATTCACCGTGTGTAGGACATTTGGGCGCACTGCACCGGAACACACCGGCCGCCGGCCGGCGCAGAATGTCCTACGAACGGTGAACGCCACGGAGGGGCAGCCCCGGGGCACGCGAAAGGACGCGGCACTCAGTTCGAGAGCACCCCGGGCAGCAGGGGCGGCAGCAGCGAGTCGGCGAGCGCGAGCATCCCGAGCGTCAGGGCCGCGACGACCGCGAGGCCGACGAGGAAGATCAGCGCCTTGCCGAAGACGTTGTTGCGGCGGCCGACGAAGACGGCGACTGCGAAGACGAGCGGCGGCACGAGCACGCCCACCCAGAGCAGGGCCCACGGGATGCGGTCGCCGAGGCCGAGCGCGTTGTAGGCGGTCGGCAGGTTGAAGAGGTTGCCGAGGGCCTCCCACACGTCGTAGGCGTAGAAGAGCCCGAACAGGGCCGCGACAACGAGGCTCAGCCAGCCGTACCGGCCGCGCTTGGCCTCGCGGGCGTCGTCCTGGACGATCTCCTCGAGAGGGTTCTCCGAGTCCGCGATCGAGTCGCTCACTGCCACACCCCCAGCACGAACGGCCACGGCAGGACCACGACGAGACCGATCAGGAGGGCCAGCAGCCGAATGACCGGCTTGCGCCCGCGCGTCAGCAGCAGCGCGGCCGCGAACCACAGGGCGGGGGCGAGCATCGCCAGGATCTCCCCCAGCCCGAACATGAAGGCGTTGAGCGGCTCGGGCGACGTGACGACTGTGGCGTTGTAGCGCTGCACGCTCACCACCCAGCCGATCGTGTAGATGAGGTACGCGCCGGCGAGGATGCCGTAGGTGATGAGCAGCGCCGCGGGCATCTGGGGCTTCGCGTCCGGGGCGACCTCGACGATGCGGGTCTCCGTCTTCGGCCCCGCGACCGGCACCGGCTTCTCATCCCCGGCCCAGGCCAGGGCCGCGTCGTCGTCGTCCACGTCCGCCATAGTCGAACCCTAGCGCGCCAGGCGCAGTTCGAGGACCTCCACGACGTGCGGGAAGAGGGGATGCGACGGCTCCAGCCCGGTGATCGTCTGGGCCAGGGCGTCCGCCGGCGCTCCGCTGGCGAGCATGGCCTGCAGCTCGACGCTCTCCGCGTCCTCCTCCACATCGAACCGGAGTGCCGCGCCCACGGCGTTGAGCAGGTTCCACGTCTCCATGCCGCGCTCGGCGAGCTCGGCGGCGGGGCCGATGAACCGCTCCTTGCGGGAGAGCTTGCGGAGCGGCCCGCGGCCGACCCGCTCGCAGGTGTCGGGCAGCGCCGGGTTGCTGATGCGCTTGAGGGTCTTCTCGATATAGGCCTGCTGCTCGTCCGGGTCGAAACCGTGCTTGACGACGAGCAGGGCCTTCGTCTCGGCGAGCACCGCCCGGATCTCGGCCTGCAGCTCGGGGGTGGCGAGGGCCTCGCGGATCGACACCCAGCCCCGGTCGATCCCGTGGTAGGCCGCTGCCGCGTGCGCGGTGTTCACCGTGAAGAGCTTGCGCTCGATGAACGGCTCCAGGTCGTCCACCCAGGTGACGCCGTAGATGTCGGGGGTGGTGCCACCGAACGGCGTGCGGTCGACGACCCACTCGAAGAACGACTCGATCGTGACATCCAGACCGCCCGACTGCTCGGGGACTATGCGGTCGATCGCGCAGTTCGCGAAGACCGCGTTCTCAGCGGGGTCGTGCTTGCGCACCTCGGCGGCGAGCACGTCGGTGCCGCCGATGGCGTTCTCGCAGGCGATGACGACGAGCGGCTCGGGGTTGGTGCGGGCGGCCAGGCCCGCGGCGATGACCGGGGCGACGAACTGCAGGATGCGCGCGCCGACGGCCGTCGTGACGATGTCGGCCTTCGCGATCTCGGCGATCACGTCGGCCTCGTGCGACTTCGAGTTGATCGCGCGGTAGTTGTCGACGGTCTTGGTCTGGGCCCCCTCGCCGACCTCGATCACCTCGTAGGAGTCGCGCGCCTGGAGCGCGCCGATGAGCTCCTCGCTCACGTCGGCGAAGACCACCTCGTACCCGCTCTCGTGCAAGAACTGGGCGACGAAGCCCCGGCCGATGTTGCCCGCCCCGAAATGTACAGCCGTCTTCGCCATGCAGTGATCCTATTCTCGTGCGAGGCGTTACACCCCCGTCACATCCATCGGCAAGACTCAGGGGATGGACCTCGTCGCAGTGCAGTCGGCCAGAGTCGCCCGGGAGCGCGGCGACCTCGCCCTCGCGCCCGGCGAGGTGGTGATCGGCGGGGGCACCTGGCTGTACTCCGAGCCGCAGGAGGCGACCGGTGTCGTCGACCTGCTCGGCATGGGCTGGGAGCCGGTGACCCGCACCGACGACGCGCTGGTCATCGCCGCGACGTGCACCATCGAGACCCTTCGCGGCCTCGGCCCGTTCTTCCAGCAGTGCGCCGACTCGCTGCTGGCGTCGTGGAAGATCCAGCGGATCGCCACGGTCGGCGGCAACATCGCGCTGTCCCTGCCTGCCGGGCCGATGACCTCCCTCGCGGTAGCTCTCGACGCGACGCTGCTGCTCTGGACGGCGTCCTCCGAGCGCCGGGTGCCCGCTGCCGAGTTCATCACGGGGGTGCGCACGAACGTCCTCGCCCCCGGCGAAGTGGTCCGGGCTGTCGAGATCCCGCTGTCCTCGCTGGAGCGGACCGCGTTCCGCCGCATCGCACTCTCGCCGCTGGGCCGCACCGGCACCCTCGTGACCGGGCGGCGGGATGCCACGGGCCTGACGGTCATCGCCGTGACAGGCGGCACCACCCGCCCTCACCGGCTCGCGTTCGACGCCTCCCCCAGCGCGGCGGAGGTTGCGGCATCCGTGGACACCATCGACGACTGGTACCGCGACGCGCACGGCACCCCGGACTGGCGCCGCGCGATGAGCCTCGCGTTCGCCGAGGAGATCAGGGGCGAGCTCGCATGAGGTTCACCGTCAACGGGTCCCCGCTCGAGGCCGCGCCGCGGCCCGGCCAGGTGCTGCGCACCCTGCTGCGCGAGAACGAGCACTTCGAGGTCAAGAAGGGCTGCGACTCGGGCGACTGCGGCGCGTGCACGGTGCTGGTAGACGGCGGGCCCGTCCACTCCTGCATCTACCCCGCGCACCGGCTCGAGGGGGCGGCGGTGACGACGGTGTCCGGGCTCGGGACCGTCGAGCACCCGCATCCCGTGCAGCAGGCGTTCGTCGACGCGGGCGGCTTCCAGTGCGGCTTCTGCACGGCGGGGATGGTCGTCACGGCGTCAGCTCTCGACTCCACCGACGACCTCCCGCGGATGCTCAAGGGCAACCTGTGCCGCTGCACGGGCTACCGCTCGATCGGCGACGCGGTCTGCGGCGTGCACAACACCGAGCAGGCCGGCGCCGGCGAGGCTGCGGGCCGCTCGATCGCTCCGCCCGCCGCCCTGAGGGTGGTGACCGGCACGGAGCCGTACACGCTCGACTTCACCACCACGGCCCTGCTGCACGTGGCCGTGCTCGGGTCGCCGCACGCGCACGCGCGCATCCTGTCGATCGACGCGTCCGCGGCTCTCGCGACGGAGGGCGTGCACGCCGTGCTCACCCACCTCGACTCGCCGGACGTGCTGTTCTCGACCGGCCGCCACGAGAACCGCGAGGACGATCCGGATGACTCGCGCGTCTTCGACCCGGTGGTGCGGTTCCGCGGCCAGCGCGTCGCCGCCGTCGTCGCCGACACGGTCGGGATCGCGCAGCTCGCGCTCGGGCTGATCGAGGTCGAGTACGAGGAGCTGCCCGCCGTGTTCGACCCGCTGCGCGCGCGGGAGACGGGGGCTCCGCTCCTGCACGGGGACAAGGGGCCGGAGTCGCGCATCTCCGATCCCTCGCGCAACACCGTTGCGGAGTTCCACGGCGAGCTGGGCGACGTGCGCGGTGCGGTCGCGGCCGCCGCGGCATCCTTCTCAGGGGTGTTCCAGACCCAGCGCGTGAGCCATGCCGCCCTCGAGACCCACGCCGCGCGGGGCTGGCTCGACGCCGACGGGCGGCTCGTGATCCGCACCTCGAGCCAGGTGCCGTTCCTCGTGCGCGACGAGCTCGCCCACATCTTCGCGCTCGACCCCGCGCGGGTGCGGGTGTTCACGGCCCGCGTGGGCGGCGGGTTCGGCGGCAAGCAGGAGCTGCTGACCGAGGACCTCGTGACTCTCGCGGTGCTGAAGACCGGGCGCGCGGTGCAGTACGAGTTCACCCGCGAGGACGAGTTCACCATCGCCCCGACGCGGCACCCGATGCGCGTCGAGGTGACCGTCGCCGCGTCGGCAGACGGGGTGCTCACGGCGCTCGCGGTCGACCAGCTCATGGACACCGGCGCCTACGGCAACCACGGCGTCGGGGTGATGTTCCACTCGATCCACGAGTCGATCGAGGTGTACCGGTGCGCGAACAAGCGGGTCGACGCCCAGTCGGTGTACACGAACAACCTGCCCTCTGGCGCGTTCCGCGGCTACGGCCTCGGCCAGGTGATCTTCGCCGTCGAGTCGGCCATGGACGAACTCGCGCGCCGTCTCGGGATCGACCCGTTCGAGTTCCGCCGCCGCAACGTGATCGTGCCGGGCGACGACTTCGTCGTGACGTCCGTCGACGAGCAGAGCGACCTCTCGATGGTCAGCTACGGGCTCGACCAGTGCCTCGACCTCGCGGAGGGAGCACTCCACTCGGGTTCCGCGGAAGGCCCCGCCGGGTGGCCGGTCGGCACCGGCATGGCGCTCGCCATGATCGCGACGATCGCGCCGCGCGGCCACTACGCGACGGCGTCGGTGACGGTACTGGGCCCGGACGCCTACGAGATCGCCGTGGGGACAGCGGAGTTCGGCAACGGCACCACGACGGTGCACGCCCAGCTCGTGGCATCCGCGCTGGGCACGACCGTCGACCGCATCGCGATCAGGCAGTCGGACACGGATGCCGTCTCCTACGACACCGGGGCATTCGGCTCGGCCGGGGTGGTGGTGGCGGGCAAGGCGCTGCTCGCGGCGGCCCTGTCGCTGAAAGAGCTCATCGCGGCGGAGGGCCCGCGCCCCGGCCTCACCGCCACCGCCTCGCACGACGGCTCGCCGCGCTCCGTGTCGTTCAACGTGCACGCCTTCCGGGTGGCCGTGAACCCCGCGACCGGCGAGGTGCGCATCCTGCAGTCCGTCCAGGCCGCGGACGCCGGCTACGTGCTCAACCCCGAGCAGCTGCGCGGGCAGATCGAGGGCGGCACCGCGCAGGCGATCGGCACGGCCCTGTACGAGGAGATGATCCTCGACGGGGAGGGGCGGGTGCTCACGAAGGCGTTCCGCAACTACCACGTGCCCCAGTTCGCGGACATCCCCGTCACCGAGGTCCTGTTCGCCGACACCACCGACGCCCTGGGGCCCCTCGGCGCGAAGTCCATGAGCGAGGCGCCCTACAACCCGGTGGCGCCGGCGCTCGCGAATGCGGTCCGCGACGCCCTCGGCGTGCGGCCGCACGAGCTGCCGATGTCGCGCGACCGGCTGTGGAGGCTCGCGCGGGTTGAGTAGCGCCCTCCAGGGCGCGTGGCTTCACGATCCGGTTTCAATACGGCCGCGGGTTGAGTAGCGCCCTCCAGGGCGCGTATCGAAACCAGCTGTTTCACGATCCGGTTTCGATACGGCCGCGGGCGGCCTACTCAACCAGCCGGACCGCGCGGCGGCCGTGGATAGCACCGTCGAGCACGGTGAGCGGCAGCGCGGTGCTGTCGGAGCGGGCCGCGAGGATCTCGGCAAGGATCGAGACCGCGGTCTCCTCGGGAGTGCTCGCGCCGAGGTCGAGGCCGATCGGAGAGTGCAGTCCGGCGATGGTGTCGTGGCTCACTCCCCGCTCCAGCAGGGAGGCGACCCGGCGGTCGTGGGTGTTGCGCGAGCCCATCGCGCCCACGTAGGCGACGGGCAGCGCGAGCGCCTGGGCGATGAGCTCCGCGTCGAACCGCGCGTCGTGGCTGAGCACGCAGATGACGGTGCGCTCGTCGACGGCCGTCGTCGCGAGGTACTCGGTCGGCCACATGACCACGACCTCCGCGGTCGGGAACCGCACGGATGTCGCGAACAGCGGCCGCGGGTCGCACACCGTCACGCGGTATCCCAGCACCGCCGCCGCCGTTGCGAGCGTCGCGGAGAACTCCATGGCGCCGAAGATGATCATCCGCCGCTCGACGGGAGCTCGGTCGAGGTAGCCGCAGACGTCGACATCCGCGCCCTCGCGCAGGGAGGCTTCGAGCTCCTCGGTCAGGGGCTGCACGTGGATCCGGATGACTCCACCGCAGGTGAGTCCGACAGAGAACGCGGTCTCCTCGCTGACCCCGTACTCGACCGTGCGCGCGACGCCGTCCTCCGCGACCAGCTGGCACGTGTCGACCACCGCCCCCTCGACGCAGCCGCCGGCGATGCTGCCGATGACGGAGTCGCCGTCCCATGCCATCGACGTGCCGACGGTGCGCGGCGCGCTCCCGTCGATCGCGATCGCCGTGGCCACGACGAGCGTCCGACCGGCGTCGACGGCCGCGAGGATGCGGTCAGCGATCTCGTGCATGTCACCAATGTCTCACACCCCCGTTTCCGCAGGGTTACGGCTGCCGCCCGCAAAGGTCCCTACTCATTCGACGGCGAGCAGCCCATCATCTGGCAGTGCCGCTACCGCTACTAGCCGTTACAACCCCGACACATCCGCGGAGTAGAAACGCACCATGCTCACCATCACCGGCGCCACCGCGATCGTCATCGACGAGACGACCGAGACGAGCGGGGACCTCGTCGTCGAGGGCGACGGAGTAATCGATGCATCGGGATGCATCGTCACCCCCGGCCTCGTCAACGCGCACCACCACCTCCTGCAGTCGGCGTTCCGCACGCTGCCGGGCACGCGCGGGGTCGCCATGCGCGACTGGCTGCCCACCATGGCCGCCGCCTACGCTCGGGCCGGGGTGGACGCCGAGCTGGCGTCGGCCGCGGCATCCGTCGGAGTCGCCGAAGGCCTGCTCAGCGGCGTGACCACCGTCGCCGACCACCACCTCACCTGGCCGAGCGGCGCCGACACCGTCTCCATCGCGCGGGCGACCGCCGACGCGGCGCGGGCTCTGGGCGGGCGGCTGGTGTTCGTGCGGGGGTCGGCACGGGACGACCCGCAGGAGGCCGCGGCCTCCGCCGAGGCGATCGTGGGCGCCCTGCTCGGCGAGCGCAACGGCGTGACGAGCGACGGGATGCTCCAGCTCGCGGTGGGCCCGGCCGGCGTGCACAGCGATTCGCGCGAGACCTTCGAGCTGCTCGCCGAGGTCGCGGCGAAGCACCGGCTCCGGCGGCGGACCCAGTCGAACGAGCAGGTCGACACCGCGATCGCGCTGGAGAAGTACGGCAGGCGGCCCATCGACCTGCTCGAGGAGTGGGGCTGGCTCGCCGACGACGTCACGCTCGCGCACCTCTGCGACGTGACCCCGGACGAGATCGCCCGGCTCGCGCGCGCCGGGGTGAGCGCGACCCACGCTCCCGGGTGCGACCTGCCGATGGGCTGGGGCGTAGCCCCCGTCGCGGCACTGCTCGCGGCGGGCATCCCGGTCGGCCTGGGCACCAGCGGGGGCGGCAGCAACGACGCGGGGCACCTGCTGGCGGATGCCCGGCTCGCGATGCAGGTGGCGCCCCTGGTCGGGCGCCCGCTGGCGGCGCGGGAGGTGCTCGCGATGGCGATGGCCGGCTCGGCCGCCGGTCTCGGGCGGGGAGAGCTCGGGCACCTCCGCCCGGGGTCCGCCGCCGACCTGTGCGTGTGGGACGTGTCGGGCGTCGCCGATGCGGGCGTCGCCGACCCGGTCGCCGGGCTGCTGTGGGCGAACCCCGGGCGCCGGCCGAAGCACGTCGTCGTGAACGGGCAGGTCGTGGTGCGCGACTACGCCCTCGTCAACGCGGACGAGCGCGACCTGGTGGAGCGGCTGCGCCAGCGGGTTGAGTAAGGCGCCCTGGCGCCTGTATCGAAACCGGGGTCGCGGAGGGGAGGTTTCGATACGGCCCTAGGGGGCCTACTCAACCCACCGGGTTTCGATACGGCCGCGGGCGGCCTACTCAACCCACCGGGTGTCGATACGGCCGCGGGCGGCCTACTCAACCGACCTAGAGCTCGAGTGTGAGCCTCGGCCCCGCCGAGCGGGAGACGCAGATGTACATCACGTCGTTCGCGTCCTGCTCGTCAGGGGTGAGGATCGAGTCGCGGTGGTCGACCTCCCCCGCCATCACGCGCGTCTCGCACGTGCCGCAGGTGCCCTCCTTGCAGCTCGACAGCACGAGCACGCCCGCCTCCTCGACGACCTCGAGCACGCTGCGCTCGGGCGGCACGACGAGGTCGATGCCGGAGAACGCGAGCTCGACCTCGAACGGCTCCGCGAGGATCGGCGCGCCCAGCGCCTTCGGCTCGAACCGCTCGACCTTGAGCTGCCGCCCCTTCGCCGCAGCCTCGACAGCCTCGATCAGCCGCGCGGGACCGCAGCAGTACGTCGTGGTGAACGGCGGCAGGGTCTCGAACAGCGCAGCCAGGTCGAGCCGCTGCCCCTCGTCGGCAGCATAGACAGACACACGCCCCGGATGCCCGTCCTCGAGCGACACGAGCGCCATCGTGGAGCGCGACCGCCCGGCGTACTCGAGCCGGTACTCCACGCCCGCGGCGGCGGCCGCCTCGACCATCGCGGAGATCGGCGTGATGCCGATCCCGCCCGCGATGAAGAGGTAGCGCGTGCCGCGCTCCGGCGCGAACTCGAAGTGGTTGCGCGGCCCGGCGACCCGCAGCACGGCGCCCTCGAGGGCGTGGTCGTGGATCCACACGGAGCCCCCGCGGCCGTCGTCCTCGCGCAGGACTCCGATGCGCCACGTGGTCGAGCCCGGCGTTCCGCAGAGGGAGTACTGGCGCGCGTCGCCGCTCGGCAGGATCACGTCGATGTGCGCGCCGGGCCGCCAGCGCGGCAGCGGGCGGTCGCCGACCGCCTCGAGTTCGAGGAGGGCGACCCCGTCGGCATCCTCGACCCTGCGGGTCACGACCATGTCGAAAGCTGTGGAATCGAGGGCGTTCATAGCTGCTCTGGTTTCTCCTTGACCACGAACAGGCGGTACCCGCCGGGCTCGAGGGCTCTCCAGCGGTGGGGAGTGCCCCCAACGTAATAGAGCGAATCGCCCTCGACCAAAACCGAGACGCCCTGCTCGCCGAGATCGACCTCGACGGAGCCCTCGACGACGTGGATGAACTCGTCCTCGTCGTGCACGAAGTAGTCGCCGGCGATCTGGTTCGAGCCGCGGAACTCCATGGGGTGGAAGCTGCGCGTGCCGTGCACGAGCATGCGCGCCTCGCCCTCGCCGTAGTGGCCGCGCGTGCCCTCGGCGGCGCGCACCAGGGTCGAGGTGGTGTCGTCCCCGCCCGCGAGCAGCTCGAGCTGGCTGCTGCCGAGCGCCCTCGCGATCTTCTCGAGTGAGACCATGCTGGGCCTGGCCCGACCGCGCTCGAGCTGGCTCAGGAACGGGTGCGAAAGCTCGCAGAGCGCGCCCAGCTCCTCGAGTGTGAGGCCGCGGGCTCGGCGGAGCGCGCGGATGCGCGAGCCGACCTGAACGGCCTGCCTGTCGATGGCGGCGTCGAGCGCTGTGACGGTGTCCTCCTCGTTCCTCGTGAATTCGTACCACGCCTATCCCGAGAGCGCGCCGCAAATTAACACGTCGAAATGATCACGTCACACGCTGGAAACGCGACGCTCTTAGATTCGGTCCTGTTGATCCCATCAACATTCACGTGCAGCCGACTCAACGGTGCGGATGCTGCATCCAGCCACTTCCAGCCCTGGAGTCCGCACCGTGCCCACCCTTCCCCACCAGCTCTCGCTGCTGAGGAACGCCCTGCTCCCGGACGGCTCGCTCGTCGACGTGGAGCTCATCGAGGACATCGTCCGGGCGGTGCGGCCGGCGGAGCCCGGCATCGTCGCGGCGGGCGACTCGATCATCGACCTCTCCGGGTACATGCTCCTCACCGCCCCGGCGGAGCCCCACGCCCACCTCGACAAGGCCCTCTCCTGGGACCTCATCAACCCGCCCGCGGGCGACCTCGTCAAGGCCATCGAGTCGTGGCGCGCGTACTCCTCGGGCATGAGCGTCGAGAGCATCGCCGACCGCGCGCGCACCGCCGCGCTCGGGATGCTCCGCAACGGCACCACCGCCGTGCGGTGCCACGTCGACATCCTGATCGGCGACGACCCGCTGCGCGGCGTGCGGGCGCTGACCCGGGTGCGCAGCGAGCTCGCCCACCTCATGGACATCGAGCTCGTCGCGCTGGCCGCCTCCGATATCCCGGATGCCGCGATCGAGGCCGCGCTCGACCTCGGCGTCGACCTCGTGGGCGGCGCCCCGCACCTCGCCCCCGCGCCGCTGGACGACCTGCGCCGCCTCCTCGCCCTCGCCGAGCGCCGCGGGCTCGGCGTCGACCTGCACACGGACGAGGGGCTCACGGGAGACCCGACCATCCTCGAGTTCGCCCGCATCGTGCGGGACTGGGAGGTGCCCGTCTCGGCCGGCCACTGCGTGCGACTCGGCACGCTGGAGGCGGCGGAGCTCGACGAGGTGATCACCGCGGTGCTCCGCGCCGACATCGGCATCATCTCGCTGCCCATCACCAACCTGTACCTGCAGGGCTGGGAGCACCCGGTGTCCACACCCCGCGGTCTCACAGCCCTGCGTCCACTCCTCGACGCGGGCGTCCGTGTCGGGGCCGGCGCCGACAACGTGCGCGACCCGTTCAACCCGGTCGGCCGCAGCGACGCCCTGGAGACGGCATCGCTGCTCGTCACCGCCGGGCACCTCTCCCTCGAGGAGGCGTACGCCGCCGTGAGCGACGGCGCCCGCTCGGTCATGAATCTCCCCCGGGCCGGCGTGAGGGTCGGCGCGCGGGCGGAACTCCTCGCGGTGCGCGGGTCGAGCCTCTCGGATGTCATTGCGAACGCCTCGGCGGACCGCTACGTCATCCACGCCGGCTCGCTCGTCGCCCACAGCGAGGTCAGCTACACCGTGGCATCCCCCATCCGCACACCCATCCTCGAAACGAGGTGACACCCACCATGCCCACTGCAACACAGACAGACACACTGCTGGACTTCAGCGATGTGCAGATGACCTTCCCCGACGGCACCGTAGCCCTCTCGGGAGTCGACCTGACCGTCAAGCGCGGCGAGTTCGTGACTGTCGTCGGCCCCTCCGGCTGCGGCAAGTCCACGCTGCTGCGCATCGCCTCCGGGCTCGAGACCGCGTCGCACGGCACCGTCGAGCTCGCGACCGACCGCATCGGCTACGTCTTCCAGGATGCGACACTGCTGCCCTGGCGCAGTGTGCAGTCGAACGTCGAACTGCTCGCCGAACTGCACGGCACGCCGAAGGCCGACCGCCTCGCGAAGGCCAAGGAGGCCATCGACCTCGTGGGCCTCACGGGCTTCGAGCAGCACCTCCCCCGCGCCCTCTCCGGCGGGATGCGGATGCGCACCTCGCTCGCGCGCTCCCTCACCCTCGACCCCGAGATCTTCCTGTTCGACGAGCCGTTCGGCGCGCTCGACGAGATCACCCGCGAGCGGTTGAACGATGAGCTCCTCCGGCTGTTCGCCGAGAAGCAGTTCGCCGGGCTGTTCATCACGCACTCGGTCTCCGAGGCCGTGTACCTCTCCACCAAGGTCATCGTCATGTCGGGCCGCCCCGGCACGATCGTCGACACCTTCGAGGTGCCGTTCGCGATGCCCCGCGACCCCGACATCCGCTTCACGGGCGAGTTCGCGGCGCTCGTCGGCAAGGTGTCGCACGCGCTGAGGGAAGGGCACAACTGATGGCCGACACGCAGGCAGCCCCGCTGCGCCGCCGCCGCGGCAACTTCGGCCCCGCGAAGGTCGGGCTCTGGGGCCCGCCGATCGCCCTGCTCGCGGCGATCATCGCGGTCGCCTACATCGCCAACGCTGCTCTCGGCAAACGCAGCTTCCTCCTGCCCCGCCCCGACCAGGTGCTCGGCAAGCTGGTCGAGCCGAAGACCGCACCCGACATCTTCGAGGCCCTCGGCAACACCGCCGTGGTCGCGCTGGTCGGGCTGCTGATCGCGATGGTCATCGGCATCATCTGGGCCATCGCCATGAGCCAGGCGCGGTGGGTCGAGCGCACCCTGTTCCCCTACGCGGTGCTGCTGCAGGCCATCCCGATCCTCGCGATCACGCCCCTCATCGGCTTCTCGTTCGGCTACGACTTCCCGTCGCGCGTCGTCGTCTGCATCATGATCGCGCTGTTCCCGATGGTGTCGAACACCCTGTTCGGCCTGCAGTCGGTGGACCGGTCGCACCGCGAGCTGTTCAAGCTGCAGGGCGCCTCGCGCTGGACCATCCTGACCAAGCTCGAGCTGCGCGCGGCGACCCCGGCGATCTTCGCGGGCATGCGCATCTCGGCGGGGCTCAGCGTCGTCGGCGCGATCGTCGGCGACTTCTTCTTCCAGCGCGGGACGCCCGGCATCGGGGCCCTCATCGCCAAGTACAGCGCGCGCCTCAACTCGGCCGAGCTGTTCGCCTCCGTGCTCGTCGCCTCCCTGTTCGGCGTCGTCATCTTCCTGGTCTTCGGTTGGCTCGGCCGGCGCGCCGTTGGCAAGTGGTACGACTTCTAATTCTCATCCGACCCCCTGCAATCACACACAACACAGAAGGAGATCCAATGCGCATCACACGCACGCGTGCGATCATCGTGACCGGCCTCGTCGCCGGCTCGATGGTGCTCACCGCCTGTAGCAGCACCCCCACCCCGGCGGAGACGTCCGACGGCCTGACCATTGGATCCGTTGACCTGGCCGCAGCAGGCTGCCCGACGGACATCAAGATCCAGACCGACTGGAACCCGGAGGCCGAGCACGGCCACCTGTACTCGCTCCTGGGCTCCGACTACACGATCGACGACACCAACAAGACGGTCACGGGCCCGCTCATGGCCAGCGGCGAGTACACCGGCGTCGACGTGACGATCCTGGCCGGCGGCCCGGCGGTCGGCTTCTCGCAGCCGAACGCCCAGCTGTACAGCGATGACTCGATCTTCATGGCGTACGTGGGCACGGATGAGGCAATCGCCCACTCGGTGGACCTCCCGACGGTCGGCGTGTTCCAGCCGCTCGAGAAGGACCCGCAGATGATCATGTGGGACCCGGAGACCTACCCCGACGTTGAGACGATCGCCGACCTCGGCACCGCGAAGGCGCCCATCCGCGTCTTCCCGGGCGGTGTCTACATCGACTACTTCGTCGGTGCGGGCATCCTCTCGGCCGACCAGATCGACTCGACCTACGACGGCTCGCCCGCCGTGTTCGTGTCGGAGGCGGGCAAGACGGCCCAGCAGGGCTTCGCCTCGGCAGAGCCCTACATCTACAAGAACGAGGTCCCGGAGTGGGGCAAGGACGTCAAGTACCAGCTGATCAACGACGCGGGCTTCCCCAAGTACGCGGCGATGGTCTCGGTGCGCCCGGACGACGTGACGAAGTACGCCGACTGCCTCACCGCCCTCGTGCCGGTCATGCAGCAGGCTGAGATCGACTACTACGACGGCACCACCAAGGACGCGACCAACAAGCTCATCCTCGAGCTCGTCGACAAGTACGACACCGGCTGGGTCTACAGCCAGGGCGTCGCGGACTACTCGTTCGACACCCAGCTGGCCGACGGTATCGTCGCCAACGGGCCGGACGACACGCTCGGCAACTTCGACGAGGCCCGCGTCAAGGACCTCTTCGACATCGTGACGCCGATCTTCACGGCACAGGATGTCGCGATGGCCGACGGACTCACCCCGGAGGACCTGTACACGAACCAGTTCGTGGACATGTCTCTCGGCCTGAAGTAGCACACCGATGACCCCGCCAGTGGCAGGCCGGTTGGCCGGCAAGCGCGTGATCGTCACTGGCGGGGCCCGCGGCATCGGCGGCGAGATCGCCGCCCGCTTCGCGGTCGAGGGTGCTCGGGTGAGCATCCTCGACCGCCTGGTCGACCTCGGCGCACAGCACGCCGAGAGGATCGGCGGCACCTTCCACGAGGTCGACCTGCTCGACCCCGTCGCGACACAGGCCACCACGGAGGCGGCCGTCGAGTCGCTCGGCGGCGTCGACGTGCTCGTCAACAGCGCGGGCATCCTCAGGTTCACGTCTCTCCTCGACCTCACCGTTCAGAACTGGAACGAGACGTTCTCGATCAACACGCGCGCCATGCTCACGACCATGCAGGTCAGCGTGCGCGCCATGATCGCCGCCGGCCACGGCGGCAAGATCATCAATCTCGCGTCCATGGCGGCCAAGAAGGGCGGGGCGGGCGAAGGCGCATATCCGCCCTCCAAGGCCGCCGTGGTCGCGTTGACCCGAATGGCGGCACTTGAGTGGGGATGCCACGGCATCACGGCGAACTCGCTCTGCCCCGGCTACATCCTCACCGAGATGGGTGCCGCCACCCGCACCCAGGCGGACATCGACACGTGGTCGGCCTACTCGCCTCTCGGGCGCCTCGGCGAGACGTCGGATGTGGCCTCGGTGGCGCTCTTCCTCGCCAGCCCCGATTCCGACTACCTCACCGGCCAGGCGATCAACGTCACCGGTGGGATGGTCATGCACTAAAAGGACCACATGAACCTCGAAGAAGAACTCCGCTCCCTGCTCGGCGAGAAGGGCGTGAGCGTCGAGCTCGCGGCCCGCGAGAAGGCCTCCGTCGACGGCGCGCGGATGTCGCCCGTCATCGCCGAGCAGCTGCCGCTCGGTTTCGCCGATCTCGTCGCCTACCCCGCCAACGCGGAGGAGATCGCCCTCGCGGTGGGCGCCGCCGTACGCCACGGCGTGCCGATCACGCCCCGGGGCAAGGGCACGGGCAACTACGGGCAGGGCATCCCGATGGCCGGCGGCCTCGTGCTCGACCTGTCTCGCGCCCGCGAGGTCCTGGAGGTCGGCGACGGCTTCATCACCGCCGAGGCGGGCGCGACCATGGTCTCGCTCGAGACGGCCGCGTGGAAGTCGGGCCAGCAGCTGCTCATGTACCCGTCGACGGCGCAGTCGTCGATCGGCGGCTTCATCTCGGGCGGCTCCGGAGGCACCGGGTCGATCAAGCACGGCATGCTGCACCACGGCTACGTGCTCGCGCTCGACGTCGTGCACGGAGTTCCGGACGCGCAGCTTATGCACGTCGAGGGCGAGGCCGCCGAGCCGTACATCCACAACTACGGCACCGCCGGCATCATCGCGCGGGCCACCGTCGCCCTCGAGCCGCTGCAGGACTGGCGGGGGTTCTACGCGAGCTTCCCGACCTTCGAGGGCGCGCTGTCGGTCATCCGGCCGTTCGCCGACCTCGAGCCGACCCCGCGACTGGTCTCCGCCGACCTGCCAGCCCTCGCCGATGCCCTGCCGGACGACCCGGCCATCGTGAAGGGGCGGGCCTCACTGCGCGGCATCCTCGACGCGGCGTCGCTGCCCGAGGCCCGGCGTCTCGTGGAGGCCGCGGGCGGAACTGTGGAGGACGTGCGCGAGGGCGCCCAGGCCTCGATGAAGCTCAGCATGCTCAGCTACAACCACCCCATCGAGTGGCTGCAGAAGTCCGACCCGAACCGCTACTTCCACGTCGAGGTCTCGGGCGACGCGCTGGTCGACCGCATCGACGAGGTGCACGCGGTCTACCGTGGGGGGATGCTGCACATCGAGGCCCAGAAGGGCAGGCCGATCGGGATGCTCGTGGGCGAGTACGAGTCGGCCGAGGAGGTGTTCGCGGGATTCGACAGGCTCACGGCCCTCGGCGTCGGGTACCACAACCCCCACCAGTGGTTCGTGGACTACGAGCCCGACCGCACCCTTGCACACGCGGCGACCACCGACCCGGGCAACCTGCTCAACCCCGGCAAGCTGCAGGCAAAGCCGCCCGTCGCGACGGGGTCGCAGCTGTGAGCTCCCGGGAGCTTCACGAGCTGGCGGGCCCCTCGCTCGCGACAACACTCACCGCGGACTCGATCATCGTGCTCCCGACCGGCTCGATCGAGCACCACGGCGCGCACCTGCCGCTCGCGACCGACCTGATCCTCGCCGACCTGATGTCGTCTCGCATAGTGGACGCTGCTGTCGCGACGGGCCTCGACGTCTGGCGGCTCGCCCCGCTCGCGTACACGAAGTCCGACGAGCACCACTGGGCGCCCGGCACGATGTGGGTCTCGTGGGAGACCCTCATGCGCACCCTCGTCGACCTCGGGCGATCGGTCGCGAACACGCCGGCGAAGACCCTCGTGTTCTACAACGGGCACGGCGGCAACACCGCGCTGCTCATGGTCGCACTCCGCGAGCTGCACATCCAGTTCGGGCTGCGGACGTTCCTCATGAACGCCGGCATGCCCGCCGGCGACGGCGTGAACGGGCCGGATGAGCGCGGCTTCGGCATCCACGGCGGCCACGGCGAGACCTCGATGGTGATGGCGCTTCGGCCCGAGCTCGTCGACCTGTCGGTCGCCACGCGCGCGGTGCCCGATCAGATCGCGGACTTCGAGCACATCAAGTTCAACGGCGGCTCCGTCGCGTTCGGCTGGCAGTCCAACGACTTCGGGCCCACCGGCGTGATCGGCGACCCGACGTCCGCCAGCGCCGCCTGGGGGTCGCACCTGGTCGAGACCTCGACCGCGCAGGGCGTGGCCGAGCTCACCGAGATCGCCCGGTTCAACCAGTGACCTTCCCGCTCCTCGACGACTGGCTGCCGGGCAACGACGTGCTCGAGCGGCCGCAGATGATCCTGTCCACCGTGTCGAACGGCGCTCCGGATGCCCGCACCGTCCTTCTCACGGAGCGCGACGACGAGGGACTCTACTTCCACACCGACAGCCGCTCCCGCAAGGTGGCGGACATCGCGGCCAACCCCGCCGTCGCCCTCACCTTCCTCTGGCCGGGCTTCACGCGGCAGCTCGTCGTGCAGGGCCTCGCGTCGGTGGCGCCCGCCTCCGAGCAGGCCGCCGCGTTCGAGCGCCGATCGCCGTACCTGAAGCAGCTCGCGTGGCTGAACTCCCCCGAGTTCGCGCAGCTGCCGCTCGCCTCTCGCGTCGCTCAGTGGGCCGCGTTCGACGTGCCGGCCGACCCGCCGCCGACCTGGATCGGCTTCCTCGTGCGCCCGACCCGCCTCACGTTCTGGACCAGCAACGCGGAGGCCGCCTCCCGCCGCGACGAGTACGCGCTCGTCGACGGGCAGTGGGTGCTGAGCTACCTGGCTGGTTGAGTAAGGCGCTCCAGCGCCTGTATCGAAACCTGGTCTCGACCCGTCTCGATACGCGCCCTAGAGGGCGC
>NZ_JBXATB010000001.1:0-5723 GCF_058809925.1 Rhodoglobus sp. GW821-FHT12B09 | reverse complement strand
CTGGTTGAGTAAGGCGCTCCAGCGCCTGTATCGAAACCTGGTCTCGACCCGTCTCGATACGCGCCCTAGAGGGCGCCACCCGGCTGGTTGAGTAAGGCGCCCCAGCGCCTGTATCGAAACCTGGTCTCGACCCGTCTCGATACGCGCCCTAGAGGGCGCCACTCACCCCGCGAGAGATCTGCGCCAGCGCCTCCGCGAACCAGGCCTCGCGACCGGGGCCGGCGCCGCCCGACAGGTTCACGCCCGCCACCCCTTGGATCGCGAGCATCTCGAGGCCGAGCTCGACGGCTGCCGCGACGCCCTCCGTGAACGGGTCGCGCGCCGCGAGGATCCGCTCGAGGTACCCGTCCGGCAGCACGAGGGTCGTGAACGTGCGCAGCAGCTCCGCGCTGTCCCTGTCGACGACGACGGGCAAGCACGGGATGAACGCCATCGTCGCCCCGAGATCCTGCGCGCGGGAGATGAACGCGGCGACCGGTGCCGCACCGCCCGCGTGGTTGACGAAGCACACCTCCGCCCCCGCGCGGAACTTCTCGAGCAGCCGGTCGGGCCGGCGGTCGACCGGCGGGGTCGCGGGAGCCTCGGCCACGCTCACGAGGTGGCCGCTCGCCCGCGCCAGGGACGCCGCCTCTGTGGAGTCGAGGTCGAACACCGGGAGGGCATCCGGCCGCTGGCCCGTGTTCGTGTGATCGCCGGTCACGCAGTGCACTCCGGCGACGCCCACGTGCGCGAGCGCGGCGAGCTCGCCCTCCATCGCGACGCGGTTGCGGTCGCGGCAGTTGAAGCCGGTCCACACCTGCAGCCCGGCGGCCCGGATGAGCGAGGCCCGGTAAGCGGGCGGGAACTGCACCCGGGCGCTGCCCGCGTCGCCGGCGAGCACGGCGTCGACAGACCCGGCGAGGATGCCCGCGCACTCGTCGATCGAGCGCCCGTCGAGAGCCCGTGCCGGGAAGTCGGCAACCACGATCGGCCGCACCGCCATGAGCGCGCGCATCTCCACCGCCCCGGACGAGACGGGCGACTCCGGCACCGGATCCGAGCGCCCGCGCGGCTCCTCGGAGGCGACCCCGTGCCACCGCACGGTGGGCAGGTCGAGGAACACGCACCGGTGCGGTGCGACCTCGCACGTGCCGTCGAACTCGACGCCGCCGCACGGGCCGTACTCCATGCGCTTGGGGCATTCGAGGAGGGCGTCGGGCATGCCTCATCGTACGAGCGGCGCATTGCGGGCGCGTTACGGCGGGTTGAGTAAGGCGCTCTAGCGCCTGTAGCGGGTTGAGTAAGGCGCTCTGGCGCCTGTAGCGGGTTGAGTAAGGCGCTCTAGCGCCTGTATCGAAACCCGGTGGGTTGAGTAAGGCGCTCTAGCGCCTGTATCGAAACCCGGTGGGTTGAGTAAGGCGCTCTGGCGCCTGTATCGAAACCTCACCGACGTGAATCGGGGGGCGGTTTCGATACGGCCGCGGGCGGCCTACTCAACCCACAGGTTTCGATACGGCCGCGGGCGGCCTACTCAACCCACCGGCCACGGGATAATGGACTCACATGACTGAGCGATTCGACCTCGTGGTGCGCGCGGCATCGGCCTTCGTCGAGGGCGGTTTCAGGCCGGCCGAGATCGGCATCCGCGACGGGCGCATCGCCGCCATAGCCAGCGGGCCGCTCGAGGGCGACCGGCAGGTCACGCTCGCGGACGACGAGGTACTGCTCCCCGGCATCGTCGACACCCACGTGCACGTGAACGAGCCCGGCCGCACCGAGTGGGAGGGCTTCGCGAGCGCGACCCGCGCGGCGGCCGCGGGAGGCGTCACGACGATCATCGACATGCCGCTCAACAGCATCCCCGCGACGACGACGGCTGAGGCTCTCGACGCGAAGAGGGCGGTCGCGCACGTCGCGGTCGACACCGCGTTCTGGGGCGGCGCCGTGCCCGAGAACCTCGGCAGCCTCAAGGCTCTTCACGACGCGGGCGTGTTCGGCTTCAAGGCGTTCCTCGCCCCGAGCGGGGTGGACGAGTTCGGGCACCTGGACGCCGCTCAACTGGAAGCAGCCCTCGACGAGATCGCGGCGCTCGGCAGCCTGCTCATCGTGCACGCGGAGGACCCCGGGGTGCTCGACGCCCACGCCAACGAGGGCGGTGCCGACTACCACCGGTTCGTGGAGTCCCGTCCCGACGAGGCCGAGACCACCGCGATTCAGCGCGTGATCGACGGCGTGCGGCGCACCGGGGCGCGGGCCCACATCCTGCACCTCTCGAGTGCCGCAGCACTCCCGTCGCTGCGGGCAGCGAGGGCCGAAGGCCTGCCGATCACGGTAGAGACGTGCCCGCACTACCTGACCATCGCCGAGGAGCAGATCCCCGACGGCGGCACCCAGTTCAAGTGCTGCCCGCCGATCCGGGATGACGCCAACCGCGACGCCCTCTGGCAGGCACTGCTCGACGGCGACATCGACATCGTCGTGACCGACCACTCCCCCGCGACCGTCGAGCTGAAGACCCGCGGCGGCGGGGACTTCCAGCTCGCGTGGGGCGGCATCGCAGGTCTGCAGCTGGGACTCGCGGCGGTGTGGACCGAGGCGTCGCGCCGCGGCATCCCGCTCGACCGCGTTCTGGGCTGGATGTCGCGCGGCCCGGCCGACCTCGTCGGGCTCGGCCGCAAGGGGCGCATCGCGGTGGGGGCAGATGCCGACCTCGTCGCGTTCGCCCCCGATGCCGTCTTCACCGTGCGCAAGGAGGAGCTCCTCCACAAGAACCCGGTGAGTGCGTACGACGGCCGCGAGCTGCGCGGGGCCGTCCGGCGCACGTGGGTGCGCGGCGAGGCGCCCGGGCACGGGGAGCACCTGTCACGATGACCCTCGAACGCACGCCGCCCCGGGCGTGGGCGATGCTCGCCGTGGGCGTGCTCGCGCAGGTCGCGGGCACGGTGTTCGTCACCACTCCGGCGTTCCTCATCCCGCTGCTGCACCTGGAGCGCGGAGTCTCCCTCGCCGAGGCCGGGCTGCTCGCCGCCGCGACCTCCTTCGGCCTGGTGCTGACCCTCATCGCGTGGGGAGCCCTCGCGGACCGCATCGGCGAGCGCTGGGTCATCGCGGGCGGGCTCGCGCTCACCGCGCTCGCGGCACTGGGCGCGCTGTTCGCCGACGGGTACCTGTGGCTGGGGCTGTTCTTCCTGCTCGGGGGTGCAGCGAGCGCGAGCGCGAACGCCGCGAGCGGGCGGGTCGTCGTGGGATGGTTCCCGAAGCACCGCCGCGGGCTCGCGATGGGCATCCGGCAGATGTCGCAGCCGCTCGGCGTGACGATCGCCGCCGTGACGATCCCGGTGATCGCCTCCGCCTCGGGCATCGCCGCAGCCCTCCTCGTTCCGCTGGTGCTCACCGCCGTCGTCGCCGTGGTGTGCGCGATCGTGATCGTCGACCCTCCCCGGGCAGCACCTGCGCCGGATGCCTCGGCCCCGGTGAACCCCTACCGCGCGAGCTCGTTCCTGTGGCGCATCCACCTGGTGTCCGCTCTGCTCGTGCTGCCGCAGTTCCTGCTTTCGACGTTCGGGCTCGTCTGGCTCGTCGCGGAGCTCGGCTGGGAGCCGCTGCCCGCCGGCATCCTCGTCGGGGTCGCGCAGTTCATCGGGGCCGTCGGCCGCATCGCCGTCGGAGTGATGAGCGACCGCGTCGGCAGCCGAGTCCGGCCCCTGCGCTGGGTCGCAGCCTCCGCGGCGGTGGTGATGCTGCTGCTCGCCCTGGTCGACGCCACGCACTTCGCCGCAGCGGGAATCGTGTTCGTGATCGCGACGTCGGTGACCGTCGCGGACAACGGGCTGGCGTTCACCTCGGTCGCCGAGATGGCGGGCACCGCCTGGGCCGGGCGCGCACTCGGGGCGCAGAACACCGGGCAGTTCCTCACGGCCTCGGTGGCCGGCCCGCTGTTCGGTGCGCTGATCGGGCTGATCGGGTACCCGCTGACCTTCGTCGCCGCCGCGATCGCCCCGGTGGTCGCGATCCCGCTCGTGCCGCGCGCCGACCAGGAGCACGACCGGCTCTAGGCGGCGACGTTCAGAAACGCCCAAGAAACACGGCCCTGCGAGAATCGGGGCATGGCAATCATCCTGGGCGACAACCAGTACGGCAAGGCGGAGAGCCGCGTCGTGCGGATCGTGCGCGACACGGCCCGCCACGAGATCCACGACCTGAACGTGACCACCGCCCTGCGCGGCCCGTTCGGCCCGGCGTACCTCGCGGGCGACCAGTCGAACGTGCTGCCGACCGACACCCAGAAGAACACGGCATTCGCGTATGCCAAGAGCGTGGGCATCCGGTCGATCGAGGAGTACGGGCTCGCGCTCGCGCGGCACTTCGTGGGCGACGTGGAGCCGGCGGAGGGCGCGCGCATCGAGATCGAGGAGTTCGCCTGGACCCGCGCCGTCGTCGACGGAGTCGAGCACGACCACACCTGGACGCGCAGCGGCGCCGAGACCCGCACGGCCGCCATCACGGTGGATGCCACGGGCGAGTACGTGGTCGGCGGCTTCAAGGACCTCGTCATCCTCAAGTCCACCGGGTCGGAGTTCGCCGGGTTCCTCGAGGACGAGTACACGACTCTCCCCGAGACCCACGACCGCGTCATGGCGACGTCCCTGGTCGCGAAGTGGCGGTTCGACGGCACCGACGTGGACTGGAATGCGGTCTACCCCGTCGTCAAGGCGATCATGATCCGCGAGTTCGCGACCCTCCAGTCCCTCGCCCTGCAGCAGACCCTGTGGCACATGGGCCGGGCTGTGCTCGAGGAGATTCCGTCCATCGTGGAGGTCCAGTTGAAAGCCCCCAACAAGCACCACTTCGTCGTCGACCTGTCGCCGTTCGGCCTCGACAACCCCGGGGAGGTGTTCATCGCCGCGGACCGCCCCTACGGCCTCATCGAGGCCCAGGTGCTGCGGGATGACGCGCCCCCCGCCCACGACGCGTGGCGTTTCTCGGCGGGTCTCGCATGAGCGACGCCTCCGTCATCGACACGCGCTGGATCGAGCGCACCATCCAGCTCGCGACCGAGAACGTGGCCAACGGCGGCGGGCCGTTCGGGGCGGTCATCGTCCGCGACGGCGCCCTTCTGGCCGAGGGCCAGAACCGCGTCACCGCCTCCCTGGACCCCACCGCCCACGCGGAGGTCGTGGCGATCCGGGCCGCGTGCCAGGCCGTCGGCGACTTCTCCCTCGCCGGCGCGACCCTCTACACCTCGTGCGAGCCGTGCCCGCTGTGCCTCTCGGCGGCGCTCTGGGCGCGGGTCGACCGCGTGGTCTTCGCCGGCGACCGGAACGACGCCGCCCGCGGCGGCTTCGACGACCGCGAGTTCTACGAGCTCTTCAGCCGCGACCGCTCCACCTGGGACGTCTCGATCGACGAGGTGCGCCCCGCCAACGCGACGGCGCCGTTCGACGCGTGGCTGGCGCGGGACGACCGCACGGAGTACTAGGGGTCGGTGGGTTGAGTAGGGCGCTCTAGCGCCCGTATCGAAACCCGGTGGGTTGAGTAGGCGCCCCAGCGCCGTATCGAAACCCGGTGGGTTGAGTAGGCGCCCCAGCGCCGTATCGAAACCCGGTGGGTTGAGTAGGCGCCCCAGCGCCGTATCGAAACCCGGTGGGTTGAGTAGGCGCCCCAGCGCCGTATCGAAACCCGGTGGGTTGAGTAGGCGCCCCAGCGCCGTATCGAAACCCGGTGGGTTGAGTAGGCGCCCCAGC